>DDWO01000012.1:167256-209255 GCA_002345705.1 Acholeplasmataceae bacterium UBA2284 | reverse complement strand
ACCTGAACTAATTTGTGTATAAAGTGTTCCTTCGGACTCAGCATCAAACCAGCCTGCAAATTCATAGCCTTCCTTAGATGCTCCATTTAATACTAATGTAGTTGAGGTAATTAAATAGGTTTCTGGATTTGGTGCATCTAAAGTTCCACCATCCAGCATGTAATCAATTGTATATAATACAGTATTGTATTGTGCATAGAAGTTTAGATTTCCAGTAGTTCCAAGTGAAACTTCTGTTACAATTGCACCATCAACAGCTGCATTGGTCCAAGCTGTAAATGAATAACCTAGCTTCATAGCTTCTAACAGAGTAATTGTAGGTGTTTCAATGGTGTATGTCGTTGGACTTGCTGTCTCTCCACCATTCATATGATAGGTAATCGTATATTCTACAACTTCCCATTTTGCATAAAGTGTTGTGTCCGCCAATATCAAATCTGATGCGAAGACAAATGAAGTTGTGAACGCTTCATCCTTAAACCAACCTGCAAATGTATACCCAAGTCTTGTAGGTGCAGTAGGCTCATTGATTAAAGATCCATCAAGCACATTTAGTAATGGATTCACTGAAGTTCCACCATTGGTATTGAATGTCACATCAAACTTATCCATTTCAATCCATTTTACATAGATTGTCGTGTTTTCTGTAACAAGCTCTGTATTAAAATCAAATAGAGTAGCAAACATTGCATCCTTATAGAAGCCATCAAAGATATGCTCTAACTTTGTAGTAGTTGAAGGAATAAATGCTTTACTTCCTGATATCAATGTATAGGACTCGATAGCTGTTCCACCATCGACATTGAATGTAACAGTGAACGTATCCACCATACCACCATGATCATTTTCAAGCACATAATAAAGACCCGCTGATACCCATAAAGAACTGGATGCGATTGCATTTAAATGATCCATCCAGAATAGGAGATCCAGGGCTTGAAGATCTTGCTGCTGTGGTGATAATGAAGCAACCACTTGTGCATGTGTAGGTGTTTCAAATTTTAAATCAACAAATAGATTCGTGAATGTTGGCGCGACACCGGTAGTATTAACTCTAGATACTAAACCGCTATTTGGCGCATCCATATAAGTAAATGTGATTTCAATAAATGCATTGTTAATCGTTACAGTTCCTCTATTTTGATAACCAGAGACTGCACCAGCGTATTTGCCATGTAGGTAACTATTTAGGATAAATAATCTATTAACTGTTACGTGTGCAGCATCAGCATTGGTATAAGAGACGATACCACTGGCACCAGAATCTGTATTGGTTGCAGTAATTTCAGCAACTGAATCACGAATAAATATGTCACTTGCATTTACAACAACATCAGAGCGTCCAATAAATAATGATGCATATTTTTGAGTGGTAAATGCCTTGGATGCAGAAATAGATACATTATGGATTTCAACTTCAAATGCTGCTTGACCGATGAGTAATGCTACACCTTCATTAGCAGTGCCCATAACATGTGCTCTAGTAATGGATAAATCTTGGACGTTGACTTTCCCGTTTTCAACCCGTCCGATTAAACCACCTGCTCTATTAGCTACATCAATATGAAGATCCTCTATAAGTAAATTCTTGATGGTTGCTCCATTAGCACGTGGGAATATCCCACCATAATTTGCTGCATTTGTAGACTCAATTGTTAAATGACTAATGACATTGTAGTCGCCATCAAATATACCCTTGAACGAATTGTTATGTGCAACCCACGTATAGGTTGAAAAATCGATATCATTCATTAAGAAGAATGAATCTGTACCCGTATGAAGAGTCATTTGATAAAACTCTTCTGCAGTATAAACACCCGTCATACCCTCAGGAACTAGTTTTTCCCATATTGCATAGAGTGTAATATCCGCACTCACTATATCAAATTCGAAATCATATTCAACTAAACCATCCATATCCTTAAACCATCCTAGGAATAAGTATCCTGAACGGATTGGATCTGTTGGTTCAGTGACATAGCCATAATAAAGTGTTTCTGTTGTTATACCGCCCATCATATCATTAAATGTTACAGTAAACTGTTCGTCTTCTTCAAACTGTGCATATAATGTTAGATTTCCTGTAGTACCCACGGCAACTGAGGTTACCTTAGTTCCTCCAGTTTCAGCAGTGAACCAACCTAAAAACTCATGATTTGCAAGATATGCACTTCCAAGATCAGTGATCGGTGTGATAATATCAAAAGCCGTTCCTGGTGTTCCTGTATGTTCAGCTCCTGTTGGTAGTACATAGGTTACAGTGTAGATAATAATGTCATAAAAAGCATATAATGTAATATCATCAGTCACTACGTCAACTTCAAAATTCCAAGGCTCAAAGTCTGCTTTCATCCAAAAGCTGAATTCATATCCTAAAGCTATTGGATTTGTAATCGCAGTCACCTTTTGACCTGCATAGACTGAAACGACAACGTCTGGTTCACCATTTCCCTTATAGAAGGTGACATCATAGGAATCATTTTCGACCCATTTCGCATAAAGTGTAGTATTTGCATTGACTTGATCGGTAGTAAAATTCCATTGAGTTGTTAAAGCTACTTCCTTATACCATCCACCAAACGTATGATTAAGTTTAGTTGGTGGTGTTGGAGCAGTAATTGTTGAACCCTGGTTTGCTGTAATTGAAGCGACTGCGCTTCCATCATTTGAATTAAAAGTGATGGTGAATGTAACCTGTGCAAGTGCTTCGACAATAACAACGAAGGTTCCTACCTTTTCCTCCCCTTCATAGCTGAATGTTGCAGTTAATGTCACACTGACATTTCCTGTAGCAGCTGAAGGTCTTGTTACAACCCCTGTATTGGAGATCACGGCTGTATTGCTAGATGACCATGATACAGCAACTGTTAGTTCATCAACAACAACAGTTGTAGGTAGTGTTATATCGGAACTCACTGTTCCCGCAAGAGTGACTTGCTCCTGTGCTTCCACTAAAAGAGCATCAATATCTAGCTCTTCTCCTGGGTTACAGGCAGCCAAAAAAAACATTATCAGGACTGACATCAGCAGAGATAATAGCTTGTTTCTTCGCATAAATTTCTCCCTTATTTTCAAAAGTCTTTCAAATCTCAAATCTTAACTTGATTTAATCATAATTATTTTGAATATCAAACGGATTTGCTTAAGCGGTATGTAAAGAATATACAAAAAAAGGGCTAACGCCCTCATTTAGTTTAGTTTTTATAAATTTTTAAGTATAATATAAGCTTATCAATGGAATGACGATAACTCCCAAGTATAAAGATATTTTGACATAGGTTGTATATTGAGAAAAATCTTTTTTGTACAATTTCTTTGGAATTAGAATACTTGCATAATCCAAAACCAGTAATACAAATGAAATCGTACTGTAAATAATTTTTATAGACATTTCCCCTGAAAAGTTTGGATTTGTATAGGATACGATATTAATAAATACATATAATATAATACCGAAAGATAAATATAGATATTTTAGGATTGCCATGACGATTTCTGCAATTTCTCGTAATTATTAATAGATAGCATTAATTTTACTGCAGCCTCCAAGCCTTGATCTGCCGCTTTTTGCCACAGCTCCTTAGCCTTTGCTTCATCCTTTTCAACAATTGATCCCTCGAAATAAATCATGCCTAGATTATATTGAGCAATTGCGAGATTCGCATTTGCTGCTTTTTCATACCAGAAAAATGATTTTTGCATGTTTTGAGGAACACCATCACCCTTTTGATACATCACTGCGAGGTTATATTGTGCATGTGGGTGATCAAGTGCTGCTGCTTGCTCTAGTAATTTAGCAATTGTTTGATAATCCTTAATCTCTTGTTTGATTAAAATCATTGCTAAATGATATAAAGCATTCTTTTCTTTTTTAACTGCTGCTTTTTCTAGCCAATAAATGGCTTGTTCTATATTATGTGGAACACCTCTACCATTTTGATAGTATAAACCAACATAGTATTGAGACTCTGTATGATTTTGTTTAGCTGCTAACATAAACCATTCAAACGCTTTTAAAGGAAATTTGGGTTCCTTTTCATGGTAATACATTGCGAGTGAGTAACAAGCAAGTGCATATTGCTGGTTTGCAGCCTTTTCAAGATAGAAGACGGCATCTCTCCATCTTTCTTCTTCAAGTGCGTTAATACCTAAGGCATACTGCGCATATGGATGATCCTGCTTACTAGCGAGCTCGTAATAGTGTGCTGCCTTTTCTTTATCCTTAGTATCATGACCAATAGTTTCATAAATCATACCAAGCATATATTGTGAATCACTATATCCAAGCTCTGCAGCCTTGATAAACCATTCGATTGCTTTAAAGATGTATCTTTGCACATAAAAGCCGTAGTAAAAATAGGTTCCTAGGATATGCATTGAAACAGGGTCTTTCCCCTCAGCCTCTGATAAAAGAATCTCGTAGTTTTGCTTGAAATAGTCCTTAGCTGTCGTTTCATCCTTTTCAACACCCATGCCGCTATGATAAATTAAGCCTAGGGCATATCCACACTTATAAGAGCCTAGGGAAACACCCTTTTCATAGTGTTCTCTTGCTTTAACAAAGTCTAAGGAAATACCATCTCCTAAGCCATAAAAGCGACCTAAAAAGTAGTGAGAATCGGCATGACCTAAAACAGCAGCCTGATTGAAATGCTCAATAGCTACCATAATATTTTTCTTTGGTGTATTTAATAAATAATTGGATAAACCTGCTTGATAATGTGTGTTTGCATTCATATAATCAACTCCAAATCTATGATACCATAATTAGGTTTTTAAATCCTTTAAAACGAAAGGCTTAAAAGCCTTTTTTACTCTTAATGATTTGATGGATTAAATTCGAATATATCTCATATCCTTCTGGATTCAAATGAATACCATCGGTTGTATATTTTAGATTTAAATTCCCATCTTTATCAATCAATTCGTCATAAATATTAATATATTGATCGCTTTCGATTCGTTTTTTAAGTTCCTGGTTAATTTCCTTAATATCATCATTGGTTCTACTGGATACATAATCCATGTTTGAAATCTCATGATCCCTTAAGACAGGCGTGAGATTCATAACGTAAACCTTTGAATTTGATTTCGCTTCAATTTCTTCCTTGATCTTTATAATATTTTCTACGGTTTCTTGAAGAGATAAATCAGTTAAAACAATATCATTAGACCCAATACTTAAGATAACCTTGGATGGTTTCAATCGAATAGCCAAATCAAGTCTTTTTATAACTCCGATGGTTGTATCACCGGCAATACCTTGGTTAATGACTTCCTTTGCTAATCCAAGCTTATTTAAATTCAAATAAGCAACCATCGAATCGCCAATAATGATTACCTTATTGAAATCATTCAAATCACTGAATTTTTTGACTTTTCTGTCATAATCTTCTCTAATTATTTTTTTGATTGTTTCTATATCTTTTTTCATTTTCTCACCTAGAAAAAAGAAGACATTAGTCTTCTGCTTTCAATTCAAATAGTAGATCTCTAAGCTCTGCAGCCTTTTCAAAGTCAAGATTTTTAGCAGCAGCCTTCATTTCAGCTTCGATCTGTCTTGTCATCTTTTCTCTTTCCTTCTTCGAAATCTTAGAGTAATCCTTAGCTTCTTCAATCACATCTTCACGCACGCTAATCTTATCTCTAATATCCTTTTGAATGGTTACTGGAACGACATTATATTTAAGATTGAACTCAAGCTGAAGCGCTCTTCTTCGATTGGTTTCCTTAATTGCGAAATTCATCGCGTCACTGATGTTATCTGCATACATAATGACTCGACCATTTTGGTTTCTAGCTGCTCTACCAATCGTTTGAATAAGTGACCTTTCACTTCTTAGGAATCCTTGCTTATCCGCATCTAGAATCGCGACAAGTGAAACCTCAGGAAGGTCTAGACCTTCACGAAGTAGATTGATACCAATTAAGCAGTCATATTTACCAATTCTTAAATCTCTTAGGATCGTGATACGATCAAGTGATTTGATTTCACTATGTAAATATGCCACCTTTAATCCAAGCTGTTTAAAATATGCTGTTAAATCCTCACTCATACGTATGGTAAGTGTGGTAACCAATACACGCTCTCCAGCGCTTATTCTTTTTTTAATCTCAAAGTATAAATCATCCATTTGACCCTTGGATGGTCTTATTTCAATTTCAGGATCTAATAAGTATGTTGGACGTATAATTTGTTCAACGATAGGTAATCCCTTTTCTAACTCGTATGCACCAGGAGTCGCTGATAAATATATAACCTTAGAAAATTTCTTTTCAAATTCATCGAATTGAAGTGGTCTATTATCAAGCGCACTAGGAAGTCTAAAACCATAATTGACTAAGGTTGTTTTTCTGGAGCGGTCTCCAAAATACATACCTCTGACCTGAGGGATTGTTACATGTGATTCATCGACGATCATAATAAAGTCATCACCAAAGAAATCAATTAAGGTCGAGGGTGTTTCACCAGCTTCACGTAGTGATAAATGTCTTGAATAGTTTTCAATCCCGCTACAAATCCCGATTTCTTCTAGCATTTCCATATCGTATTTCGTTCTTTGTTCGATTCTTTGAGCCTCTAGTAATAAATTATTACCCTTGAAATAGGCAATTTGTTCCTGAAGTTCGTTTTTAATTCTAC
This sequence comes from Acholeplasmataceae bacterium UBA2284, assembly GCA_002345705.1. Classification (GTDB taxonomy): domain Bacteria; phylum Bacillota_I; class Bacilli_A; order Acholeplasmatales; family Acholeplasmataceae; genus Peloplasma. The sequence continues at coordinate 202,612 of DDWO01000012.1, read as the reverse complement.
GAATCGATTCCTTTAGCTTATCCTTATTGGTCATGAAGTGAGATGCAGGAAATATCGTGACGTAATTTAAGCTTTCTAAGGGCTGTCCAGTTAGGACATCAAATCTTTTAATTTCTTCAATTTCATCACCAAAAAATGAAATACGAATACCATTCGCTCTTTCATAGGCTGGAATGACTTCGATTGAATCGCCTCTAACTCTAAAGGTTCCTCTATGAAAATCCATATCGTTTCTTTGATAGGTTTGTTCTACTAGCTTATTGATAAGCTTATCTCTTCCATAATCATCACCGATACGCACAGCAATCATTGAGTTTTTGTAGTCTTCTGGGTCTCCAATCCCGTAAATACAGGAGACGGATGCTACAACAATAACATCTTTATTATCTAGTAAAGAGGATGTTGCACTATGTCTTAATTCATCAATTTCATCATTGATGGAGGAATCCTTTTCAATATAGGTATCTGAGGAAACGACATAGGCTTCTGGTTGATAATAGTCATAGTAGGAAATAAAGTATTCGACTCTATTATTAGGAAAAAAAGCCTTAAGTTCGCCATATAATTGACCCGCTAGGGTCTTATTTGGGGCGAGCACAAGGGTTTTCTTTTGTAAATGTTGGACGATATTGGCAATCGTAAATGTTTTCCCTGTACCTGTCGCACCCAAAAGTACTTGCTCATTGATATTCTTTTCAAAGTTTTCTTTTAAAGTTTCAATCGCTTTAATCTGGTCACCCTTTGGTGTATATGGTGCTTTAAGTTCAAACATGATTACCAACTCCTTATTATATATCTTTATCTATTTCGTGAGGTTTTGGTACTAATATGCTTTGTGGAACATACATTGGTTCAATTACTGAGCTAACAATGTTCATTAAATGGTCACCGATTCTCTCTAAATTCGCTAGAATATCAGGGAAATTCGCTGCTGTAACGAAGGTGATATCACCATTTTTAAGTCTTTCAATATATCTATATCTGAATTTTTCTTCGAGTTCATCGACTAAATCTTCAGTTTCTATTACTTTTCTTGCGAGTGTAACATCTTGGTTTTCAAAGCTATTTAATGTATCTTCAATCATTTGTCCAATGACATCATATAGTTCATGAAGATCTCTTGTTCCTTCTACCGATAAGAGCTGAGATTCCTGATATCTTTCTTCAAAGAATTGAATAATGTTTGTTAAATGATCCCCAATACGCTCAAAGTCCTTAATTGTATCTAAGTCTCTAGATAGCTTTAATGAGTCTTGTTTATCTAATCCTGCTCTTGAGATTTTAATTAAATAGTCATGAAGCTTTTGATCATAGGTATCAATCATCATTTCATGCTGAAAGCCTTCTTCAACAAGCTTTGAATTCTCCTTAAAGCTATAGACTTTTACAATATCGAAATAGTCTTTAACGATAGAACCCATATATAAAATCGCTTTTTTCACAAATTCTAATGCAAGCGAAGGTGATTCCTCGATAATCTTTTCATCAAACATATCCTCTGGGATAACCTTGCCACTCTTGTCTTTAACAACTAACTTAGCGAGATAAATCATTTGCTTAATAAAGAAATATAAAATAAATGTCATTGCGATATTTTGGAATGCATGTGCAAACGCGATGGTTAGCATAGAGAATGGCTGTAGGAATCTTGCTTCAACCCAAACAATTAATGCTTCATAAGGCACAAGAATAATTAAGAAGATAACAGCACTCACTACGTTAAATAAAATGTGAATGAATGATGCTCTTCTACTTTCAATATTACCACCAATGGATGCTAATAAGGCAGTAATTGTAGTTCCTATATTCGCTCCGAGTAAAATAGGAATTGCTCCATGAAGTGAAATCGTTTCAATACCCTCTGCATTGAGTGCATAAAGTTTTTCTAATACCCCAATCGCTGCCGATGAGGATTGAACAAGTGCTGTAAATAATGTACCAAAAATAGTTCCTAAAAACCAACTATTCGAAAATGTTTGAAACATTGCTTCTGCTGTTGGGGTTGCTGCTAGTGGTTTAAGTCCATCTGACATCGTGTTTAACCCAACAAATAGCATACCTAATCCGACAAGTACTCCACCGAAGTGATGCACTCTTCTATTTTTCATAAATGACATCACGACACCTACGAAAAGTATATACAAACCATAATCTGCTACAGGTAAACCAATAATGAATGCAGTGACAGTTGTTCCAATATTTGCACCCATAATAATACCAACTGCTTGAGGAAGAGTCATTAACCCTGCTCTAAGCAAGCCTATCATTAATGCAGTCGTTCCTGAGGATGACTGAATCAAGATAGTTAAAAGAATACCTACGATTATACCTTTGAGTGGTGTATTCGTTGTTTTTTCAATAATTGCCTTCAGCTTGTTTCCAGCTGCAGCCTTTAGGGAGTCACTCATCATGTTGATCCCAAAGATGAAGAGAGCAAGTCCTCCAAATACGAACATTATACTTTCTCCATACATAAACGCAGATACGTTCATAAAATCCTCCTAGTGCATTTGTCAGTTTTTTTAACTGAAACCTCTAAAAAAAGATCTATTGATTCATAAAAAGTCGTAGTAAATTCACTTTTTATGCTTATTTTTTTCAAGAATTATAAAGTCATTCATCTTGATGATTTTATGCTTGTACACGCTTTATCCCAGTGTATTATATCATAGATATAGTCCAATCTAAATATTTCGTAAAATTGAAAACGTTTTATTTGTTCAATTTTTACAATAACTAAAAAAAGCATACCCTTTCGGATATGCTTAATTAATTATTTTTTAGAACTATTTTCTTGGGTTCTTGATGTTTGCGTGAGCAGCAGCAAGTCTTGCGATTGGAACTCTAAATGGTGAACATGAAACGTAAGTTAAACCAATATTATGGCAGAACTCAACTGATTGTGGGTCTCCACCATGTTCTCCGCAAATACCTAATTTAATGTCAGGTCTTGTTTGTTGTCCAAGTTCAACTGCCATCTTCATTAGCTTACCAACGCCTTGTTGGTCGATATGTGCGAATGGATCGTTAGCGAAGATTTTCTTTTCATAATAATCGCCTAAGAACTTACCAGCATCATCTCTTGAGAAACCAAATGTCATTTGTGTTAAGTCGTTTGTTCCAAAGCTGAAGAATTCAGCTTCTTTAGCTATTTCATCTGCAATAATTGCTGCACGTGGCACTTCAATCATTGTACCTACTAAGTATTCTAGCTTAACGCCAGCTTCCTTAATAACTTTTTCAGCTGTAGCAACAACTACATCCTTAACATATTTTAATTCCTTAAGATCGCCTACAAGAGGAATCATAATTTCAGGAACTACGTTCATACCTTCTTTATTTACAGCGATAGCAGCTTCAATAACAGCTCTTGTTTGCATTTCTGCAATTTCAGGATATGTTACAGATAATCTGACACCACGGTGTCCTAACATTGGGTTTGTTTCATGTAGTTCTTCAATTGTCTTTTGTAAAGTTTCAAAATCTAATCCCATTTCCTTAGCAAGTGCTCTAATATCAGCTTCTGCTGTTGGAACGAATTCGTGTAGTGGTGGATCCAAGTAACGAATGGTTACGGCATAACCCTTCATTTCTTTGTATAATCCAATAAAGTCTTCTCTTTGCATAGGAAGTAATTTAGCTAATGCTTTTTCTCTTTCAGCCTTATTCTTAGCAACGATCATTTCTCTCACTGCTGGAATACGGTCTGCTTCGAAGAACATATGCTCAGTACGGCATAAGCCAATACCTTCTGCACCATATTCATAGGCAACCTTAGCATCTCTTGGATTATCAGCGTTTGTACGAATCTTTAATGCTCTGTGCTTGTCAGCCCATGCCATTAATGTTCCGAAATCTCCAGAAACTGTAGCATCTTGAGTTTCTACCTTTTGGCCATAAACCTTGCCGGTAGATCCATCTAATGAAATCCAGTCTCCTTCGTTAAACTTTTCGCCATTCACTTCAAAGTATTTCTTTGACTCATATACGTGTACTTGACCAGCACCCGCAACACAGCATGTACCCATACCACGAGCAACGACTGCTGCGTGTGATGTCATACCACCACGTGAAGTTAAAATACCTGATGAAACGATCATACCTTCAATATCTTCTGGAGATGTTTCTTGACGTACTAGTACGACAGGAAGTCCATCCTTAGCCTTTAATTCCTTAGCGCGTTCTGCGGTAAATACAACACGACCTGTTGCAGCACCTGGAGATGCGTTTAATCCAGTTGTAATCACTCTAGCAGCCTTAAGTGCTGTTGGATTGAATTGTGGGTGAAGTAATGCATCTAACTGTCCTGGTTCAACCTTTAGGATTGCTTCCTTTTCAGTTAATACGCCTTCATTCACTAAATCAATAGCTAGCTTTAATGCAGCTTGAGCAGTTCTCTTACCATTACGTGTTTGAAGCATATAAAGCTTACCACGTTCAATAGTAAATTCCATATCCTGCATATCACGATAATGTGCTTCTAATTTTTTAGCAATTGTATAAAATTCATCATATAGACGAGGATTATCAATCTTCAATTCAGAAATAGGTTTTGGAGTACGAATACCTGCTACAACGTCTTCACCTTGTGCATTAAATAAATACTCACCATATAGTTCATTGGTTCCATCAGAAGGATTTCTTGAGAATGCAACCCCTGTACCTGAATCATCGCCCATGTTACCAAATACCATGCCTTGAACGTTTACTGCTGTACCCCATTCGTAAGGAATGTGGTGTAGTCTTCTATACGTATTCGCACGTGGGTTATCCCATGATCTGAATACTGCAGTAATTGATTCAATTAATTGTACTTTTGGATCTTGTGGGAATGGTTCACCCTTTAGTTCTGCATATTTAGTTAAATATTCAGCAACTAATTTTTCTAAATCTTTTGCATCTAAGTCAGTGTCTAATTCGACACCTTTCTTGTGCTTCATTTCTTCTAATAATTCTTCATAATTTGATTTTGGAATATCCATTACAACGTCTGAGAACATTTGAATAAAACGACGATATGAGTCATAAGCAAATCTAGGGTTGTTTGTAAGTTTCGCTAAGCCTTTGACTGAGATATCATTTAAACCGAGGTTTAAAATGGTATCCATCATACCTGGCATGGAAGCTCTTGCACCAGAACGAACGGATACTAAGAATGGATCGTTAGGGTCTCCAAACTTTTTGCCTGCTTCTTTTTCTGTTACAGCTAATGCAGTATAGATTTGTTCAATAATTTCAGGTGCAATCACCTTTTTTCTATTGTAGTAATCAATACATGCTTCTGTTGTTACTGTAAATCCTTGTGGAACTGGCATACCTAGAGTTGTCATGTCAGCTAAGTTTGCACCTTTACCACCAAGCAAATTCTTCATCGAAGAATTTCCTTCTTTGAATAAATATACGTATTTAGTCATATGTATTTCCTTTCTATATTTTAATCAATTTCATTATAAATGATTTTGTTTGATTATGAAACTTTTTTAACTAGATTATAGATTTCATTCTTAGGTCTCTTTTGACCAACGACATTAGAAAATGGAAGATGTACCATTCTTGAATCTCTAACCCCTACACAAACACCATAAATATCATCATTAAGTAGCTCTACAGCATAGGTACCCATTCTTGAGCCAAGGATACGATCTTCAGGACATGGAGAGCCTCCACGTTGAATATATCCAAGTACAGTAGCTCTTGATGCGAATCCTGATTTTTCAGTGATTTCATTTGCGAAATCGTGGACATTTAAAATGTTTTCAGTAATCACGATAATTGCGTGTCTTCTACCTTCTGCACGATGTTTCTTTAATTGTGAGATAATTTGTTCTTTATTCATTGGATGTTCGGGTGTTACGATAAATTCTGCTCCACCACAAATACCTGAAAATAAAGCTAAGTCCCCACAATGACGCCCCATCACTTCAACGATTGAACAACGTTGATGAGATGTAGAGGTGTCTCTCAGTTTATCGATGGCATCAACAATCGTTTCAACTGCAGTATGAAATCCAATTGTAAAATCAGTGCCAGGTATATCATTATCAATTGTACCTGGAAGTCCAATGGTTTTTAGCCCCATTTTCGTTAAGTCCATTGCCCCGCGATAAGTTCCATCTCCACCGATAGCAATTAATGCTTCAATGCCTCTATTTTTCATATTTTCAACAGCTTTTAGACGAACTTCTTCTAGTAAAAATTCGGAAGATCTTGCGGTACCTAAGAAAGTGCCGCCTTTGGAAAGCATGCCAGAAACACTTTGATGATTTAGCAAAACGACGTCATCATTAATCATTCCACTATAACCATCTTTAATTCCATAAATCTCATGGCCATAGAGGTTTCCTGCACGAACTACTGCACGAATTGCAGCATTCATTCCAGGTGCGTCACCACCCGATGTTAATACACCAATTTTCATATTCTTAAACTCCCCTGCATAAAAAAATGTACTGCAAGACTATTATAGCACAATGTGTAGTTAAAATGAACGTATGCTACATAGATTTTGGTAAATTATGAAATCGTTTTTTTAACAAAAAACTACTCTATATCCTTCATTTATGGTAAAATGCCTGTGGAAATTAAAAAAATAGATAAGAAATGGTGATTATATGAAGAATTTAGTCGGAGCAGCATTACTCGGTCAATCGGGTGGTCCAACAAGCGTGATTAACTCCAGTGCAGCTGGTGTTTTCATCGAAGCTTTGAAGCAAGAAAACATTACTGCAGTTTATGGTGCAGTACATGGTATTAAGGGCGTTTTAAATGAAGAATTTTATGACATTGGTCAAGAAGACTTAGAAGAGCTATTTTTATTAAAGAATACTCCTTCTTCAGCAATTGGTAGTGTTAGATATAAGATGAAGGATCCTAAAAAGGATACTACAGAATACGAAAGACTTCTTGAAGTATTCAAAAAGTACAATATTCGTTATTTCTTCTACAATGGTGGAAATGACTCTATGGATACTTGCTATAAGATTAGTAAGTTCTTTAAGAAATCAGGTTATGATTGCAATGTCATGGGTGTACCTAAGACAATCGATAATGACTTAAATGCAACCGATCATTCTCCAGGATATGCAAGTGCTGCTAAATATGTAGCTACTTCATTAATGGAGCTATATCATGATGCGACAGTCTATGATACAAAGCAGGTTACAATCGTTGAAATTATGGGAAGAAATGCAGGCTGGTTAACAGCAGCTGCAGCACTAGCTCAATATAAGGGACAAGGTCCAGATTTAGTATATTTACCAGAAGTTCCATTTGATATCGAACAATTCTTTAAAGCAGTTGAAAAGAACTTAAAGGAAAAGGGCAAGGTTATCGTTGCCGTATCTGAGGGTATTAAGACCAAAGAAGGAAAATATATTCCTGAAATGTATCAAGAATTAAAAAGAGATGCGTTTGGACATGCTCAATTAGGCGGAACTGCAGCAGTTCTTGCTGAGCAAGTTGCTAATCGTATTGATGTAAAGGTTAGAGCAATTGAATTCTCACTTCTACAAAGATCAGCTGCTCATTTAGCATCTAAGGTAGACGTTGAAGAAGCATTCAATGCTGGTAAAAAAGCAGTTCAAGCAGCAGTTCGTGGAACATCAGATAAAATGGTTGGATTTAAGAGAATCTCTTCTAATCCTTATAAGATCAAATACGTTCTTCTTCCACTAAAGCTTGCAGCAAATACAGAACAAAAGGTTCCTCTAGAGTGGATTTTACCTGATGGTAAAGGATTAACTCAAGATTATGTAGATTATGCATTACCATTAATTCAAGGTGAATCAAAAGCGAAACTCGTTGATGGCCTACCAAGATTTGCTAAGCTTAAAAAAGTTAGAGTAGTAAAAAAGTAAATTAAGTAAAAGATAAAGATTGAGCCTCCGAAAATTCGGAGGCTCTTTATTTACTCTAAGATAAACGAAATGATATATTCTTTATTTTCAATATTTGGCATGAATAGATTTGTAATCATATAGTTTTTCTTATCTTCTATTAGTCCTGCTTCAAAATGATAAATACCTATCCCTATATCTAGTGCTTGCATAACAAATGGAACTAATTGTGCATAATTTGGAGTGCGTTCTAGATAGAAATGTAATTTATTATCTTGAACAATAACTCGCCAAGGCTGCTTATTGGAAGCTGATGGAGCGAGATGTACAAGCTCTAAATATTTCATGTAGCGATGATTTTCTGGGATTGGATGTAAGAAATCATTTACAAAGAATAGCTCTTCAATTGGCTTTCTGCGGTCTGCTTTAATCGTTAACCTAATTGCCTTTTCCATCAAGGATAGCTTCTCTTCTGGGTAGCCAACAGGCGATATAGCAGGTATAACTTCATTTTCACCTACCTCTGATTCAAAAGCTGATCTTGAGAATGTTCCACCTAGCCATACTGTACCAAGCTCATGCTTCGTAAGCTCTAAGATAATATGCTCAAATAAATAACCGAAATCAATAATAGCTTCAAAAGTATTTTTGATGACACCACCAAAGAATGCAGGTGCATTCTTAACAAACCCATAGGTTCCGATGCGCTTCGCTTCATCATCAAAGGCTTTATTTGTACTGTAATAGAAGAATCTCGCATGATTCCCAAATGGACCCTTCATTATTTCAGTTTCAGCTAATAGATTTTTTAACATCTCTTCTTCTTTTTTATTTAATGGCTTTTTTAAATACGTTCTAACAGATCTTCTTAATTTTATAGCTTCGTTCATAAAAAACACCTTCTTTTTTTATTCATTCATGAGTCAACTTAAATATAACATGATTTCTTTACGATTTCACTTATTCTGTGAAATTATGAAATCTATAATTACAATTAATCTATATTTAGTATATAATGAGATAAAACAACAAAATGAGGTGCACGATATGGCATTCCTGAATTCTTGGTGGGTTTATTTGATCATAGGTATAATTTTTTTCTATGTTCTCTTACAATCTGTCATTTTTTTAATTAAATCGAGAAAAAGAGCGTTGACGTTAGGGTTTACAAAGGAACAAATCAATAAAACCATTTCATCATCAATGGTATTTAGTATTGCTCCTTCATTTGCAATATTAATTGGATTGATTGCCTTAAGTAAGGTCTTTGGTCCAATGATCGCTGGTATGAGGCTAGGAACATTAGGTGCAGTGACCTATGAGCTTCCAGCAGCAATTAATGTAATTAGTGGAGTCTTCAATATGAATATTGGAGATACTTTAACTCCTGAAATCGTAATTACTGCTTTATGGGTAATGACACTAGGATGTATCCCACCACTTTTAATCATTCCATTCTTCTTTAAAAAATATAGTCAAAAGATTCATTCAGTTAAAGAAAAGGATAATTCATGGAATCAAATCATGATGGATGCGTTATTCTTAGGGATGATTTCTGCATTTGTAGGCTATATATTAGCTCCAAAGTCTGTAGATGGTGAAACTTATTTCTCAATACTTGGTGTTATCGTATTTTTAACATCAGCCATACTGATTATTGTCTTTGGATTATTAATTAAAAAGGGTAAGGCTGATTGGTTAAAGAACTATGCACTTCCATTATCCATGGTTGGTGCAATGGCTATGGCAATATTAATTGCTAGCATGGGGGTAAGATAACATGGAAAGAAACTATCAAGATCAACTTCATTATGAAGGTCGTATTTGGATGCTTGGTGCACTGTCTTTATTTATTAGTGCTCCTCTTCTTATTAGTTTAATCACCGGAGTATGGCCAACCTTATCTCATTTCTTACCAGGCTTTTTCGCTACTGCAATTATATTTTGGCCAGTAACGACGATTGAAGTATTCACATTCACTCCAATGCTTGGAACTGGTTCAAGCTATTTAGCGTTTGTTACAGGCAACTTAACAAGCTTAAAGGTTCCTGCAGCGCTTAACGCTCAGGATGCTTTAGGGATTGAAAAAGGGACTGATGAGGGTGATGTAATAGCAACCATCGCAGTCGCTTCTAGCTCAATTATTACAACCCTAATTATTTTGATTGGCGCACTGCTTATTATTCCATTAACACCTGTTTTGGAATCTCCTGCATTAAAGCCAGCATTTGATAATATTATTCCTGCACTATTTGGTGCATTAGGTATTGTTTATATTATGAAGAGAGTAATGGTAGCCATTATTCCATTAATCTTTATGATCATTTTCTTTATCGCAGTTCCTGGTAGTGGTGGCTATGTTGGAATTATGGTTCCAGTAGGAGTTGGACTATCACTAGTAAGTGCACGCATCTTCTATAAGAAAGGGTTGATTAAATAATGGAATGGTATGCATTATTACTAATACCAATTCTTCTCATTTTAATCGTCATCGTTCGAACCATTCAATTCAAGCCAAATCAATTTCCAGAAATGAAAAAGAAACATGAGATTGATGAAAAAAGAGTTGTCGAATCCTTATCAAAAATGCTTCAATTTAAAACGATATCAAGTAGTGATAAATCCAATGAAGATGAAAATGAATTTAAGAAATTTAGAGCTTTCATTAAGGAAAGATATCCTTTCATATTAGAGCATGCGGAGTATAGTGAACACGAGCGTGGTATGCTATTTAAGATTAAGGGTGAATCTGCTGAGTTTCCAACTGTCTTAATGTCTCATTATGATGTCGTTCCAATCAATGGTGATTGGATTCATGATCCTTTTTCTGGGTTGGTTTCAGATACCACTGTTTATGGCCGAGGAGCTTTAGATACGAAGAGCAGCTTAAATGCTGTAATGGAATCAGTCGAGCATGTGCTAAGTAAGGATAAAAAATTTAAAAATGACCTTTATTTGGCCTTTTCAGGCGATGAAGAGATATCAGGACCATCAGCAAAGGCAATCGTTGAGCATTTAAAATCACAAGGCGTTAAGCCATACATGGTATTAGATGAAGGTGGCGCTATAGTCTCTAAAATGTTTCCTGGTGTAAAAGAAAAAGCGGCAGTTATAGGTATCGCTGAAAAGGGATATTTAGATATCACATTAACTGCAGTTTCAAGAGGTGGACATGCATCAACACCACCCAAAGACACACCTTTAACTGATTTGTCTAAGGCTGTAACTGTACTCAATCAAAGTAAGGCATTTAAGCTTAAAATGACTGATCCTGTAAGATATTTATTCAATGCTTTAGCACCACATTCTAAGAGTCTTCCAATCAAAATATTGTTCGCGAATTTATGGTTATTTATGCCAGTTGTTAAAATGATTGCTAAAAAAAATGGTGGAGAATTTCTTTCCATGTTTAAAACGACTCAAGCATTTACTCAAGCTAGTGGAAGTGAAGCAAGCAATGTTCTTCCATCGAAGGCAACGATTGGTATCAATTATAGATTGAGACCATTTGAAACAAGTGAGGATGTCGTTAGAAAAATTAAAAAGATTATTAAGAATCCAAATATTGATGTAGCGATTACTTCTGTTTCAGAGGCTACTTCCGTGAGCGATGTTGATGAAGCATTTAGAATGGTTCAAAGAGCAATCAATCAGGTTTGGTCAGATGTGTTAGTTGCACCTTACTTAATGGTAGCAACTACAGATTCTAGAAACTATCATGAGATTTGTGAACATGTCTATAAGTTCTCTCCAATGGATGTATCAAAGGCTGATTTAGCTAAGATTCATGGTATTGATGAGGATATCACAATTGAGAATGTCATCAATGGTGTTAACTTCTATATCAATTTATTGGAACAACTATAATTATATGAAAGAAAAAAATCTCCAAATCGTTGGAGATTTTTTAATGTTTATCAGTAATTAATTTTAAACATATCTAATAGATTCTTATACTTATCTTGTCCTGACAAACAAGTATCAATTAAATAGCCCTTCTCATTTTTCCATTCCTTTAAACCTCTATAATAAAAGAGTTTTAGATCTTCATCTATTGTAAATGGAATAATCCCATTTCTTAAACATTCCTTGAAGGAGATAAGTCTTCCAACTCTACCATTTCCATCTTGAAATGGATGAATACATTCAAACTCATAATGAAAATCAATGATCTCTTCAAATTGATGTGATTCTCTATTTTCATAACTTCTAATAAGCAAGGATAGGTGCTTAGATACATCTATCGGACTTGATGTTGCTATACCACCTACTGTGTTTGGTCTCGCTTTATATTCACCAACATTAAACCAATCAAGTTTTGCATCAGATGTCCCTGACTTCAATATCTTGTGTAAATCCTTGATAAGTTGCTCACTCAGTGGTTCAAATGCTGTCTTAATTATATAATCAATGCATCTAAAATGATTTTGAGTCTCAATAATGTCATCAATATTAATAACTTTTTGACTATCTAAACCAATAGTATTCGTTTCAAAGATGTATCTTGTTTGCTCAGCCGTTAGTTTACTTCCCTCTATGTGATTAGAGTTGTAGGTCATCAGTATCTGAGTTTCATGATAGATTCCACCTTTAATCTTGTGCATCATCTCTTCATATAATTGATCATACATTATTGAATGCTTCTGAGTTGCTTCAAACTTGACTACTTGCTCGATAGGTACATTTAGATAATTACATATAGATTCAATCGTTTGTAATGAAACATATTCTCCTTTTGTGAACTTAGCTCTAGTCTTTGATGAAAAGGCTAAGTCCTTTGACATCTGTGTTAAATTCAAATTTTTCTCATCTAGTATTTTAAACAACCCTTTATAACTGACTGTCACAATAATCACCTCACATCAATATTATATCATATATATTTACTTATATAAACCTTTTTATGTTATGTGTTTATTTTAATAAATATTATGGTACTTGAGGCGTGAAAAAAACCGTTAAGGATTTTATCCCTAGCGGTTTTCTTGTTTAGTAATTTTTAACTATTAAGGTAATTCATTGATTGCATCAGCAATTGAAGTTCTCTTCAATCTTAATCTGTTGCTGAAACCATCTAGTACATAATAGTCATCTGCTGGTTCTGTGTATGTTCCTGGATAAAGAACAACAAGAGTATCATATAAATTATTATCTGGATCAACTGTTTCAGAAATGATGTAGTAAATAATTGTGTTTGGTCCACTTGTGTTTGCTTCAACAAGTATTTCAATTTCTGCTGGTGTTAATGCCTTAAGTCCAGCAACAGTAATATCAGAAGCAATTGTCATGATACTTGTAACACCTAAAATATCCATTGAATCTACAATATGTTGCATTTCAGCAATCTTGATATCATCATTAATTGCTAGTGGATCGTAATTGTCATCACCAAGTTCTGCATAAGATTCATCTGTATCAATATTTGCTGCAATAATACCAGCTGAGATTAATCTATAAACAATCAACTTATCAATATCAATTAAATCTTGTAATACTGCTGCAGTTAATAATGTGTTATCAATTGGTGTTAGATCAAGTAATGTAGCTGAATCATCGCCACCGTTTAATACTAACATTGCGTCAATGACACCTTGAACTTCTACTGCTAATAAATCTAGTGTTGAACCAACCATATAGGCTGTACTTGGAATATCAAGAGCCGCTATAATCGCATCTGATAATATTCTATGAACAATCACTGAATCAAATTCATCATCAACTGGATCAGTTCCTAAACCTACATAATGTAGATTTTGAAGTTGAGCAATTGTTACACCTTGTGCATCAATAGCAACTGATAAATCAGTAATACCCATAATATTCATTGCTTCTACTAATGCATACATTTCAGAAACCTTAATATCTTCACCAATTGCGTTTGGATCATAGTTAGGATCTCCTAATTCTGCATGTGATTCATCAGTGTCTAGTGTAGCAGTAATAATACCGCTTGCTATCATTCTATGAATAATGAGTGTATCAATATCTAGTAAGCTCTTAATTAATGCTGGAGTTAATACGCTATTTGCTACTGGAGTTAAGCTGACTAATGTTTGTTGATCGTCACCACCACTTAAGAGTAGCATTGCATCAATAACACCTTGAATTTCATCACGTGTGCCATCTATGAATAAGTCCTCTGTACTACCAACCATAAATGCATTGGTTGGGATAGTTAAGCTTGCACTAATCGCATTGGATAATAATCTATGAACGATTGTTGAGTCTAGATCATCAATACCAGCATCTCTTAAGCCAACGTCATGTAAATCTTGAAGATTTGCAATCGTTGTATTTTCTGCTGCTATTGTAGTTCCTAGGTTAACAATACCCATAATTTCCATTGCATCTACTAATGCTCTCATTTCAAATACCTTTAAATCTGCTCCAGGAAGATCTGGATCATAATTGACATCACCAAGAACAGCTAATGATTCATCTGTTTGTAGGTTTTGATCAATAATACCTGTAGCAATCAATCGGTAGATAATGAGTGAGTCTAAATCGAGTAAATCATCTATTGCTGCTGGAGTTAATACGGTAGTATCAACTGGAGTTAAGCCATTTAATGTTTCTTGGTCATCACCAGCACTTAATACAAGAAGGGATCCGATAACACCTTGGATTTCCTCAGGCTTCAAGTCTAGTGTTGAACCAACCATATAAGCACCGCTTGGAATAGTTAATGCTCCAATGATTGCTTCTGATAATAATCTGTGGACGATTACTGATTGGTGCACATCTGTACCTGGATCAATTCCAAGTCCTACATAATGAAGCTCTTGAAGCTGCGCAATTGTTGTATCTTCAATCACGATTGTAGTACCTAAATCAGTAATACCCATCACGCGCATTGCTTCAACTAAACCATACATTTCAGAAATCTTTAAATCATCGCCGATAGCATTTTCATCATAGTTATCATCACCTAATTCTGCGAGTGATTCATCAGTATGTAGGTTTTGATCGATAATTCCTGAAGCTACCATTCTATAGATGATTAATGAGTCTAGGTCTAATAGGTCTTCAATAGCATCTGGAGTTAATACTGAAGTATCGACTGGAGTTAAGCCATTTAATGTTTCTTGGTCATCACCACCACTTAATACAAGTAATGATCCGATAACACCTTGGATTTCCTCAGGCTTCAAGTCTAGTGTTGAACCAACCATATAAGCACCACTAGGAATAGTTAATGCTCCAATAATCGCTTCTGAAAGTAATCTGTGAACAATTAAGGATTGGTGTGTGTCTAAGACTGGATCAATACCTAATCCTACATAATGAAGCTCTTGAAGCTGTGCAATTGTAGTTGCATCGATATCAATTGTAGTACCTAAATCAGTGATACCCATCACACGCATTGCTTCAACTAAACCATACATTTCAGAAATCTTTAAATCCTCACCAATAGCATTTTCATCGTAATTGTCATCACCTAATTCTGCTAATGATTCATCAGTATGTAGATTTTGATCAATAATTCCTGAAGCTACCATTCTATAAATAATGAGTGAGTCTAAATCAAGTAAATCTTCAATGGCATCTGGAGTTAATACAGAAGTATCGACAGGAGTTAAACCATTCAATGTTTCTTGATCATCCCCTTCACTTAATACGAGTAGAGATCCGATAACACCTTGGATTTCATTTGGTAATAAGTCAAGTGTCGATCCTACCATGTAAGCACCACTTGGAACAGTAAGTGCACCAATGATTGCTTCTGAAAGTAATCGATGAACGATTACAGATTGATGCGTATCTAAGACTGGATCAATTCCTAATCCAATGTAATGAAGTGCTTGTAGCTGTGCAATTGTTGTGGTATTCACATCAATTGTCATACCTAAGCTTGTGATACCCATTGCTTGCATGGCAGCAACTAAAGCATACATTTCAGAAACCTTTAGGTCTGAGCCTGGTGCCTCTGGGTCATAGTTAGCATCAATTCCATCAGCTGCTAAGGATTCATCAGTTTGTAGGTTTTGATCGATAATACCTTCACCAACTAATCTATAAATTAAATTGGAGTCTAGGTCTAGTAATTCTTCTATCTTTTCTGGAGTAAATGTGTTTAGATCAATTGCTCCTGCATTGTTAATATCAATTTCTAATATATCTAATGCATCAATTAATGCGCCTAATTCTGATCTCTTTAAATCTAGCTTATTGTCAAACTCATCAACTTCACTCGCATCATCATAGGATAATGAGTGAATTGAAATGCCTGAATCGATAATAGCTTCAGATAGTATTCTATCTACAAGTCTAGAATCTAATTCATAGAAGTCTCTAAGCTTATCTCTTGTAATGGTTGATGTATCAATTGGTGTTAATCCTACTAGAGTTTGTTGGTCATCACCATCAGCAAGTATCAATAAGACCTGAACCATATTGTTCATTTCATCTTTAGTGAGTCTTGTTAATTCAGCATTATATGCAGTTGCTGGAACTGATGTTAATGCATCAACGATCGCATCTGATATCATTTGATCAATGATTATAGAATTTAAATCGAGTAATGCTTGAATATCTGCAATCGTAATAGCGTTGATATCAATATCAGCAGGATTTGAGGTACCTAATACATCAAATGCTCCAAAGACATTAATGATTTCAACCTTTTTAACCATACCATCAAATTCACCAGCTGTTTCAAATACATCAGCAGGTAAGCTTAGACTTGTTTCTGATTTAAGCATTAAGTCGATGGTTACGTATAAATATGAGGAATCAAGAACATTTTCGATTTCTTCTGGTGATAATGAGGTGATTTGTTCGATATTAAAGCTTGATCCTTCAAGCTCTGATAATCCTAAAATGTTTAAACCATTAAATAGATTGTATAATTCATCATTAGTTAGGCGGTCTCTATCACCAATGGTTGTATATGAGGATGCTGGCATAACAAAATCTACTGGTGTAAAGCGATCAGCTGCTAATAATTCAATGACTGCATCGGATAATAAGAGTATGGAAAGCTTATCTGCGATATATTTAGATTTCAAGAATCGATCGAAATCGTCTTCTCCATCTATATCTTCATTTTGACCAAGCATACCTAAAATTGCAGGGATTTGAATATCCGTGCTTTCATCAAGCCCAATTAGCTTGAAGGATACCATTAGGTTTCTCATCTCAACTCTTGTCATGATGTCTTCTTCAACACCTGTAGTACCAAGTGCATCTACTGGAGCACCCATATCTAAATCAATGCCATCGCCAAATGCACCAGATAGCATGCCACCAACATATTCACCAAAGCCTTCATTTTCAAAGAGGCGTCCTAAAACGACATAAATGAAATCTGAAGCTAAGAATGTTGTGAAATCATCTGTTTCAGCAGTTGGATCTGCCATATTGACGAATGTTCCAATACCAATTGTACTAAAATCACCAAGTAGAGATAGAGAAACGATAATATTTCTAAATTCTTGCTTAGTCACTCTACCAACTTCAATTGGTTCATGATCAATAGCATTACCAAGGGAAGCAGGATGAGGAGTTAAATCGATAGTGATATCAGCATCACCAAATGCACCAGATAATGCATCGTTAGCAAAATTGCTTAATACATCTAGTTGAATCACTTTGTCTAATAATGTGTAAATGAATCCTGAATCAAAGAATCGGTCTAAATCGTCAGTTGTTCCAACAACATTTCTATCAATTAATGCAGATAATGTATTTGGGCCAAATGAACTTAGTTCTTCTGTGCTTGCTAATTGTAATGATTTAATGGATATAAATAGTTTACCTATTTCTTCACCCTTCACACCATCAGCATCTAGCATTTCAGGAGCTAATTCTAAGAAATCTGCAGGGACTTCCATGGTTTCTTGTGCATCATTTAATGATTGAACACCAAATGCTTGAAAATCTTCACTTAATAATAATTCACTAATAACACCCTTAAGTAGGATAATTTCTCCAAATGACAATAGTGTTTCATCTGCTAGGTTATTATAGGCAGGAAGAATCGCATTTGCTGATAAATCAGCTGTCATTTGTGATATTGAAGTGTAGTTCCAAGTGTTATTTAAATCATCGACGATTTTTGCTAATCCGTTAATTAAGTCAACTAATACACCAAGCTCTAGCATTTCACCATCTTTAGCGATTTCTGGAGTCTTGACTTCATATCCTCCAAGAGTTGCTGCTGTTGTTGCACCAAATGTGTCAATTGCAGTTTTAATTGATGTTCTTAGGATTACGGATGAATCCAAGCTTCCAAATGCTTCTTCAGCTTTTGTTAGGTCAGCAAATTGAGTAATGAGTTCTATGGATGCGCTAGTTGGATCAGCAGCAAATAAAGTCATATCTCTTAAGGATAGTGTTAATACAGTTGAATCCTCAAAGGATGCAGCTAAATCAAACACTGAGCCTAGTAGTGCATTTAATTCATCCATCCAAAGTTCACTTTCAGGAGATGCATCTAAATAAGCTTGAGGTAGTGCCAAATATTGTGAGATGCTCACATCATTTGAGTAGTGTTTTAAATTATGAGCTATATTAGCGAGTAGGAAATTAGAATGATTTTCTAAATTGGTCGGTAAAATGTGACTTCTAAAGACTTCATCAGCAAATAATGGAGCGAAGTCAATTTCTTCAAATGAGTTATAAAGGTTTGCATTTTCATGTGTGTATTTCGCTGCATAATAAACAAAACCGATAATTGATGTAAGCTCGCTACCCAATTCAATTTCTTCTGGAACGTATAGCTGTTCAACTTCAAATCTTGCTTTTGCATAATCTAGAGCTGCTACATCGGCTCTATTTAAAATTTGAAGATTTTCAAATGCGGATTTGAATGTGTTGTATTCTGTATTATTTAATGAGCCAAAGCCAGCAAATAGTTCAACTTTTTGGTCTAAGGTCATTGTTGAAAAGCTATTCAATTCAGAAATAGTTGTAAATTTATAAATAGATTCAACGATAGTTAACACATTGTTGAACTCCTGACCGAAGTTGAAATCAACTTCACCACTATCTGGATCACTCATCAATGCATTTAAAGCTATTTCCTTTAATTCTGGATCTTCTATCATGGTTTCAACAAGCATTGGTGATGCAATTTCGATGGCTGCACTCACAAGTGCTGAATCCTCGAAAATCTTACTTACAATCGTACGAATACCATCCATATGGTTGATTGCGACATCATCAATGATTGCATAATACTGTGGATTTTCACCAAGTAAGCTTGTAACACCAATCTTTAATGCTTCGGTGTAAATTTCACCAATATTTAAAATTTCGGCTTCCCAATCAATCTCTTCTAATCGAATAGCCATTTCTTCAGCAAGCTCTGCACTGACTTGGCTTCCAGATGCAG
Source organism: Acholeplasmataceae bacterium UBA2284 (assembly GCA_002345705.1). GTDB lineage: Bacteria > Bacillota_I > Bacilli_A > Acholeplasmatales > Acholeplasmataceae > Peloplasma. The sequence goes on along the minus strand of DDWO01000012.1, from coordinate 183,442 downwards.
TGTAAAGGCCAAAGTCAACACCCATTGGTATGGATTCAATTAAAAGTTGGATATCAACAAGCTTAACGAAAAGATTATTAATCCATTCTTCATTTTGTGCTTCTGCAAATGCTTCTGGGTCAGCAGATGCATTGAGGAAGGCAGTTAGGTCAACATCACCAAACTCATCAGTAAAAATTGCTTCTATGAAATCAGCAATACGATAGATTTCTCCACTATCGCCAGTGAAAAATTTAGGATCATCAATAATAAATGCTAAACGATCTTGTAGGTACTCTTCAACTTCCTCTGGAGCTATCCATTGAATTTGTTCCTTCACTTGATCCATTGTTGTTGCTAGATCGAGTGCAGCAGAGATTAAGGATAAAGTCTCCATATTTCCAAGTGCTCTAAATATATTTGCTAGCTTAGCTCCTTCTTCAGGAGATAATTCAGCTATTAATTCTGGGTTATTGGCGTAAACCATCAGTTCAGATACTGAACCAAACTCTAAAACAGCCTCGGCAATACCATAAATATTATTAAATTCAACGCTCCAATCAATACTTACAAACTCATCAATTGCAGCTTTACTCTTTTCTCTTTCATAAATATTAACTCCACCTACCATATCTGGTAGTAGATTTTCTACTCCATATCGTGTAGCGAATGGAATCATATAGCCTAATAAATCTGAATTCCCAATGTGGGTAAATAATTGTTCAATATAAGGAAGATGTTCCTTTGAAATATCCTCAACCTGGAAGCCTTCTTCTAAAAATCCAGATTCTAGGATAACCTTACCAACACCTAAAATACTTTCTAATTCACCAGCCCAATTGATTTCAGTTACTTTATCTTCTTCAACAACCTTGGTGGTGAACACCATATCAAATAAATATCTTTCCAAAGGCTTGCCATTAATGACGATTTGACTCGTTATCGATGTTAAACCATTTGCATTCATCTCATCAATTTGAGCTAAATAATCTGCAAGCATATCACCTAAGGCTCCATCAAGTCCTGGTATTGCTACTAATTCTTGATCTCCTCCACTTAATGCTTGGCTACCATTAGAGGATTGAATTGGTAATATATCACCAAATCCATCGATAAAGCTTGCCATTACGAGTAAAGGTAGTAAAAAAACGAAAGCAACAACAGCACCACGAAGTCCACCCATCAATCCACCACCAAAACGACTAAAAATATTTTTTCTTAATCTTTTAGCTGGAACAAACTTTTGTTTACCGTTATTTCTTTCTTCAAATCTTTGTGCTTGTCTATCATTTTGTTTTTTAAGTAATATAGGAAGTAAAACGCGTTTCCAAATCGGCTTGAATATAATTAGTGTGAAAAAACCCTTAATAATAGGGTAGAGTGAGAAGAATCCTATGATTCGAATCACCAAATCAATGATTGCAATAATAAAAGGAGTAATTGCAGGATCAAATAAATAGTTAGATACCTCAGTCGGTATAGTAAACCCTACTCTTGCTGCAATCATATTAATATAGCTTTGGAAGGTGTTCCCTCCAACAAAGAGTGCGTTAATCGACATGAGTGATACAAGCCACAGTGTCACAAACGTCATCACAATACTAACTATCGTGAAGTATGTTGACTTACTGGTTCCTCTCATAAATCCTAGTAGGAAGTGTATCAATACGAAGAATCCGACGACACCCCATTGAATCATTAATAACGATGGCATATATTTTCCACCTTTCCTATTCAATTGCTTAGCACTATTTTAACAAAAAAATATAAAAAAGAGCCAATATACACTGTAAAAATATAACTTCGTTTATATTTATATACATATATAGGCTTTTTATGCGCTTATTGACTTGTGTGGGTTCACGTGAACCATGCAATGGATAACATCTGGGAATTCTTTTTCAACTTGGTGATGTACTGTTTCTGCTATTTTATGAGCAACCTCTAGAGTAAGATTGGATTTAACACCTATTTCAACATCCACATAACGTTGTGTCATATGCTTTCTTACCTTAAGGTCATCGACCATAAGTACACCATCAATAGATAGGATGACCTCGAAGATTGATTTGATTTCATCCTCTGAGGGTGCTTGATCTGTTAAAAATGATATTGACTCTAATAAAATCTGAATGGAAAGTCTTAAAATGAAAAACCCGATGATTAAGGAAGCGATGTAATCAAAGACAATGAGATTGAATTGAGCAAGTGTTAGACCGATAAGAGAAAATAAAGTTGCCCAAGCATCTAGTAAATGATTCTTTGAATCAGCTTTTAGTGTTGGACTCTTGTATTTTTTGCTAATCACTAGATAATATTTGAATAAAATGATTTTTACAATGAGTGAGAAAAATGAAACAACTACTGTAAATATGTGTGGAGCTGATACATTGGGATTATTGATATATCCTACAATCGAATTTATCGAAGTATATCCAATAACAATTGATGTAGCAAAGAAAATAATACCTAAAAGGAAATATGCTAGCCCTTCATACTTCTCATGACCATATGGATGATCATGATCAGGCTTTTTAGTCGCTAATTTTAAGACTGCCAAAATCATAATACTAATGAATACATCAGATAGTGAATTCATGCCATCACTGATGAGTGCTTGTGCATTACCCCAAAATCCAAAAATCAGCTTTAAAGCAGCTAAAAAAATATTGACCACTAGGCCAAATGCTACTGCTCTTAATATTTCTTTTCTACTCTCTTTGGTCATTTAAACCTCTTAGTTGCGATATTTTTTATATGGATCGTCTAAATCGATTAACTCAAACTCAGTTTCAAAGCCATCTAAAAGATGATACTCACTGATATGTTCAACAGCATCAGTATTCCCTTTAGTTAGCTTATCGTAGGTTGTGCCGATATGCAAAATCATTTCTAATAGCTTTCTCATATCATAAACATTCTTAATTCTAATTTCTGTGTATTCTAATGTTTCATAATCGTTATAAAAATATAAGTCGACATAAATTTCATTTAAGATTGATTCCTTATAAAGCAGCACATCATAGGAAAGCGTGCTTAAAAACATGCGCTCTATAAGTGCTTCTGTTTGCATTAGATCCTTTTCTTCCATGGATTGATAAATATTGTAGCTGACATTATCAAGCAATTCGGATAAAAGTATTGGATCAGATTTCGATTTAAATAAGGTTTTCATAACTCGAATTTGACCGCCAAACAATCTTTGGTATTCTAAATCCAGTTCAAGTTTTTCTTCCTTTGTCCAATCGTCAAATCTCATGTGTTCTCCTTAAAAACTGTTTTAATTAAATGTTACGCGATTCATAAACTAATCAATCTTTCTAACTTCATCGATAACGTTAGATTTTTTATCCTTATAAACATTAGTCTTGATTCTAAAAATTTGAACTTCTCTATTCAATAGATTGATGTATTTTAGATAAGTCTCAGTAAATAGGGTTGCTTCAAGTTCTGTTGAACCGTCGTCAAGAAGTACGAACGCCATTTCTTTTCCTTGCTTTGTTTGAATAACTTTAATGCTTTTAATATATGCAAGTGTTAAAACTTCATGATGGTTGTTTAAATCGGAAAGTGGCTTAAGCTTTAATTTTGCAATCAAGTCTTGATGTGCATTAATAGGATTATACATCAAATTAAATCCTAATGCCTCTTTTTCGAACTGTGCTTTTTCAAAGAATGAATAGTCTTCAGTTGTTTTTAGCTTAAAATCAGTAATGTATTGTTCGTATCCAGCATCGTCTATTTGTTTATGATAATTCATGGTTTGATGATTTAAACCGAAAACATCGAGTGCTCCACTATGAATTAACATTTCAAGATTTTTATCATTTAAATCCTTTTTCATTCGAAGCTTGAAATCCTGGTAATCCTTAAATTCACCATTTGTATTTCTTTCTTCCATGATTTTTTGGACAGTCAATCTTCCAATACTCTTGATTGCTAAAAGCGGCATATAAATGACGTTGTTTTTATAGATATATTGATCACTACTTAAATTGATATCTGGAGGTAATATTTTGACTTGATGCTTTTTTAGTTCATTTAAATAGTCTTGTGTTAATCCTTCATTTCCAGTGACTGATGATAAAAGGATAGTCATAAATACTGGGAAGTAATTCGCCTTTAAATATGCCATTTGATAGGCTACTAATGCGTAGGCAACACTATGACTTCTATTGAATCCGTAGTCAGCAAATTTAACGATATAATCATAAATTTCTTCAGCAGTTTCTTGTGTGTAATTCTTATCCTTGCATTTCAAAATGAAGCGTTTACGTTCATCCTCCAAAATATTTTTATCTTTCTTAGAAATACCTCTTCTAAGTAAATCAGCCTCCGCTAGAGTGTAACCTGCAAATTCATTTGCGATACGCATGATCTGTTCTTGGTAAACAATAATACCATAAGTCTTTTTTAAAATAGCTTCAAGATTTGGATGAACGTACTCATATTTTTTACCATTACGTCTCTCTATATATTCATCAATATTATCCATGGGACCAGGTCTAAATAATGCTAAAATCGCTACAATATCCTCGAAATCTCTTGGCTTTAATTTTCTTAAAACAGCACGCATTCCACCTGACTCGAGCTGAAAAACTCCACTGGTTTCAGCGCGGCTTAATAGCTCATATGTCTTTTCATTATCAAGAGGTATATCAACTAGTGAAAAAGGCTCTCCTAAGCGATGTATCATTTTGATAGCATCATCGATAACAGCTAGGTTTCTAATCCCTAAAAAGTCGACTTTAAGTAGGCCTAATGACTCAAGATCGGATGCTTCTAATTGACTTTGATAGAAATCATAAAGCCCCTTTTGAAGAGGTATATAATTCGTCAAATCCTGATCAGCTAAAATCATCCCTGCTGCGTGTGTTCCTGTGTGTCTTGGTAGTCCTTCAATCGTTTTAGCAACTCTTAATAGTCTTGTCATTTCCTCATCGGTTTGATCGGCTTTATCATTGATTACACTTTGGATAATTCCTGTTACTCGACTAGGATCTATTTTCATTACTCTTGCAATATCTCTAATTGAAGAGCGTAATGCAAATGTTCCAAATGTAACAATACTAATGATATGTTTGTTTCCATATTTTTCTTTAACATACTGTAAGACTTCATCACGTTTATTGTCTGGAAAATCCATATCGATATCTGGCATTGTGATACGTTCTGGATTTAAAAAACGCTCAAAAAGTAGGTCATAGGTGATAGGGTCAACATCGGTAATTCCTAGGCAATAAGCAACCAAAGATCCCGCTGATGAACCACGACCTGGACCAACTAAAATATCATGTGTTTTCGCATATTTCACAAAATCATAAACGATTAAAAAATAATTATCAAATCCCATTTTATGAATGACAGATAGCTCATATGTCAATCTCTTTTGATAGACCTTGACATCTGCATTTGGAATCTTTTTTAACCTTTTTTTTAGTCCTACAATTGATAATGATTTTAGGTATTCATAGGGTGTTCCATTTTCTACAGGATACTTAGGCATTTCAAAATTTGGCTTAACCCACTCGAAATCAATACCTTGGATTACTGTCGATAAGGAATCAAATACGTAGGAATAATCCATAAACATATTGGAAAGCTCTTCCTTATTTAAAAATTGGTAATTCGCTTCTGGAAGCACTTCATTTTTTTCGTCTTCTATTTTAATCAATGCTTCATACACTTCTTTACCCTCTGGCTTTAAATAGGAGGTTTGATGTATGGGTAGCAGTTTAATTTTTGTTTTTTCAGATAGATCAAGTAAGATAGGAGCTACCTTCATTTCAAGCTGGAAGGTGTCTAGGGAAAGACCTAGATAAAAGTCATTGAAGTTTGATTTAAAGATATCAATATAATGACCTGCTTGACTATAGTCTTCATTCATAATGAAATGATTGACAATTGAATCAGGACCCGATGTTACAAAGATTAATCCTTTTTGATAGGTTTTTAAATCATCAATAGCTAATGATTGTTCATTGGATAGTAGGGATAGCTTCAATAGGTTTTGATAGCCATCATTATTTTTGACATAAACCAAAAAGCTTGTATACATCAAATCTATAGAAACTTTTATTTTTAATCCTAATATAGGTTTAATGTTATGTTTTTTTGCAAGGTTAAATAAAGATAACATTCCATGAAGATTGTTATCTGACAGTGCAATAAAATCATATCCCCCCTGTTTGACTTCTTCGAATAAAGAAGGAAGGGGGATTGCATTATTGAGCATGCTATATGAACTTTGTAAGTATAATACTCCGAACACAACGATCACCTATTCTTATTATAGCAAGTTATAATCCATCTATCTAAAAAAAAATGCTTGAGTCAGCATTTTTTATTTGTTTTTAGAAATTTGCGAAGCTTGAACCAAATTCAAAGCATTGCTCTTCTTCTTCACTTGATGGAGTTGAATTGACCTTTAGTCCTTCTTGGAATAAAACTGCACCTGCAGCAACTGTACGTTCCTGCCATGCATCCATCCATTCGCCTTCGCCCCATCCGTATGATCCAAATAGTGCAACCTTCTTACCTGAAAGACTTGCTTCAACCGCTTCAAAGAATGGTTCAAATTCGTCTTCTTCTAATGTTTCTACTCCCATTGATGGGCAACCAAATGCTACTTTATCGTAATTAGCTAAATCATCTGGTTCAACTTGATCAACAGTCTTATAATCAACAGCTGCTCCAGCACTTTCTAGACCTTCTTTAATTTTTTCAGCCATTATTTCTGTGTTTCCAGTTCCACTCCAGTAAACCACTAATACATTCGCCATATTTATATTCTCCTTTGATATTTGATTAACATATCTACCCTCACATTATAATTTATTTAAGAGCCTTTGTCAAAAGATACTGCTTCTATCCCTTTTTATAAATATAGTAGATTGATGCTATTCCCAAAAGCGTTACGATAACCACCGGTAAATAAGCTTCGAGCTCAATTTTTTTTGAGTCATCTAGAATCACTATTTCCCTTACATAGGATGTATAATTACCCCTTTGGTCAACTGCTACGTATGTAATTTTCTTTTTACCGGGAAGGCTTGTGTCAATATATTCTGGAAAGATGTAGAGTTCATAGCTTCCCATGTTATCTTCGATATAAATACCTTCTAAGGGATTAAACTGTTGATTGACATGAAGTGATAGGGGATTTGATGTAATGATTGGAGATATGCGGTCATCAATGGTAACTATCAATTCTTTTTTTATGCTATTTAAGGAAGAATCACTTAAATAATATGTGATTGTATAAAGTCCGATTCGATCATACTTGACTTCCCCTTCGATTATTACATCATCCTTTGTTAAGTAATCATAGTTATCACTTGCATTCTTGATGAATGATTTTAGGTCTAAGGGTTCACTATTGATCTGTAGTAGTATGCCATATTGCTTTAATTCAAGCTCGGGGTCTATAATATCAATGATTAAAACCTCAGTATTTAAAATCGTGTAATTTAAGGATTGGTCTGTTGCTGTTATAATGACTGGATAGCTTCCTATAGTTTCATAATCAACCTGTTGATCATTGATATGCAAGTTAATTTTAGTAATTGGGTCATAATTATCTGATACTGAAAAATAGAGGTTATAGCTTTTTCTACTAAAGTCGGTAATAATGATATCATTTATCTGTGTTAGCTCAGGCTTTGTAGAATCAATGATTTCTATATAGGATTGAATAATCTCTTTATTTCCTGAAGTATCTGATACCTCTACTGTAATTGGATATTTTCCTACAACATTCATTTTAAAGCTCGTAGTTGTTTTTAAAGTTAGTCTACTTTTGATATCATAATTATCTTCATATTCAATGAATTGATTGATAAATGGTGTTTCATCAAAAACCTCGAATATTAAAGGTTCTGTAAACCATACAATTGGCTTGTCAATATCTTTAATCTTAACTTTGACTTTGGACTCTAAGGTGTTCTTTGATTGGTCTATTAATGTATAGTAGATTGTATATTCTCCTAAAACATCCCATTCTATATCATGTGTAACTGATACATCGTTGATTGTAAGCAAATCATAATTATCTGACACGCTTAAAATAAAGCTTTTTAGCAACGCATCGCTTTCACTAGAATAAACGGGAATCATCGGAGCTTGGCTTTTCATCGTTATTTTTGGTTTCTCAATATCAACAATTGATAGCATTTGCTCAATTTGACTGGATAAACCGCTTTGATCTGTTGCAGTAATCAATATAGGATAGCTTCCAAGCTTAGCATAGTTAACATATTGATCATGTATTTTTATATCAAGCACTGTGTCATAATTATCGGTAATGGTTAAGTAATTACTCCAAAGAAATGAACTTCCATAGGGCAAAATAAACTCTTTTTTTAATGAAATTGTTGGAGGTAAATGATCATAAACAGCTAACGTACTAAGCCTAGTGGTTGTATTATTCGATAAGTCAGAAATTTGATAGCTGATTTCATAAGTTCCGACACGATTCAGAATAACCTTTGAAGAATTGACTATAACCTTAATATTTGAAGCGTGATCGTAATTATCTAAATAGGTCAATCCCTCAAGTAAATCAGGCATTTTTTGTCCAAGCGGAATACTAAAGCTTGGAATTTTCACAAATTCAGGTGGTATTAAATCCACAATGTTAAAGGTAATGGTTCTTACCTGTGAAATATTATAGGTTGGATAATTGACTCGGTACTTAATATAATACGCCTTCACAACACCTGAATTAACCGTGGAAATAAAGGTCCATTCAACACCATTTCTCTCATAAAACATTCTTGGGTCATTTATTATAACATCATCAATATATAATGTCGCCTCAGGTAAATAGGTGTAATTATCAATATTATCATGCAAAGGAATTGTTAAAAAATCATTGATCCAATCAATTCTTACGGATAGTAAACCAAACATACTAAATAAGGATAATAAAAAGGACATGTTTTCACCTCTATCCTATGATAGAAGGTAACATGCCCTTTTACTTTATTTAATTATTAAATTCCCGCTTCTAGTTCAACGCTCTTTTCTTTAAAGAATTGATTTCTATAAAGTTCAAAGTATGCGCCTCTCTTAGCTAGAAGCTCTTCATGGCTACCCATTTCAAGAATTTCTCCCATGTCTAGCATAACGATTAAGCTTGCATTTACAATAGTTGATAATCTGTGAGCAACAATAAAGCTTGTACGATCAGATAGTAATTGATTTGTAGCTCTTTGAATGACTTCTTCAGATTCAGAATCGATAGATGATGTTGCTTCATCTAGAATAAGAATTCTAGGGTTAGCAAGCACTGCTCTAGCAAATGAAATCAATTGTTTTTGTCCAACGGATAAAAGGTTTCCACCTTCTCCAACAAATGTCTGATATCCTAAGTCAAGGTTTGCTACAAAGCTATCCACTCCAACCATCTTTGCTGCATATATAACCTCATCATCAGTTGCATCTAATCTACCATAACGAATATTTTCCATTACGGTTGTTGAAAATAAATGCGGACTTTGAAGCACATAGCCCAATTTGGAATGAAGCCAATGTATACTTCTTTCTCTGTAATCCTTTCCATCGATTAAGATGGATCCTTCTTTTGGTTCGTAGAATCTAGCAAGTAGGTTAATCAAGGTTGTTTTTCCACTTCCTGTATGACCTACAAGTGCTACACTTTGGCCTGCTTTAACCTTTAAATTGAATTTGTTTAAAATAATTTCGTTATCTTTATAAAAGAATGTTACATCTCTAAACTCAACATCTCCAACTAGACTTTCCCAATTTTCTCTCTTATCGTTAAATAAACCACCATATATCTCTTCAACCTCTTTAGTATCTACTAAATCGGATTTCGTTTCAATCAAACCTACAATACGCTCTGCAGAAGCTTGTGCGTTTTGGAAATCGGATAAAATTCTAGAAATCGCCATAACTGGCTCGAAGAAATTAACTGTATAGCTTAAAAACATTTGTAGAGTTCCTAGGGTAATGATAACCTCTAATACGAAGATAGATCCCTGAACCATTGTAGTTGCTACTGCAACATATGCAAGAACTAAGATAATCGATGAAAATATAGCTGATGATACAACTGCTTTAACACTAGCTCTTTTGAGCTTGTTCGCCGTTAATGAAAACTCATCAAAATTAGATTCTTCAATGGATAAGCTCTTTGTTGTTTTAGCACCTAGAAAGCCTTCACTATATTGTGCGGTTAACTGACTGTTATGCTTTTTAGCTAATCTATGCTGCTTTAAAATCAGTTTTCTAAATACGTATGCAATAGCTAGCATAATTGGAACAATAATTGTCACAATCAATGCTAATTTAAAGAATGTTAGGTATAAAACCACCATAATAATAATCATGGATAAACCAGCCCAAACAAAATCAACTAAGCCCCAAGAAATGATTAATGATAATCTTCTTGCATCACTTGTCATTCTCGCCATGACCCAACCCTGAGGAGTTTGATCAAAATAAGAATAAGAAAGTCTTTGCAAATTCTTGAAGGCTTGACGTCTAAGTTCAAAGCTTGTTTCAGCTTCAATAATACCTGCTTGATAAATAAATCCCCAAACTGCAAGACCAAAACCTGCTGCAAGCGCTATATTAGCAGCAACAAAATATGGCCAGTTCTCATAGTTTCCAGCAACAAAAAACTCATCAATCGCATAGCGATTCAAAAGTGGTATTGCTCCATCTAAGATTGCTAAAATACTTGAATATACCATCAATAAAATTAAATGTTTCTTTGATTTAAATATAATACTAATGATTTTCTTCCAAGTCGATAATTGAATCTTATACTGAATGTCTTGATCATCTTGATGCATCAGTCTCACCTGCCTTCAGTAACGCTTGAAATTCCTTTTCAAGCTTGCCTTGGATGTCCCATAATTTTTTATACAAACCTGGTTGGTTTGCTAATTCATCATGTGTACCAATCGCTTCGATGTTGCCTTGATCTAAGACAACGATTTGATCAGCTTCCTTAGCTGTTGTTATACGATGTGTAATGATAATGGTCGTGTGCTTGTATTCTTTATTGAGTAGAGCTTCTCTAATCATCATGTCAGTTTTTGTGTCGACCGCACTTAACGCATCATCAAAAATAAGGATTGGCTTGTCAGCAACTAAAACACGCGCAATCGCGACTCTTTGTTTCTGTCCACCAGATAGGGTAGTTCCTTTTTCTCCCACGACAGTTTCATAACCTTGCTTAAAGGTTTTAATGTCTTTTTCTAGTGCCGCTGTTTGAGCAGCACGATAAACACGATCCTTATCCGTGTTTTTATGGGCAATAGCGATATTCTCAAAAACGGTTTTCGAATATAGGAAAGGATCCTGTAAAACGACACCGATTGAATTTCGAATATGCTTTTTGCTAATATCTTTCAAAGATATCCCGTCGATAGTGATTTCACCATCTATATATTCGTACATTCTTAAAAGCAAGTTGATAATTGTAGATTTCCCACTGCCTGTACGACCAATGATTGCAACTGTTTGACCAGCTTCAATCTTAAAACTAACTTTTTTAAGTAAGTGCTCATTGGTGTCATTGAATTTAAATGATACATCCTTGAATTCAATTGCACCTTTTACATCTTGCGTTTTTGTACCGTCGTTTAGATATTCGCTTGGCTTATCTAATATTTCATTGATACGATCTGAGGCAACAAGTGCCTTACCGAAATCGTTAATGATTCTACCTAAACCACGTACTGGCCAAATCAGCATTCCTACTAAGGCTAGCGATGCAACAACACCTGCAGCATCCATACCTCCATTTTGAACATAAGTTACACCAATCGCGATTATTATTAAATATTGGCTAATGCTAATGAAATCCATTACGCCCCAATAAATAGCAACAATCTTATTCGCTTTTTTGAGTGAGTCTGCATACTCTTTATTCTTTACTTCCATCTTTTCGATTTCGTAAACTTCGTTTGCAAACGCTCTAACAACACGGGCACCAGATAAGTTTTCTTGTACCACTGTCATCATCTTTGATTCTGTTTTTTCAATGTCTTCAAAAATCTTTTCAATTTTCACGAAATAGATAATGGATGCTGTTGCAACAATAGGTACGATTGAAAGTGTAATCCAGACCATGGTTGGATTGATCAAAATCAATTGATAAGCACCGAAAAATAAAGTTGCTGTCAAATGTACAACGTCGAGCATACGGGTAGTTAAAAAGCTTGTTGTTGACTCAACATCAGTTGTAACTCTTTGAATTAAATCTCCACTATCAGAGTTGTTATGAAACTCATAGTTCAAGTCCTGAATATGTCCATATAGACGTATTCTCATGCTTTCAGCCATGCGTTCTTGAATGGAGCCCTTAAGCCACATTTCAAAGAATCTTAGACTGAATCTGAAGAGTTGCAGTACCATGAGTGAAATCGCAATTCTAATAACGATTCCAAGCACTTCATCGTCTCTTCTAAAAAATTCGATGAGGAAAGAAGGTAAATTAACTTCACCTACTGAGACACTACCTGGAGCGATGCCAGGGACTGCTAAAAGTGTCTTGATTAAATACTGTGTAAATAGGGGAACATTCGAGTAAGTCCATTGGTGAAAGGCTGTTAAGAATGCAGCTACCATGAATACTACTAAAAAGCCCTTTGCTAAGCTGAATAATTTTATGATTCGCATGTTGTTCCCTCCTTAGCCTTAATAAGTATATAGGAATTTTTATTTTTAGTCAATTTTTGATGGACATAATGCAAAAAAATAAGGGTAAGATGAAAAAAAAGATTAAGAATTGACTTAATCTTCATTATCATAGTTCTGCATGGCCATTTTAAGCGATTTCAAGGTAATTCCCATTTCTTGTGAGATTTGGTTAGCTTCTTTATAAAATTGGTGATAGGAAAAAAGTTGTGATGCATCACTCATTAAATATTCAACTGTATCGTAATTATCTGTCATTAAGCGGTTGCTCAATAAATCGTTTCTTAAATATCTTAATAGCTCATTTTTATCTTTTTTGTATTTGATTTTGATATGTTTAATTAATAGAGTGTTTGTCTCATTTAAATGATTGAATAGTTCATTTCTATCAATTAATTTTAAAAGCTCTATGTCTTTATTGAGTGCGTCCAGACAAATCATGTGTATGGAAAGCCATTCAGGGTTGAGCATTTGATATGCTTTAGATAAAGGATAGAGCTTTTCATATTGCCTTTTGGCAAATAAGGATTTGGCATAGATTAAATCCTTTTCTTCCTTTGTTAAAGCACGTATCTCATTCATCATCGTTCTAACTTTTTCTGGTTCCTCATATATTGAGTTAAGCTTATAATATTCTAGGTTAACATCCTGAAGTAATTTGAAGTATTGTTTTTCAGTCGAAATTTTTAAAAATTGATCATAAAGACTAGTCATATCACTTAATCTTCTCATCTTAAATGCACATAGCAATGTCCATTTCATTAATAGTATTTTCAATGCTTCAGATTTGATAGCATGTGAAACACCAATTTTTAAGATATGGTAGGCATTTTGATAATGCTCCATTTGATACAGTGTTTGACTAAGCGCAAGAGCTAGCATTGCTGTTTCAAAATCGTTTAGGTTTGGTATGAATATTTTGATTTGCTCATATGCCTTGAGTACCTCATGCTTTTGATTGGATATGCAGTAATAACAAATCATAATGAGTAAGGATTGCTGGTCGTTATGATTTTTATATTTCGTTAACCAACTGATATCCATCATTTGATCTGTCAAAAAGCATTCTAATAATTCATTTAAATCATTTTTATATATACTGCTATCGATTTCCAACTCATCCTTTAAATTAAGTCTTTGCTTTAGTTTTCTAACAAATACTTCATTTGGTTCAATGAGATTGTTTTCTAATTTCGATAAATATGATATGCTACATATCCCCTCCGCACTTTCCTCTAACGTCATTCCAAGTTCTTTTCTTTTTACCTTGATGGCAGAACCGATCGGCTTTGTCTCATATGGCTTTTCAAGTCGCCTCCTTTTAATCTGCTTGCTAAAGTAAATCATGTTAATCATATTCAGTTTCTCCCTTTAAGTGTTACCACTACTGTATATGAATTCGGTCTTTAAACAATTCACTTTTTTGAAAAAAAGAGCAACCAGTTGAATGGTTGCTCAATCTATTGACTTTTATTTTCGTATTTGCATATGTCAAACAGTGGACAATTGTTGCATTTTGGATTTTTTGCAAGACAATGGTATCTACCAAAGAAGATAAATTGATGATGTGCCTTCTGCCATTTTTCTCTAGGAAGCTTTTGCATTAGCTTTTTCTCAATTTCAAATACTGAGTCATCCTTCTTAGCTAATCCTAATCGTATGGATACTCTAGCAACATGGGTATCGACTGCAAGTGCAGGTATCCCAAATGCATTACTTAAAACAACATTAGCTGTTTTTCTACCTACACCCGGTAAGAACTCAAGGTCTTCTCTTTCACCAGGGACTACTCCCTGATGCTTTTCAACGAGCTGCTTCGATAGTAAAATAATATTTTTGGCTTTATTTCGATATAAACCAATAGTCTTAATTTTATCCTCGATGTCTGTTATATTTGCGTGCATCATTTCATATGGCGTAGGATATGCTTTAAATAAAGCTGGTGTAATTTTATTCACTCCAACATCTGTCGTTTGTGCACTTAAAACAACTGCAATTAATAATTCAAAAGTGTTTTGATGGTTTAATTCGACGTGAGCATCGGGAAACATCTGTTCAAGAACTTCTAAAATATGTTCTTCTTTTTTCATCGAATATTTTTGAATACCTCATCCAGTGCTTTTTCAACATCTGAATCAATTTCTATTTGATCTGGAATGATTTGATTGAGAATCCGCTCTACATATTTAATGCTCACTTTGTCTTTAGCTGATTCAATAGCTTTAATGATTGCTTCATGCGTGTATGTTTTATCTTCATACCATCTTCTAATGTTTTCAAGCTCATAGGGTAATAGTGATCTTCCTAGACCTTGCTCGAATAGATGGATGGTTTGTGAAATATAGGTTAATTCTTCATTTTTTATTCTTTCAATTTCATCTTGTCTATATAAGGTTTCAATCTTTAAAAATACTTCATCTAAAGAAAATACTTCTCTTTCTTTTCCATCCTTATTTTCAAGACTGATGATTAGCATATTTTTATCGATTAGGGATTCAATAGCTGCCCCAATCTCTTCATTGGAAAGTTCAACTCTTCGAGATAAAGATGCCATGGTAAATGTTCTTCTTTTTTTATATATCGAAAAAAGAGCGAGCAATACACTCATTTCCTTCATGGTTAATTTAAGTCTTTTCGACTCCTTCACCAAAATGCGTTCAATTGCGAGATCATAATCTTCAAATAAGCGTTTTAAGATCATAATTACCTTTCTTCAATGCATCATGTGCTGCATTTTGTTCTGCTTCTTTTTTCGTTTTACCTTTTCCAACACCTAAAATGATTTCCTTATCGAGTCTAACTGCAGCTTCAAATTCCTTATCATGAGAAGGACCTGTCTCTTTAGTGATTTGATAGGTTATGCTTCTTTTATCACCGCTTTGAATATATTCTTGAAGTGCTGATTTGTAGTCTTTGATATCCCAAACAAGATTTAAATTAGGTACGATAATACGATTAAACAGTTCTTTTGTTGCTTGATATCCAAGATCAAGATATACTGCACCAAAAAGAGCCTCAAAGGCATCTGCAATCATCGCGTCATTCGCGCCTTTTGCAAGTTCACCCTTTCCTAATTTGATATAATTTTTTAATTTAATTTTAGTTGCGTACTTATAATGAGCCTCTTTGCATACTGCTTGTGCTCTTTTTTTGGTCATTTGACCTTCATCTTCTAAATCTTCCTTATAAAGATAATCACTCATTAATACACCAATGACTGAATCTCCTAGAAATTCTAATTTTTCATTACTCTCTATTTGATTTTCATATGCATAAGAAGAGTGCGTTAGCGCAGTTTCATAAAGCGATTCATCTTTATATGGAAGATTCAGCATTTTTAAAAATGCTTTCATTCTTCCACAGCTTCCTTTTTAGATAATGTTTCTGTTACTAAACCAATTACATTGGCTTCAACCATTTCTTTAGCCTGGCGAATACCATTAAAGAAACCATTTTCCTTTGAAGCACCTTGTGCCTTAATAACGACTGAGTTAAACCCCATGAGTAATGCTCCACCAATTTCAGATGCATCAAA
>DDWO01000012.1:97944-167230 GCA_002345705.1 Acholeplasmataceae bacterium UBA2284 | reverse complement strand
ATCATTCCCATTCCTTTAGCTGTACCTTCCATTGTTTTCATTACAATGTTTGCAGTAAAGCCATCAGAAAGTAAAATATTCGCTTCAGTTGTTAAAAGTTCCTTTGGTTCTAGGTTTCCATAAAAATTAATATCTTTACTTGCTTTTAGTAATGCGAATGTTTCTTTGTCAAAATCTCTACCTTTACTATCTTCAGTACCGATATTGATTAATGCGACCTTAGGGTCCTTTATTTTTAATACTTTATTAGACATAATCGTTGCGTATACCGCAAAGTCTAAAAGATGCTCAGGCTTAAAATCAACATTTGCTCCTGAATCTAATAGGATTCTTCCCTTTCCATCAACCGATGGAATGACAGGTGCGATAGCAACTCTTCTCATTTCAGGCATTCTACGAATGATGAAATGACCACCTACTACTAAGGCTTGCGTAGGACCAGCACTAATGATAGCATCTGATTTGCCATCTCTGACATGTTGCATTGCCATAAACATTGAAAGTTCTTTATTGGTTCTGTACTGTTTAATTGGATCTTTTTCACCCATATCGAGATAGTGAGGTGTATGCATGACATGAAGTCTTGGATGCTGTTTTAAAAATGGTGCCATCTTGGTTTCATCACCAAAAAGCGTGATTTCAATATTATCAAATTTCTCTAATGCCATTAAGGTTCCCTTAACGATTGGTTCTGGTGCGTAATCTCCGCCCATTCCATCGACTGCTAAACGAATCATATTATCCCTACTTTCATTCTTCATTATTATATCATATCTTCAAAGACTCTAATATATACTTGTTCAAATATTTGTATGCTGAATTGGTTTTAAAATCAGGTTTTGAGAGCAATTCTTGTACATTTTTTTGTGCTTCTATTAAAACTGGATAATCTGTAATTAAATCTAAGAAATTAAATTTCAAATAACCAGATTGTTCTACACCTAGGAAATCCCCTGGTCCTCTAGCAATCAAATCATATTCGGATAATTGAAAGCCATCGTTTGTTTTTGAGAGCAATTCCAATCTTTCAACATCCTCTTTTTGAGAAATCAGATAGCAAAAGCTTGGCAAGCTTCCCCTTCCAACTCTTCCTCTTAATTGATGAAGCTGTGATAATCCGAAGGACTCTGCAGCATAGATTCCGATGAAGGTTGCAGTTGGGATATCAATACCAACTTCAATCATCGTGGTCGACAGTAATATGCTACCTGGAGTATAGATAAACTTTTCCATAACTAGCTCTTTTTCTTCGTAGGGAAGTTTACCGTGAAGAACAAATACATGTGAACCAAACTCCTCTTTTATTTCTTCATAAACAGTTTCAATATTATCTGTGACATGCTCTGAGGTTATTGCAGGAACTACTAAGAAAATATGTTCCTTTCTTAGGATTGCTGAATGCATTAAATCATACATTTCTTGAATACGATCCTTTGTAATATATTTGGTTTCTATCAGTATTCTATGCTTAGGTTTTTCTTTGATGATGGAAACATGTGAATCTCCAAATGCAATCATTGCTAGTGTTCTAGGAATAGGCGTTGCAGTTAAATAAATAACATCCTTACTACTAGATTTTAGAATGAGTTCATCTCTTGTGTTCACTCCAAATTTATGCTGTTCATCAATAATAACTAAGCCAAGATTCTTGAACTGAACATCATTTTCTATTAGTGCATGAGTCCCTATAAGTAGATCTATCTTCTGGTTAGTAACATCTTCCTTTAGCTGATTCTTATTTTTAGTTTTACTGGTCAACAAAGCGATATTCACGTCTTTTAATAAGTTCTTGAAATATTGGTAGTGCTGATTGGCAAGAAGCTCTGTAGGTGCCATCAAAGATACCTGTTCACCTGCAGTGATGACTGCGTATGTAGCAATTAAAGCAACCATTGTTTTTCCTGAGCCTACATCACCTTGAATGAGTCTATAGCTTGCATGATT
The DNA here is from genome assembly GCA_002345705.1 of Acholeplasmataceae bacterium UBA2284. Lineage (GTDB taxonomy): Bacteria > Bacillota_I > Bacilli_A > Acholeplasmatales > Acholeplasmataceae > Peloplasma. Next base: position 165,286 of record DDWO01000012.1, on the reverse strand, counting down.
CTTTTTAAAATCTCTAAAGATATCATTTACTGATTCCTTTTGATCTGTTGTCAGTTCAAAAGGAATCGTTGAGATTAAACTTCTAACCTTTTCTATATCATAGCTCTTTGGTGGTCTTAGATGATTGATCTGTTTTTGAGATTGTAGTTTGAGCTGGAGATAAAATGCCTCCTCATATTTAAATCTTCTTTCTGCCTGCTGTATTTCTTGAATGGATTTAGGCAGATGAAGCATTTTATAGGCTTCTAATCTATTGAGTAATTTATATTTTTCTAGGTACTCTTTTGGTATGGTTTCATAGATAGAAACTTGATTGCTTGAAAATATTTCTTCCATCACATTCATCATCGTTTTATCATGAATTCCATCAATACCATATATTGGTTTCATCGGTATTTTTTTATCGACCTTGATGACTGCGGATGCGTTAATCTGTCTTTTAAATAAATGGTAGGTTCCCTTGATAATAACTTCTTCATCCTTTGAAAAGCTTTTAATCAAATATCCTTTACCGAATGCAACCACATCAATGATTTGATTTAATATCTTCGCCTTGAAGGAAACCATTTGGGTTTTTCCAAATCGATTTATTTTTAAGTCAGTAAAGATCGTTGCATGCGTTGTAATAATTTCTTTATCTTGAGTTCGATCAAGTGAGGTGATTGAAAAATCCTCATAGCGCTTAGGGTAATTTAAAACAAGGTCATACGTTGACCATATGCCTTGATTTCTTAATATTCTAAGCATGCTAGGACCGATTCCCTTGACGGAGTCGAGTTTGATTTCCATTTCATCACCTATTACTATTATACCCTATTTGTAATCTATAGAAAAAAGCCAAAACTGAGTTTTGACTTAAGCCTTCGTTCTAAAGATTCTCATTGCATTCGCTACAGCTAGGATGGATACACCAACATCAGCAAATATCGCTAACCAAAGGTTTGCGAAGCCAAATGCACCAAGAATTAATACGATACCCTTTATACCTAATGCCATCACTATGTTCTGAAGAACAATGCGCATTGTTTTTTTAGCAATTCTTTGTGCGATGATCACCTGATATGGGTCATCATTCATAATAACAGCATCTGCTGCCTCTATAGCTGCGTCGCTTCCTATTCCACCCATAGCAATACCTAAATGTGATATCGCTAGTACAGGGGCATCGTTGATGCCATCACCGATGAATGCAACCTTAGATTTTTTAGATAGTTCTTCAACAATCCTAATTTTATCCTCAGGTAGACAGTTCGCATAGTAATTTTCGATATCTAGATGAAATCCAACATCCATAGCTGCAGTTTCAAAATCACCTGTTAACATTGTTATTTCTTTATTCTGCTTCTTTAATTCTTGGATTAGACGTTTTGATCTCTTCTTTAATACGTCTTTTATAACTAGGTATCCCATATATTCCTTATTGGCTACAACATAGACAATCGTTCCGATTTCATGGGTCTTCATGTATTTAATTTTGTTATCATCAAGAAGTTTGTGATTACCGACTAATAAATTGATTCCATTATAGTTCGCTTTCATTCCTTTACCAGCAAGTTCTGCGATGGATAGAACAAGATTAGGATCAGGATCCTTTCCATAGGCCTTTAGAATTGATTTTGCGATTGGATGATTGGAGTGATACTCAGCATGTGCTGCGTATTCTAATATTAATTCTGGTTCACCGGATACGATGGAAAATAGTTTGAACTTACCTTGAGTTAGTGTTCCTGTTTTGTCAAAGACGAAGTGATCAATACGACTCATCATTTCTAGGTCACTACCGCTCTTAAATAAAATACCTTTTCTTGAGGACGCTCCAATACCAGCAAAAAATGATAATGGAATCGATAAGACGAGTGCACAAGGACAACTAATAACTAAGAAGATTAAAGCTCTTCTAAAGTAAATAGAAAATGCTTCTGCGAATGTTGTTGTTGTAAATATTGATAATCCCCAAGGGACAAGAAATGCTAATATTAAGGCCATACCTACAACAAATGGTGTATAGTATTTAGCAAATTTAGTGATAAATTTTTCTGCTTCTGCTTTGTTTGCTTGGTTATTTTCAACGAAATCAATGATTTTGCTAACTGTGGAATCCTCAAATGATTTCATCACTTGAACTGTTATTAAACCTGAAATATTAATGGAACCTGATATAACATCTGTACCTTCATAGGCATCTCTTGGGATGGATTCACCAGTGATTGAAGCAGTGTCTAACCACGAACTACCTTCCGTAATAATTCCATCCACTGGTACCTTCTCACCTGGTCTAACAACGATAAGTTGTCCGACCTTAAGTTTTTCAGGAAGGATATCAAAGATACCATCATTGGTTAATAGATGAGCTATTGAAGGTCTAATATCGACAAGCTCTTTAATGTTTTTTCTAGATCTACTCACTGAAATATCTTGTAGGTATTCACCAACACGATAAAATAACATGACCGCTATCGCTTCAACATAATCAGTGGTTGCAAACGCACCTATTGTAGCAAGTGTCATTAAAAAGTTTTCATCAAAGAACTTTCCCTTGAGTATGTTTTTGAATGCTTTAGAAAGAACATCCCAACCAAAAATAAGATATGCTGCAGTATAAAACGGTACTGGAACTATTTCCTTAGCTGAGGAAACAATAAATAAATTAAGAAGAAACCCAGTGATTAGGAAACACATTCCCATTGCATAGGTAATCCATTGTATTTTAGTTAAGTGTTTATCTACATATTCAATCTGTGAGTTTTCATCACTTACTGTAACAGCTTTTTCTACTTTCTTAGCGATTACCTCTAGCTTCTTTGCTGTATAATCTTCAACATCACCTTCAAGGAATACTTTTTCTCTGGCATAGTTAACACTTACCTTCGTTACTCCTTTAAGCTTTGAATATTCTGTCTCAATTTTCTGAGCACAATTTGCACAGTCAAGATATTTAATATCAAAAATTTTCTTCATTATTTTCCCTCCTTCACATGAACAAGGGCTTGACTAAAGATGTGATGGATATGTTCATCGGCTATTGTATAAAATACCGTCTTACCTTCTTTTCTTGATCTAACTAGGTCAGCTTGTCTAAGTGTCTTCAGCTGATGAGATATAGCACTTTGTGTCATTTTAAGAATAACTGCAATATCACACACACATAATTCGTGTTTTTCAAGAGCAAAAAGGATTTTTATACGGGTTGGATCTGATAAAGCCTTAAAAAGAAGACTCACTTTGTTTAAGTCAACATTATTTAATATATGTTTTTGAACTTCAATAATCGCATCCTCATGTATGATGATGGATTCACACTGATAATTATTCATGATTCACTCCTTACATATGAACACATGCTCATATGTTCATATATATAATATCACGGTTTTTTCTATAAATCTATCATAATAACTCATTTATTTGATGATTTTGAATATTTTTGATTAATTATCAGAAAAACTGAAATAAAAGTTACTTTGTAATGCTTCATTTCCGATAAATAAAATGTAAATAAGTGTAAAATATACTTGACATGTTGTATCTTTTGATTTACAATATGTATATAATAGTTAACAAAGGAGAAACGCAAATGACATTTCATGAAAAAAAGACAATAGTTACATCAATTACAGGATTAATCATTACATTTTCTTATTTATTTTACGCGATTTTTAAGTACAATCAAGGCTTGCCAGAATCGTTGACGCTTAAATTTTGGGCAATGACAATACTTACCTTTATTGGAATTGGTATTGTTGGAATCATTATCGCGATGATTTTATTCAACATCTTCTATTCAATTAGCTTAGCAATCAAAATGAGATTAGAGAATAAAGATATTACAGATAAAGAAATTGAACAAAAAATTGCTCAAATTGTTAAAACTGACACAGTTGAAGATGAGATGGCAAAATTAATCGAATTAAAATCTATGCGCATTGGATTCTCATTTGCTGGTATTGGGTTTGTTATAGCACTATTTTCAATAGTTCTCAATTATTCCCCTATCATTATGATTAATATTTTATTTCTATCATTCAGTCTAGGATCTGCATTAGAGGGATTAACTCAACTCTATTATTATCGCAAGGGAATTCGTCATGCTTAAAAAATATGAAATTGTTAACAAAATCAAGACATTACGCTTTTTTGCTAACGATATGTCTCAACAGACGCTTGCTGAGTTGACAGGTGTTTCTAGACAAACTATCAACGCAATAGAGCTTGGGAAGTATACTCCCTCATTAGATCTTGCGTATAAGATTGCACGTGTATTTGAAAAAACCGTTGATGAAGTATTTGAATATAAAGATCTATAATTTGAACTAGAACAAAGAATATGTTTTTAATCAAACAAAAAGACCTACTTTCCATACGGAATCTAGGTCTTTAACATTTAAAAAATTAGAGAATAATTTATGCAATTTGAAACTCATTGATGATTTTACGTAAAACATCTATTTCAGATTGTTCAACCTCTATGATTCTGAGTATTGCCATCACAACGATAGCCTTGTTCATCTCAATTTCAGAAAAATCCATTTTCTTCATCATTATTCTTAAATATTTTGAAGATAATCGATAAGCATACTGTCTTAGAATAACAAATGATCTAGCAACATCTAATATTGGGTTTGCAAGCTTAGCATTTACCCAATCAATGATAGTATAGTTACCATCATACAATATATTAGAGAAATGCATATCAAAATGACACAAAGTTGGCTGATAAGGTATGGCATTCAAATACTCGATACCAATATTTCTATATTCATCAGGAATTTTACTGTGTTGAAAATGCTTAAGGAAAACAAGATGTCCATTTGGTAGATTCAAGTTTTGATACTTGTAAACACTCAGCTGCAGAGTGATTAAGTCTTCTAAACCATTTTTATATTTTTCCTTCAATATACGCTCAGTTAACTCGATACCTTTTATATATGGCATTCGAATCTCTCTTTCTGACTTATTCAATGTGTAGGATAAAACAGGCAATTTTGTATGTTGTTCAATCTCATTTTGAATATGAACTTCGTATTCAATCCAATCTATGGGATGATTCTCATTAAAAACCTTATAAGCAAAACCATTTTCAAGGTATACCTTTGCAGTTTTACCTTCCCCTATAATCGTTCTTTCCACCATATACTCCTTTAGTGATATGCTTTACTAATTAAATACAAATCTGCAAGTACAATTGCCAATGCGTTTTCTAACACAATTCCAGCTCTTCTAGCGATACAGACATCATGTCTACCACCAATCTGAAGAATTTCCTTTTGATTGGTTTCAAAGCTATAGGTTTCTTGTGGTCTTTGAATCGATGATGTTGGTTTAATCATGACTTTAACAATTAAATCATTTCCATTAGAAATACCACCCGATACTCCACCTGAATGGTTTGTCTTCGTTTTTCCGGTTTCATCAATGAACTCATCATTGAATGAACTACCCTTCATTTCTAAGCCCTTAAACCCTGTACCAATCTCAACACCCTTAACTGCGGGTATTGAAAACATCATTTTCGCAATTTCAGCATCTAGCTTATTAAAGAATGGCTCTCCAAGTCCTACAATCATGTTAGTGGCTTTAACTTCAATTAAACCTCCAACAGAATCTCCATCCTTAGCGATACCCTCTAAATAAGCATCAATCTTTGACATATCCTTTAGTGTTCCTACTTGGACGAGGTGATTAGATAATTCAAATGGAATCACCATTTTCGCAATCGCTCCTGCTGCTACTAAAGCTGCGGTTAATCTGCCAGAAAATCTTCCACCACCACGATAGTCTTGAAAGCCTTTATATTTCACATTGGAAACGAAATCTGCATGACCTGGTCTAGGCTGATTGATTAAATGCTCGTAATCCTTTGATCTAGTATTTACATTTTCAATCATTAAATGAATTGGTGATCCAGTAGAGTATCCTTTAAATACACCGGATGTAATCTTGAATAAATCAGGCTCTATTCTTGTTGTAGTTCCAATCGCTCCTGCTTGTCTTTTGATTAAATCTTCAGTGATCTTTGATTCGTTAATTTCAATACCTGCAGGAATTCCATCAATAACAACACCGATTGCTTCCTGGTGTGATTCGCCATATAAAGTTACTTTGAAAAGAGTTCCATAGCTATTCATGATAGATGACTTCCTTTAACTCTTCGACAAGACGATCTGTAATGTCAATTTTTCTATCAAACCAAATCTCTTCGCTCTTAATTGCTTGAATAATTAGCATATAGAGTCCACTAATACCTTGTTTAGCATCCTTCATAATCTTTGTAATTGGAGGATTGTAAACCATATCGATAACGAGTTGATTTTCAACATAAACCTTACTTAATACGGAATCCTCAACATTTGGGAATGTTCCGATTGGAGTTGCTTGAACGTATATATCTACCTTAAATGGATCTATTTTTTGATAGGAAATGACATGCTGAAATAAAGGATCTAAATCATTGGTTTGTCTAGAAACTACAGTGACCTTCGCACCTAAATCCGATAAGACGATATACGCAGCTTTTGCTGCACCACCTGCACCAAGCAAATAGACATTTTTATCTTTCACATTGATTCGGTTTCGACTGATCAATCCTAAAAATCCATCATAGTCAGTATTATCACCAACTATTTTTCCATTCTTCATATAGATGGTATTGACTGCGCGTATGCGAGATGCCTTAGGTGTTAATATATCCACATGCTTCATCACTGTTTGTTTATAGGGGACAGTGACGTTAAAGCCTTTGAAAACACCATTTCTTAAATGCTTAAAAAGATGGGAAATATCAGATTCATCGATATCAAATAGATCATACTTAAAATCGATGCCTAACCTTTTCGCCATGAAATTATGAATTTGACTAGACTTTGAATATTTAATATTCTTTCCTATTAATCCATATCGTTCGCTCATTTTTGGTACTCCTTCGATAGCTTCATAATTTCCTTTATAAATACTTCATAGTATGGCCATAATGATTGATCATCGAGTTGATTTTTTCTACTTTTCAATATCTCTTTTTCTCTTGTGGAATCGAGTACCGGTAGATTATTTTCCTTTTTATATTCTCCTACCATATAGGAGAGTTCCATGCGCTTTTTAAACAGTTCCATCATTTCAGTATCGACTGCGTCAATAGCTTTTCTTAATTCATCAAGATTCATTGATTTGCCCTCCTAGTTCCTTATAGATTTCAAAAAAATTCGGGTAGGATTTACTTACGACTTCTGCGTGATTGATTGTGATTGGACCATCTGCACGAATTGCAGCGATTGCGATTGCCATTGCAATCCGGTGATCGCTAAATGTATCTAGTTCTAAATCACCCTTAAATGATTTTACACCTTGGATAATGGCTTCATCACCGCATATTTCCATAGGAACACCAAGCTTTGTTAAAACTTGATACATCGCATCTAAACGGTCTGATTCCTTCATTCTTAATCTATTACATCCAATAAACTTTGTCTTTTTTTCACTCAGTCCTGCAAGCACCATGAGTATTGGGCCAAGGTCTGGAATCTGAGACAAATCTATAGTGATACCGTCAGTTTGACTGGGCTCTATTTTATACATGCGATCACGATCACTGTACTCAATATCTCCACCCATTTCCTTAATAATATCTACTATTTTTGCATCACCTTGTTTGCTTATTGGGTTTAAGCTTTTTAGATTAATTTCATCACCAATTAAACCAGCTACCATCCAAAATGCTGCCTGTGAGAAATCGCCTTCAACAGTGACTTCCATCGGCACATAGGATTGACCACCTTTGATGTAAAAATATTGATCAACTGATAAAATATGTATACCAAACATTTTTAAGACATCGAGTGTTAAATCGACGTAGCCCTTTGATTCAATTGGAGTCGTCATTTCGATCACTGAATCTTTTTTTAATAGCGGTAAAGCAAATAGCATACCAGTAAGAAACTGTGAGCTTACGTCACCTCTCATTTGATAGAAACCTGGTTTAATTGGTCCCTTGACTGTGAGTGGAAGATTGGATTCTTCACTCTCTTTTTTATAGTATAAGTGCTTTTGATTGAATATATCAAAATAGATATCTAAGGGACGTAAGGGTAGACGACCGTGCCCCATAAATTTGATTTCTTCTCTAAGTAGCATAGAAATTGGAATCATAAATCTTAGAGTAGACCCTGATTCATTACAATCTATTTCATTATGAATAACTTTTAATTCTCCACCTGTGACTTGATTGTTATTGAATGTTACACCAAGTGCAGATAAAGCATTTTTCGTAGCAGTTAAATCATCACTATCTAAAGCATTTTTTATAGTGCTTGTCCCTTTAGCAAGACCTGCAGCAATAACATACCTATGGGATAGAGATTTTGATGATACCACCTGAAGTGTTCCCTTTAGTTTTGTTGGTTGGATGGTAATCTTCATAGAATGTCAAGTTCCTTTAATTTATGTGTTTTTACATCACCAGGCTTAGTAACAATAATGAAATGGAGTCCATCTGCTAAATTCTTTTTATCGTGAATGATTTCATCACGATACTCGTCCATTTCAAGTAATGGTTCTTTAACAAGTTCTCTATCTAAAAGTAGTTTTTTAACCTCTTGATAGAGTTCTTCTTTTGTTTCTCCAATTTGGATACCAATTTGAAGAGCGATTAACATACCATAGCTTATAGCTTCACCATGTAGGTAGGTTTCATAATGATGTTTCTTTTCAATTGCATGTCCAAAGGTGTGTCCAAAGTTTAAATACATTCTTTCCTTTTTATCATATGGATCAATTAAAACAACATTTCTTTTCACTTGAATTGCTTCTGTGATTTCTGTTACTGTTACTTTATCATGTTCCAAAAGATAAGAATATAGTTTCTTATCACCAATCAAACCAGCCTTAATCATTTCAGCAAGTCCATTGTTATATTCTCTTTTAGATAATGTTTTAAGAAAACTAGGGTCTATAAAAACAAATTTTGGGTCATAAAAGGATCCAATCAAGTTTTTACCTTCCTTTAAATCAATGCCTACCTTACCACCAATACTACTATCAACTTGAGCAAGTAGTGTGGTAGGTATTTGGATATATGAAATCCCGCGATATAGAGTTGAAGCGATAAATCCTGCTAAATCACCAATAACACCACCACCAAAGGCAAGAATTAAATGATTTCTCTTAATGCCCTTTTCAATTAATGTTTGAATGGCTTGATGATAGGTATCTAAAGATTTGGATTTTTCACCTGGGGGTAATATGACAAATGATAATTTATAGCCAATTAATGCTTGAATCAGCTTTTCATTGTATAAATCAAAAACGTTTTGATCGGTAATAACAAAAAGATCATCAAATTGATAAACCTCTTTGATGTGCTTTGCAAGATGGGACAAACCATCTTCTTCGATGAAAATATCGTAATTCGGCATCTTAAGAAATGTCAAAGGATTTCCTCTTTTCTTTGGCTTCCTTTAAATAATTCATTAACCGTTTTTTATCATCATCAAGGATGAGCTCTTTAATATATACAAGTTCTGTCATAAATTCGTTAATTTTAGTTACTAATGCATCTTTATTTTCTAAAAAAAGTTCTGTCCACATCACTTCATTTATTTTAGCTATTCTGGTTAAGTCTCTAAATGAGTCTCCAGTAGCTTCTTTAGTTTCCTTTAAATGATCACTTTGAATTAAAGTCACAGCAAGTATATGTGTTAGCTGTGATGTAAATGCAATGAGCTCATCATGTGTTTTCGCATCTGTTACTGTTATTTTACCAAATTTCAGATTATTTGCGACAAGTTCAAGCACTCCAACATCATTCTTATCACTTTTTTTACCCTTGACGATAATGAAATTTGCATTTTTAAACATATGGAAGTTTCTTGACTCAAATCCAGAGGACTCGCGACCCGCCATTGGGTGATGTGAAGTATAAGATATACCATTAGGTAGGATCTTTTCAATCTCTTCCATCATCCAAACCTTAGTACCACTAACGTCGGTAAGAATTTGACCAGCAGTAAATAAGTTTTTATTTCCTTGAATGAATTCAACATTATCCTTTGGATATAAAGCTAAAATGATAAGATCAGCAACACTTATTTTTGATAAACTATTATCTTTTTCTATAAATCCTAAATGGATTCCTTTTTCGATATTTTTTTCTATTAAATCATATCCATAGACATGATGTCCTGCTTGATGAAGTCCCTCGGCATAGGACGCACCAATGAGTCCAAGTCCTACAACGAATATCTTCATCTCAGTTTCTTACCTAATACAACTGCTACTTTTTCAAGCTCATCCATCATTGAATGAAACTTAGGAAGCTTTAGAGATTGTGCTCCATCAGATAATGCGTGCTCAGGATCATGATGAACCTCAACTATTAACCCGTGTGCTCCTACAGCAAGCGATGCAAGAGAAAGCTTTTCAATCATGCTCCAGCGACCAGCAGCGTGAGATGGGTCGATAATGACTGGTAAATGTGAAAGCTCCTTTACCGCTAATACTGCACTAATATCTAATGTATTTCTTGTATATTTTTCATATGTGCGAATGCCTCTTTCGCACAAGATGACTTGTTCATTTCCACCAGCCATAATGTATTCAGCTGACATTAACCATTCTTCAATGGTTGCTGATAAACCTCTTTTTAATAGAATTGGTTTCGTTGATTTACCTAAAGCCTTCATTAAATGGAAGTTTTGCATATTTCTTGCACCAACTTGAATCACATCCACATATTCTTCAAATAAAGGAAGTAAATCAGCACTTGGAATTTCAGTAACGATTTTTAATCCCACTTCATCCCCAATTTTTCTAAGTATCTTCAAGCCTTCTAATTCTAAGCCTTGAAAAGCGTATGGTGAAGTTCTTGGCTTATATGCTCCACCACGAAGGAGTGTCGCACCAGCCTTTTTAACAGCCTTAGCAATAATTCTTAATTGTTCCTCTGATTCTACTGAACAAGGTCCAGCCATCATCACAAACTGATCACCACCAATTTCGATATCATCACCTATTTTAATAATGGTATCCTTCTTTTTAAAGCTACGACTAGCCTTCTTAAATGGTGTTGAAACTCTAGTAACCTCCTTAACACCTTCAAATGCATATAAGTCACTTGGGTCAATCGAGGTGGTATCACCTATAATACCAAACACACGAATTTCATCCGAGCTTGCATCCATAATTTCTAACTTTTTAGCTTTTAAAAACTCTACTATTTTTTCGAACTCTCTTTTTGTTGAACCTTTTTTCATCTGAACAATCATATTCTTTTCTCCTTTGGTTTTTAAATAAAAAAATCCCTGAGGAACCCCAAGGATGAACGTTTGTCATGGTTTGGCTGTTCCTTTATTACTCAAAAAGGAATGCCTTTGCAATCCTCATTTTCAACGATATGCGTAATAATAACTAACCTTTTTAACATTTAACATCAATATCACCTATCTTTGTTTGAAATAATAGTATCATATTCGCTTTGAAAAGACAAGATATCCATGTCATAATAAAAAAAATAAAAAATTTTAATTTTAGGTATTGTGTTTCGCACAGTAAGGTGTTATTATAGTAGTGTGCAACACACAGTAAGGAGGAAATTATGAATACACAATTCAAAAAGGGTATTCTAGAAATGTGTATCTTAAGCATCATTAATGATCGCGATATGTATGGCTTTGAAGTCATAGAAAAGCTATCATCTGAAATTGATGTCAACGAGAACACAGTCTATCCGATTTTAAGAAGATTGACAGGACAGGGACTTTTCGACACCTATATTGAAAATACAAACATAGGCGCTCCGAGAAAGTATTATAAGATAACAAATACAGGTATCGAAAAATTGAATGAATATGAAAGTGAATGGAGAACATTCCTAAAGGGTGTATTTAAATTATTAGGAGGTATGGAAAATGAAGGATAAATATTTAAATGGTTTGAGAACTCAATTAGAGGAGTTTCAGGCAAGTAAATCAGAAATTAATGAAATCGTTAATGATTATGAACAGCTTTATGATGATGCGAAAAGCACAGGTAAAACGGATGAAGAAGTTTGGAATATTTTAGGTGATCCTAAAAGTGCTGCATATGAATTAATGGATACATTAAAGCTTAAAAAAGAAAAAAGTGTGAAAAATAAAATCGTCGCATTAACACCATTTATCAGCTTAATCGTGTTCTTTGTGATGGGATTCTATTATGATTTATGGCATCCGGGTTGGATGGTATTCTTAATGATTCCAATCACATCAATTGCACTACACACAAGACTTAAAGATGGGATTGTTGCCTTATCACCATTCTTAAGTATTATTGCTTATTTAATATTAGGTTGGGGATTTGGTTTATGGCATCCAGGTTGGCTTGTCTTCTTACTCATCCCAATGGTTTCCATCATTTTACATACTAGATTCAAGGAAGTGTTTGTAGCAATATCACCATTTGTATCTGTTATTGTATTTATTATTCTAGGAACCTATTACAATTTATGGAATCCAGGATGGCTAGTATTCCTAAGTATTCCAATGATTGGTATCTTAAATGAGAAAAAGCTTTGGAAGGTTTTATTATATGAAGCATCCTTTATCGCAGCTATTCTCTTCTATCTATACATGGGATATACTTACGGTGAATGGAGATATGGTGCATTAGGATTTGCATTACCTCTAATTGTTGGAATTATTTTTGGAGATATCCATATTTTATGGGATAACCAACTTGAAGGAAAATATCGACAAAAAGCAATCTTTATGGTTTCTGTAGTCGTCATCACAACATCAATATTTTTAGCTTTAGGACTTGCATTAAACGGCTGGGCATATGCATGGCAGGTATTCTTATTTATTCCAATGGTAGCAATCATTGCATTTGACAAGATTAGATTTACAGCATTAATGCCTTTTATTGCAGTTATTCTATTCTTCTCTTTAGGATATTTCTTCCAGCTATTTCATATCTCTTGGTTAGCATTCCTTCTTATTCCAATTGTAGCAATTATCGAAAATGCATAGAAATAATTAAATAGAAAAATAAATGAAAGATATACAGCGATAAGTTGTATATCTTTTATAAAAAATTCCATTCAGTCGTGTTTTTAAGCAACAATTGACAATGCGTATATTTAATGCTAAACTGTAACAAAATATCCATGGGGGGATTAACAAGTGAAATTAACATTAAAAAGATTAATTGTACTATTATTTATAGCATCGTTCTTTTTTATTTTTCAATCTCAGGTTAGTGTTTATGGTAGTTACACTGGTACTCAATCACCACCAAGTTCATGTGGAGAGGTTGGACAACCACCCTGTCCGGTTATAAATGACGATCTACTTGATAAGGAGTAGATATGATATGAAAATAAAACTCATCATTTTGTATTTTTTTGAAATAGTATTTTTGGTTTTGCCAATATCTATAATAAGACTTTATCTTGGTTTTTTATATTCTATAACAAATGTTCTAAACTCAGATTGGGATTACATCGTTCATTTTCTCATTATTGCTATTTATATGTTTTTAGTAATTACTATAGCAGCTAAAACAGAAAAACGGATATTAAAAAGAAAAGAAATATATAATTTCGATAATGTCATTTATCTTACTATTTCAACCATAATTCTACTTTTCATAATATATATCAAGTCTGCGATTAATAATGTGTTCCGATATGATTTTTTTCCGTATAGTATAATTTTATTTTTTATACTCATTATCGGTCCTATTTTAACATTCTTTTTGCCTCACAAAAAAATTAAAGGTTGGTTAGGTTTATTTTTTATTTTATGTTATTATGTTTTCATTTCGTTAGCATTAGTGGGGGTAATATTCACACTCTTTGATAGTATTTTTTCTACCATATAGAAAACTAAAAACTTGGGTTGGCCTCTTATTTATTTTTCTATATTCTATTTTTACCTCACTAGCATATATAGGTATAATTATTGCACTTGTAGGCGGTAGTGTTTAATTTGGATTACGTAATCATTGAAAACACGTAAAACAAAATAAAATAGAAATATAAACGAAAGATATACAGCTTCTAGTTGTATATTTTTTATTACAATTTGATTAAAATATTCTTTACCAAAGTACTCACGCACATAATGCGTGCTATAATATATACAAGAAATGAGACAGGGGGCAACATGAATCCTAATCCTGTGAACAATAATATTAACAAAATATTCTTTGGTTCAATCATTTGGGGTGTTTTTTATCTCTATCCATTTTTTGATGAAACTATATGGGATAGTACACTTTTTGGTTCGCTTTTTGGAGGTAGTTATAGCTACATCTTTATTTATGCGATTCAAATTGTGTTCTTCCTTTTTTTAAATTTCAATTTATATCATTATACAATCGGCAAAAAATATAACATCTTTGATTTAGATAAATTTTTTAGGGTTTTCATATTCTCCGCATTGCTTGTTCTACTCTCACAATTTATATTAATCCTCTTTGATCTTTCCTATCATTTCGGATTAATTGGTTATCTTATTGGACAAAACAACTATTCCAATTTACTTGTTTTTGAATCGGTATGGGTGTATGCTCTTTATACAATAGGAACGATTTTAATGTCTATCTATATTGCTGGTATTTTAGTCTATTTCTATCAGATTCAAAAGATGAATATGGAGTTTCCATTTTCACTCCTACTCAGGTTGCTCGTTTCCTTATTCTTCTACGGGCTAGTTCTTGCAACTTCACCTGATGGATTCAATTGGATTCAGTTAGCCTTTGGAGTAGTTTATATATTATTTGCAGTGCTCGTCTACATCAAAAGTAAATACAGCTTAAAAGCACTTTTCCTATCCTTGGTTGTTCTATTTTTACTATAAAGAATAAAAAAATTAAAATAAGAGAGGTATGTGACTTATGAGTGATTTAAGAAATGATTTTGAATTTGAAAAGGAAGTCGTTGATGAAGCCCTTCTGGATAATCCAGAACCACGATGCCCTGTCGTTTTATTACTTGATACTTCTTACTCCATGTCTGGTAATCCAATTAACCAACTCAATGAAGGTGTTCACGCACTTTATGCAGCACTCCGTGATGATGATCTAGCAAGTGTGAGAGTTGATTTATCGGTGATTACATTTGGTCAAAGTGTCTCTGTTGTTCAAAACTTTGCTACCGTTTCAGAATCTCAAGCTCCTGAATTAAAGGTCAATGGGATGACTCCGATGGGTGAAGCAATTGTCACAGCGCTTAGAAATATCGAAAACAGAAAATCAGAATACAGAAATGCTGGTATTTCATATTATAGACCATGGTTATTTGTAATTACTGATGGTGAACCAACGGATAACGTCAGTGAGGCAAGTGGAATGCTACAAAACGCAATATCTGGTAAAAAAGTTATTTTCTTTGGTATCGGCGTTGAAAATGCAAATATCGAAAGATTACGCCAGATTTCAGGATCTGGAGATAGAGTCTTTAAATTAAACGGTCTAAACTTTAAGGAACTCTTCCAATGGGTATCCTCATCACTATCTTCTGTTTCATCAAGCCGTGTAGGAGATACATTAAAGCTTGAAAAACCAAGTGATGATGTCTTTGAATTTGAGGTCTAATCTTGGTTAGACTTTATGGTGCATCTGTTGTTGGCACCTCGCATTTATCTACAGAAACACCATGTCATGACAATCACGCTTATAAAATACTACCCAATGGATTAGGATTTATTGCATGTGTTAGTGATGGTATGGGCAGTGCGTCTCATGCAGAGCTAGGAAGCTTAACAGCTTCTACTTTTATCGTTAATTTCTTGGAAAAGCATTTAGATGTCAAGATGGATGATGAAGATATCATCACCTTGATTAAGGAAGGCTTTATAGAAACCAATGATGAATTGCTTGAGGTTGCTAAAATTAATGAAGTGAATATTAAGGATTTAAATGCTACACTTTTGGTTTTCGTAAGCTTTAATGGATCTCAATATTATGGTCAGGTTGGCGATTGTGCAGCAATCGGCAAGATTGAAGATGAATATGAAGTCATTGCGAAGCAACAAAGAGGAGAATACGCAAACGCAACCTTCTCCATTTGTAATCTTGAATCGATTGAAAATGGTATTTACGAAAAATGCGATAAGTTTTATCCAATGATCGCGCTAATGAGTGATGGTATTGAATCCATTAGTATATCTGCTAAGGATAAGACAGTCAGTCATTTGTTTTATGATCCATTTTTCAAGGTGTTTTCCCATGAAAACTACAATCAAGAGGAAGTCCAAAAGTCATTAGAAAGATTTTTAGCGTCTGATCGAATTAATAAGAAAACAGATGATGATAAAACATTACTATTTGTTGAAGTGAGAGATGAATGAGAAAATACTATTTAGAGGACGGTTCTAAAATATTAGTTGATGATACAAAACCTATTGGTAGCGGTGGCGAAGGTAGTGTTTTTAAGCTCGCAAAAAATCCTAATATTTTAGTTAAGGTTTATACAGAACGCGCTTTAGAAAGAATGCCTGAGATTGTAGACAAAATTAAAGCGATGGTTCATAAGAAACCAGGTCTTCTAGATTATAACGGTTTAACCATTATTGCTTGGCCAAGCTATGTCATTTATGATGAAAATAGAAAATTCATTGGTTACTTAATGCGTAGAGTACAAGCAAAGAATCAATTATCACATGTCATTACCCCTGGACTACAAAAAACAAAGTTTCCAAATATTACTTGGTATGACCGATTAGTTATCTCCATTAACTTAGCTAAGGTCATGAGCTTTATTCATAAAAATGATACTGTCATTGGTGATATTAACACAAGTGACTTCTTTGTCTATCCAGGATTTGAAATCGGGGTTGTAGATACGGATTCATTCCAGGTTTCATCAGAATCAAAACTTTATCACTGCAAGGTGTTTACACCTGACTATACACCACCAGAAGTCTTTGAGGCGAAAAAGAAATCCTCTATTGAACCAAAAAGAATTCCAAATCATGATAACTATGGATTAGCAATTTTGATCTTTCAGATTTTAATGATGGGTGTCCATCCATTTTCAGCAAGAATCAAGGGTGTAATGGGCTTTGATGGAAATGCGATTAACTATAATATGGAGCATGAAATATTTCCATATAGCACATTAAATAACAATATTATTCCTCCAAAGAACTCAATGCCTTTTAGCTTCTTCCCAAAACAAATTCAAGATTTATTCACAAGAGCATTTGATAAGCATAATGATGTCGTTAATAGACCAACAGCGGATGAATGGGCAGCTAGTTTGAGAGTTGTAAAGGATAACATTAAAAAGTGTAAGAAAAATAAGGCTCATTTTTATCCCAACCATTTTCAAAAATGTCCAATATGCGCTAGAGAACAAACAAAGGACTATGATTATTTATTAGATTACTTTAAAACGATTTCTAGAAAGTATGTCAAATATGATACGGATGATAAGGAAATTATCGTCGATGAGAATCATGTATATGATGAAACACTCGCTAGTAAGAGCTATACCTTAAAGAACAGTAAACGCTTAGCGGTCTTTTTCAATCCTAAAATGCTTGATAAATATCAGTTGGGAGCACGCATTGAAGCGTTAAAAAATGAAAAGGTTTATCAAAAAATGCCTGCTTATTTCGCACCTCCTCAAGAGCTTATTATGAAGCATGATAAGGTCATAGGATATGTCAGTAAGAGAATACCAAACCTTTATCGACTTCAAACGTTTTTAAAAAATAATAGACTTGGTAAATTAAAGATTACAGATAAGGTAAAGATAATCGTTGCTAGAAATATCGCATCAATGTTTTCTACTCTTGAAAAATATAATATACCCATTGAATTCAATCAAATCTTTATCGATAAGGATTTAAATCCCTTTATTCCTGATTTTGTTTTCCTAGGATCTCTTGATGATACAACAAAGGCTATGGTTTTCCAAAGAGAGGACTATCTACCACAAGAATACTTTTATGAACAGAACTATAAAAAATATTTAAAGACTCTAGAGGATGCTAAGGAAAAGGAAAGAGAGCTTGAAAGAAAACGTCTCGAAGAGCTTAGAAAAAAGGATTTAGAATTAATTCGTTCACCCTTAGAGAAAAAGGTTGAAAAAAAGGTTGAAAAAGAAGAAAAAATTATTGATCTCAAATCGTCAACCACTGTTGAAGATTTTGAATTTGAAAAATCAAACAATGTCATTGAAAAGGAAGTAAAGGTTAAGGAGGTTGTTCCTGAAACACCTAAGGAATTTGTTTTTGAACCAAAAGGTAAACAAACGATTAGGTACTACTTAGCAGTCATCATCCATATGATACTTCAGGATACTCATCCATTTAAGGGTACCCATAAGCTAGCGAGCAAACCTTTATCATATTTTGTTGAGAATAACTACTTCCTCCATAAGGAAACAGTTCCTGGAGTTGAAATCGATGAAAAAGCGAAGCTATTAGAGCTATTCCCAAACTACTATCAAAAAGCAATGAGAAAAGCTTTGATCGTAACTAACCCAGATAAAATAAGCAGAACCTCTCCAAATGAATGGCAAGGTGCATTATCAAAGCTATCATTTGAAAGTAAAAAATGTTTAACCTCTGAATATCATTATTACCACCAAAGCATGACAAAATGTCCGATTTGTGGAACTGGTGATACAAAAGATCATGGAAAGATGAGACAGTTTGTTTTAGAAAATAAAAAAGGTGCTGTCCATGTGCTTCTATTCACCAATAAGATACTCAATCATTTGATTTTATCAACCTTGATTGTAATGATGATTTATGTATTAAATACTGTAGGTATTAATCAGCTTGAAGCATTGCTATCTCAAATCAATTTTGCAGAAAAGCTTGAAATGGTGAAAAACTTTATTCGATTGGATGCTATTATTCAATTCTTTGAGAACGCTGTTGACTTCTTTGTTAATTTATACCGACTTATTTTTGGAGGTGCCGCATGATTATCGCATATATTTGCATTGGGCTATCTGTATTCTGGGCACTATTAAATATTTTATGGTTTGTATTATTGATTGTTAAGAAATACACAAAGATTAAAATACCTAAAGAGGTTATATTCACAATTAAAAAGACAATGAAGCTTAATTTATATTATCTCATTATCTTTGGAATCCTGGGGTTTCTATTCCTATGAAAAATATCGGAACTATAGCAATCCTTGGAATGGTTGCGCTCTATTTTCTTAGAAGTCCTGTCTTTGATAATATTGTTTCTATGACAGTTCGTATCATTCATTTCTTATTAATCTTTTATGTAGTATGGATTATGCTCTTTGATTTTTTTAGAAGCTTAAAGAAGAAATTAGGAGAAAAGTTTGGATTACAGATCAAGAGATTGAAGAGGAAGATTTTTAAATTGAAGAGATTATAGAAGAAAAGCGAGACTCATTTTAGAGTTTCGCTTCTTTATTTTTTATCTTATCAAATTCGATTGCTGCAAATATCAATGCAGCAAGTCCAAAGGACCAGTTTTTAGCTCTTGGGATAAATTTATATCCTAGGTATGGAAATAGTGGAAGTGGGATGGTTGGTCCACTGATCTCTGGCATAAAGATACCATCATTTTCGTAGATTAATGCATCGACTACTGCCTTGTATGCCTTTAAGCCTGATTCTAAATATTGATCGTCAAGTAGCCCCATACGATGTCCTTGAAGAAACCCTCTAGCAACTAAAGCTGTAAAGGATAATTCACGATAAGTCCTTCCAACTTTATTGAATACTGTTTCAAATGCTCCATCACTTCTTTGATACGGAAGTAACGCTTCTGCAGTTTCCTTAAAGATTTTGATGATGTTATCCTTTTCTTGATGATCACCAATATTTTCTAAAATCATAGGTAGGGATGCAACAACCCAGCCATTACCTCTACCCCAAAATATCTTTCTTCTTGGATAATGCGTTTTTTGTTTTGTCCAATAGCAGTGATACCATAATTTGTTATTTGGATCTTGCATATATTTAGACATAACTCTAGGCTGACGACTTGCAATATCCATCATTTCACTGTCTTGGTTGTCCTTTGCATAATGAGATGGAAAGACAGAAAACATCATTAAGCTATCTACCCAAATTGACTTGGGATAAAACTTTCCCTCCAAGCTGTTTCCTAAATGATTAACGGAATCTTCAATCAATCTTGGTTCATTCTTTATATAATATAGGACACGATCTGTTAGCTTTTTATAATCTTCATTTCCAGTTTTCTTATACATTTGATAGGTAATTAATGCAGGAGCTGAAGTATCACTTTGGTCAACCCTTGGAGGATTTTTGACATAGTAGTCACAATAATCCGTTAAAAATTTGGTATATCTATCACTTGTTAAATGTTCATCTAAAAGAGATAAAGAGTATCCAAAAAGAGCTTCTCCCCACATCCATTTCATCTTAGGATCCCATGTTTTAGTTATATAATCTGCAAGGTCAACGACCTTTGTGAAATAGCTTTGATCTAGCATTACTTTTCCTCCCTGATCATTTGATTGAAATTCAAATACAATCTCTTGTTCATATACGCTATTGTGAGTTCTTCTGGCTTTCTTTTTGCATGAACATAAGGTGTTTCATATCTTGAATACTCAGTATCTATAACCTTACCATCAATCTTAAAATCCTTAAGCATCTTTAGCTCATATAAATGATCATTTTTCATCACGATTTTTTTCTTCGTAAAGATAACTTGACTAGATTCAATTCGTTTGACAAAATGGTCAAATGAAATATCTGTTTTTTCATCACCTAAAATGACTATAAATTGACTATATTTTCCTTCATAAATAATTTCAGAGTTTTCAATTTTTTTAGGATTTTTTGATGCGATAATTCCAATGTAATTTTGTTTCTTTTTAGCTAGGATAATCGAGCCCTTATCGATAATCTCATCAAATTCATCCTTTGGGAAATAGAAGTGAACATACTCTTGTCTATTTCGCTCCAAATAGCCTTTTCTTGGCGATAAATCATAGATTAAAAAGAGTTTATTCTCATGCTGAATGGCATGAGGATTGATACCATTTCCAACCCAAAACGATGGAGAGAAGTTTCTTGCTGCATCATCAAACATAGGTGACCCTGGATGGGTTGAAAAAACTGATATTTTATCATTCATTGTTGCTTGCCAAATATGCTGTTGATCACCAAACTTTTTAGGGTGATATTTTTGAGCTGTGGAAAGCATATAGCTATCTGTTTTATAGGTATAGGTATTCGCTCTTTCGATTGCTACCCCTTGTGTTGCTGGATTGAGTATTTTTACAACCAAAGGTAACAATCCAAGCTTTCTAATGATAGGAATATTGACAGATTCTAAATCCTTTAAGAAATTGTTTTCTTTTAGGTTCCATGCATTAAATATTTTCATTGTCATATTGATGGACTCTTTATTGGTAAATGCCTCCATGGACCAAAGAAACATTCCTTTTCTATTGATATCATTATCCTTGAATTCATGCTTGATTTCAGATAAATTCAAGCCCATTGAATCCTTGATGACTTGTTTATCCTTATTCTTTGCGATATCAATAATTATTTCTGGAACCTTATAATTCTTGCATAGGATAAATAATGCAGAGATTCTTTCATAATCATAATCTCTTTTTTGAATTTGAAATGCATGAGCGAGTATATCATTGACATCCGCTTTTTCTCTATCCTTTTTTTGTTCCTCGTAGCATCTTCCGCTACTCGCTACAAAATAACCATTGAAGCTATGCATAGCGAAATCTAGGAATATAATATCTAAAATGATTTTTGCTTTACTTACAATCTCCATATCCTTTGCATGATCTACCAAAACGCAAAGTGGAGCGATATCCTCTTCATAATAGGTATTTGAATGCCATTCAGTAAATCCATATTTAAACCTATTTTCAAGCCAGTCTAATATCTTAGGCTTTGCCTTCTCTTTATGATATAAACCAATATGTCCATCATTTGAAAATGAATGGTCAGGAAATAAGTCCCCAGCAAAATACTCGCAGGTATGAAAGAGTAACTGATGGTTTTCAGACCAATAACACATCCCATCACTACCAGGCTCATCCATCCAATACTTAAAATGAAGCATAGCATCTTCAATAGCTTTTACAGTATCGGTAGATAAAAGATCTTTATAGGATAAATAGGT
Source organism: Acholeplasmataceae bacterium UBA2284 (assembly GCA_002345705.1). Lineage (GTDB taxonomy): Bacteria > Bacillota_I > Bacilli_A > Acholeplasmatales > Acholeplasmataceae > Peloplasma. The sequence continues at coordinate 143,192 of DDWO01000012.1, read as the reverse complement.
TTTGATTAAGGAGATTAATCTAAAATCTGCACAATCATATCTGTTATTCACAAACTCGACTAACTCCAGTATTTGTGTCTCATCAATCGATAAGCCTTCATCTAATTTCTTAATATCCTTAAAGCATTTGACATTCATTTTAATAAGCATTCCAACATCTTCTTTAACAGCCATATGACCTCCTACTTAAAAGATTTCTGATTCAAGCTTCATTAATTCCATTTGATCATCTACACTTAAATTTTCTAATCCTGTTTCTTCTCTAATCTTTAAGAACTTTCTAACCTTAAGACTTCTTTCATTGGTTAATACAAATTTTCTTGCTGCGAAATAACCAATAGTCATTAGAATAACAAAGGATAATGACATCGCGATACGAATACCTAATAATGCATTATCAGGTTGAACTGGTTGTTGATTTGTTGTTGTGGGTTTAACATATCCTGAGATATAAAGCATAATCCCAAATATTTGAATTGCTATCGCAGAGCTTGTCTTTCTGATGAATGTCATAATACCAGAGAAGCTTCCAGTAGGTCTTTCTTTGAGCTTTAATTCACCAGCATCAACCGCATCAGGGAATATAATCCAACTCATGAGCTGTGCACCAGCAAATCCAAATGCTGTTACAGCAGTTAATGCATAAGCACCAATCACTGACCAATCAGAAGGGTAAAGCCCTACACCTATAAAGCCTAGAATAGCAATAGGTAGTCCAAAGTAATAGATCTTCTTTTTGTCCACAGTATTGACTAGCTTACTAATGATTGGAAACATTAAAAGCTGAACTCCAATAAAGGTTCCTAAAAATACAGTAGCACTTCCTCTAACGACATAAAGTGAATAATAAATAATACCAGCGGATAAAATATCCATTGAAATACTTTGACATAAATACATATAAACTAAACCTCTAAATGCCTTAACCTTTAGTGGTTTAACAAATGAATTCACTTCGAATACTGTTTTTTCTTTAGGTAGCTCAACACGTTCTTTTGTAAAAAATCCGATTAGAATTAAAGGTAGCGCGAAGAATAGCCCAAAGCCAATACCTGTAACTAAATAGAATGTATTAATTCCGATTGTTCCTGCTTTAAATACTTCTAGAATCATTGCTGGAACTAGTGTACATACTGCAGAGGCTAATGTAGAAACAACTAACCTAATCACATTGACTTGATTACGTTCCTTGACATTGGTGGTTATTTCAGCAGATAGTGAGCTATAGGGTACAGCAATAATGGTTGAGATGGTGCTATAGAATAAAAATGTTGATATCGCAAAGACTACCTTTGCGGCATCTGATTCCCATCCACCTATTGGAAGCCACATTAATGCAAACGCGATTAAAACTAAAAAGCCACCGGCCATAATAAATGGTCTTCTTCTACCAATCTTAGTTCTTGTGTTATCGCTAATAACACCCATGATTGGATCACTCACTGCATCCCAAATCTTTGAGATTAGGATTGCAGTTGCTGCAATCGCTGGATTGAGTCCGATGACATCTGTTAAGAAGATTAAATATAGCACACCAATCATTGCTTGTGCTCCACCACCAAAAACATCTCCCCAGGCAAATATTAACTTTTCTTTACCCTTCATTTGGGCTAAATCGACATCATACTTTTTCGCGTTCATTTAAAATAGCTCCTTATATTGTGTTTTTAAATAATCTACACTTTTTTCAATGCTTTCCATTTCAGTTTTTGTATTTTGTTCAATAGCTAGATAGATAGCATTTTTTGATGCTAGCATGACCTGGTCAAAATCAATTAAACCTGATCCAACCTCACAGTCTTTTGGTACTCCATTTTCTTGAATCAAATAATCTCTTAAGTGAACTCCTATTAATCTATCTCCAATCTGTTCAATTACCTCATGAGGTTCATAACCTGATTTTTTGGACCAGTAGGTGTCAGAGACGATGTATAAATTATTTACTGTGTGATTTAATATGTAATTCAGTTTGGTTTCATTACCTATTTTTTTGAACTCGAAATGATGGTGATGGAAGGCAACTCGAATCCCCTTTTGTTTATAGAGTTCAACAAGTAGATTTAATTTTTTTGTAAACCTTTGGAGACTTCTTTTGCCAAAGAAAATTGCTGGTATGGATAAAACTGAAACAATAACTAACTTGCATCCTACCTTTTTAGCGAATGCTGAAATATGATCGATATCCCTAAATAACTTATTCATCTTCATTTGGATGGATAGGACTTCAATTTTCTTTTTAGATAAAGTGAGTGTTAGCTCATCATTTAAATCTAGTCTTGCAAGCTCAACTCTATGAATTCCAATTCTTAATAACTCATCGAATGCATGAGATAAATTCTTTTGAGCAGTTTTTCTAATTGTATATGTTTGAACACCTAGTTTCATATTAGTTACCGATGGTTCTTATATTGTTTTCATAATGAAGGGTTAAAGAGTGTCCATTGAAGCTATAGATAATTTCCTTTGGCTTTCTTTGGATGGAGTTAGTAGCTACATATTGATTTTCATAGCGTTGGTATTCTAGGTTTTGAGTCACTCCACCTATTGTAAAGCTATGATCAAAGGTTGCTACCATAGTCTTTAAAGTCGTTTCGCCGTTTAAACGTGTTTGATAGGTTAGTTGGTGTTTAGCTGTGTCATAGCTTATATCATTTGCCATAAATCTAGATATAAATGCACTAAATGTTTCATTTGTTTGAGATGATAACTCAGTAACAAAGTAATGATCTCCAGATCCGGTTTGAACAAGATCATATTTTTCTGTTAAAAGATCCTTAACACTACCTCTAACAAGCATATCATCACGATTTCCTTCTTGATTACTGATATCAAAGGGTACCCATTCTAGTGCATGTCTAGATCGAATAGCAATCATTGCGTTTCCAACTCTTCCAAATATATAGCCTTGACTGATGAAGGATTCATTCACTTCATCAAATAGCTCATAAGGGAAAAAGATGTGTGTTTTTTCCTTAACAATCATTGGTTCCATAAAACCTACTTTAGTAGGTGGTTGATAGATAGTGATATTCACATTCTTTTCTTGAACACTATAGGGCTGTCTACCATTTCCAGTCCAATAGGTTGGTGTTCCACTTCTTCTAGGTATTTTAGCTGGTTGTGTTGAAAAGACAGAAACTAAATTACTTAAATTTATGGAGGTCACTGCATGTTGATCTGCATATTCTCCTGGTTGGTAGGCTTGAGCGGTATGCATGGAATAATCATTTGTTTTATAGGTATAAACATTTGCTCTTTCAATTGCAACACCATTGGTTGAAGGTTTTAGAGTAGATGAAACCATACCAAGTAAATTAAATGCTCTAAGTGGCCATAAATTGACTAGCTTGAAATCATTTAAGAATTCGTTTTTGAACATGTTGTTTTTTGCCATATATTTGATTGTATTGTTAACAACCTCTGGATTACTGAAGGCTTCCATATTCCATTGCATCATGATTTGGTGATCTTCAAGCCCGAGTAATCCTTCTCCTTTAAGCTCTTCAACATTTAAGGATTGACTAGACTTAATAATCTTTTCTTCTGAATTATCATTAAATATTTCTTTAATGACTTGGGGTATTTCATAATATGGTTCATTACTTTGGTTTAATGCTTCCATCATTTGTCTAAAGCAGTTAAAGAAGCCGTTTGATGATGTTGACCAACTGTTTTCAAAATCTTTCGTTTCTTCTGGCTGCATAACAAAGTCGATAAAGTTTCTCATACGGTTTCCAGTGTCATCACTCATTCTATTATCAGAGTAAGCTCTACCACTACTTGAATTAAAAATATAATAGGTTCTTGGTGCTCCACTGCTATCTAATCCTTCATATTTAAAGCTTTGGGATGCCATATCAAACCATAAGAGATCCATAATCATTTTCATTCGATTGACCATTTCTGGGTCATTTGAGAATTGGATAAAGTTTGCCATTGGTGATATATCTTCTGGATAATAGTTGTTGGAATACCATTCTGTAAAACCATAGGTGAAGCGTTGAGACATCCACGCTTCAATACGGCCTGCAGCCATTTCCATATGTTTAGCTCCGGTTTTTCCATCAACTGTAAATATCTCATCAGGAAATTCTTGGCCAACTAGGTATTCTTCTACAGCAAATAGGATTTGGTGATTTTCTGACCAAAAACACATGGAATCCTCTCCACCTTGGTCCATCCAATATTTGAAGTTCAGGAGCACTTCTTTAATATCATCCTTGGTATCTGGATGCATCATATCTCCATAGCTTAGATATAGACGAATAAGTGCATTGACTCTAAAATCAGCAACATCATAACGTCCATTGATATAATCAAATGTTCCCTTGAGTTCATTATTGACGAACTCATCGGTTAAAATTATTCCTTCAGGAAGCGCTTCTCCTTTATCTTCTAGATAATAATAGTAAAGAAGGCGATCTCCACCGCCTGAGTTGATTGATTCTGTTGGTCTACTTGGTAGCGGATCAATTCCCATATTGATCGCAAACTGTATACCAACACTAGCTAAAAAAAGCACTAGAAACAATAAGAATCCTATAACGATTTTTTTCATATAAACCTCGTTTTTCTTTGTCATAATGATTTAGTTTTTATTTTGTATTCCTATTTTTTATTATACACGAAAACAGATATACTTTGAACATGAAAATATATAGTTTGAAAGTTTTTTTAGAAAGTGTGTATCTACATTAAAAAAACAACCACAGGATACTTGTTGAAGGTATTTAATGGTTGTTTTAAGTTATGTGATTTCTATGTTACTGACTACACAGCTATCGAAAACGACTGTTAGAAATACTTTATACAATCCATTTTCATGTATTCCCAAATTGTGTCTTAACTAAGTATTTTTTTTAAATCAATAAATATTGTCCAATAAGTACTGTCCATTTCTCTTCACTTTTGAATAAGTATAATCTCACAAAAATGTTGCGTTGAAACGAGCGGATTGGTCGATTAATCAACCTTGTATATACCGAAGTAAAATATTCTTCTACTTAAACGCTATTATAAGAGAAGTTTATGTCACAAAGGAATTACAGCTTTTTTCAGTAAAGATTGCATTTGATTGAACAAATCGATGTGCATTTTGAAAAACGGTTCAAGAGTTTCATAGTTTTCAAATACTGTTGCTTCACTAACAATGACTTCTGCAATCAAGTTATATTTTTCTCTATCCATATATATATCACATATACTAATGATTATTTTTACAACCCCTATAGTAATCTGAAATGATCTACTAGATAAATCGATAGCTTTATCAAATGTATACTTAGATAATTTTCGCAATAAGACCTTTGATAAATGATTTATTTTTCTTCTATCAACATGACGCAATTTAGCATTATAAACCAATTCAATTCTGCTGCCATACTTTCTGTTTTTGATAACTTTGCGATTTTCAATAACTAAAGATGGAGTATTTTTCTTGTACTTGTTAATGTTGATTATTTTCTGCTTACTTTTAATCTTCGACTATGATATCTTATTTTTCCTATTCATGTCGTTTCTAATTTTAAACGTTCTGTATAATAGAGAACGAATAGGTTTCGGGAATTTACCTGCTCGAGTATATGCTTTTTTATCTGTTCCTTTGAATGGCATTCTAATCCTCCCCAATATAAAATATCAACTATACATTAAAGAATTTCAAAAACTCTTGACCCCACTTTGAGACCGTATACTTCACTTCAAGCTCCTCATTTGAAATGTATTCCCATCCATGCTTCGAGTCATTTGCAAGTGAACTCTTGATGTTATCTATGATTTGACTAATGTGCTCACTAATATCTCTATCAACGTTGTTGATAATTAACCCTCTTGAAACTAGTCTTTCAAATGATATATCGTTCACTTGATAATTCTTATCTTCACTAAATTTCTTAAGTTCATCAACATCTATCCTCATTAATTCATTTAAATTACTATATAGTTGATCTAGCTCCTCGAGTGAGTATGAGCCACAAGTATAGTTAAAGAACCCGTTAATATAAAGATCTAGTTTTACATTGAGATTTAAATTGATAACAGTATTGTGCAAAATAACTAAAGCATTAAATATTTCTGTTTCAGTTTTTGCAACATTCTCTTGCTCTATCTTTTCAACTCTATTAATTAAATTTTCATGTAATTCAGCCCTCTTTTTCTCATCGCTAATTTGTTTGTAAGTTTGATATAAAGGATTACCTGGTAACATGGGGGCTATAATATTATCAAAAATACTTCTTAATATTATTTTTTTCTCTTTTTTCAACTTTTCCTCCTTGAATTATTAATGTCTGACATTGGTTATATTTCGCTACTAAACATTAAGTCGCAGTCGTAATTCTTTGTTTCCAACTTCATATTTTTTACATCATAAATAATGACTTTTGGAAAATCGTCATTAGTACCTGAGGGTGTTCTAAACGAATTATAAGGTTTGAACCAAATCAAATAATCTGCTCCACAATTTTTGATTGTTTCAACAATAAATTGATCAATCCAATAAAAATGTGGTGCAGCAATTATATTCATATTAATTTTGACTTTAATCGTTTCATTAGTTTCAAAGTAGACACCTGAAGATTCATCAAAAACAAAAAATACTAATTTATACATTGGATAATTTAATCTGTATTGTATAGACTTCTTAGAATGCTTTGTCACAACTCGATTAAAATTCTCTTGAAACCTCTTATAGTTATGATCATCATTTGTATTCAAATCTGTTGGAGAATTAATATGAATTTCTCTTACATTTGGAAACACATCGAATATACCACTTTTGTTGAATTCATTTAATGTTCTATTCTCTTTTGCTTTTGCTTCATTAGTTTTTCCGCTGTTTTTTGCTTGATCATCAAATCTCATTACTTCCATCATAATATGTGCTTCATGATTAACAAAATCAGGAGGTACATCTGATTTCCCCGATGTATTTCTCCATTTCTTCCAAGCTTCATCATCAATAGTGGATTGATATATCCTCCATAAATCATCACTCTGAGGAAAACCTAGTGGTTTCTCTTTTAATGTCCTATAATATGAAAGGATATTGCTTTCATTATCAAATGTATATTTTCTTGACATAGTGTATCCTCCCCTTTAATAAAAAATCTATTAACTATTTCAACATTTCATTTATGAAAGTTTCATTTAGTGGCTCAACTGGTATTATTGGTTTATCTGAAAACAGGTCTGGTCCTGAACCATATAAATTTATATTTTTGCAATGCATAACTGAATGATTTTTTTAGCTTTTTTTTGTGGTAGTTTGAAACCCAGTATAATTGATTTAGGTTTAATTTCTATAGTTAGAGACTTACCTGTTGAAGTATATGGACATGCCTTTTGTGGGAAATAATTAGGGATAATCAATCTCCACTCCTTTTCATATGCCCAATCAATTGCTTTTGTATAAAACAATGTTCTTTGATGTTTTTTGAAATCCTCATCATTGAGCTTAATCTGATCATATTTCTGATCGTAAAATCTTGAGGTGCTCCATATTTCAAGATTAGATTGTGTGCTTTCAACAAATCAGAAGATATATCTGATCGATACTTAGAGTAATTGACGCGTTCCAACATTGGTCCTCGTCTCAGTACTTCATCAGAAATACTAAACATCCTCTTTCTTTTCAAGTCTAGCAGATGACTTCTCGCTGACTCTATCAACTCATTTGCATCATATTCGATAATTGCTCCTTGGTATAAGGCGCCATAATTAGCCCACATAATGTTGCTTTGCTTATCTTCAGAAAAACATGAAATTAATACAGAATCTTTGAGTGAAGAATCCCAGTTATTTCTGAAATATTTGCTGTATCATTGAATTTTTCTTATATTGTATGTATATCTGCATTCAACGAATCCGGCAAACTCATACCATTTTTATCTATATGATCTTTTAATGGAATATTAAAAACATTTCTATTATAGTAAGAGGTGGAATCAAACACATCATTAAAAAGTGTCGCAGTTCTCATGAAAACTTGGTGCTTACTAATGTTTTCTAAATCCCAACTTGATAATGATACATACTTGTATAGTTTTTTTGTATTCGATAATTGACTCTTCTCGTCCATAATAAGTACTTACCTCCATTTACCACAATTCTGGATTATCAAAGCATTTTATGATTTCTTTCCAATTTGTATAATCATTAAACTCTCTATACGTTTTTTGTTTACTATCATATATTTTCCCCTGATGTACAAAAAGTGGTTGCTCCCAGGTGTTACCATACGTATCGATTAGCCAAAAGCTCGCTTCAGCAGAAAGCAATTTACTGAAAACTAAATCTTTATGGAAATTTATTTTTAGTGAAATATCTTGACCAGGTTTAATTTCATCAAAATATGCAACTCTATAATTTATTGCTCCAAAACCTATATAATGTATATACTCATCATTTTTTACATCGAATAGTGCTGTATTCTCTGGAGAATTCCAAGCGAAGTATAGTTCCTTGATTGCTGTCTTTCCATTGTTTACTAATGAGAATTGGATATTCACCCACTCATTATTATTTGCAACTTTGCTCTCATAAGTAAAATTTCTTATCTTATTAACCTTTTGATAGTTAATAATTGGAACAACTAAACAATCAACCTCATTCTCCTGTGGTTTGTATCCAAACATATCCATGTTTTTCATGTAGGATATGACATCAAGTTTAGGCCTTTTATCATACTCATCCTGAAGGTATTTTTTCTTATCTCTATAAAACTCATCTTTTCTCATTCTGTGACTTTCCACAGTGATTTTTAGATTCCATAAACCAAAAAGTCCTGTAAACACAATACTAACTATACTAATGATTAATGCTGTTTCCATATTTCAACCCTCCACTGGATTAAAAACCATATCTTCATGAGATATTTTAATTATTATATCCTCTAACAATTCCCAAGATGTTTGATTCTTAATATTTCCAGTTTGTTTTCCATCATCAGGAAACCTACATTCATCAAGTTCATTTATAAACTGCTTTCTTATATTTGGACTCAAGTGAAAACTAAAATTCAACAAATTAGCATGCAATGATGAACGTTTTTCATTATTAATGATGCAATCTTTAAATTTGAGATAGTTTAAAAGAAAACGGTTATGACTAACTGCATTCCTAAGTTCAACAATTGCTTTTAGGTTTTGATCGTTAAATTCCGTATGTTTTATTAGATTGGATTTTTCTTCATCCTCAAACAAAATTACCTGAGAAACCAGTTCACCAAATAAAATATCATCGAGTGCACCGCTCAAGTTTAATCCCTGATTTAGTCTTTTTTTTATGGGTTTAATCCAGTCAATCAATTCCATTTGATCTGAAAACTTATTTGAGATGTGTGCGCGTATATATTCTTCAAACAGACCAATAAATTTATAAAGCACCTTCCTAATTCGCTTGTCGTATCTGTATGCTGTTGCAATTTCAGAATATTTTACAATCTCTGATTTCATGCTTGTCAAATACTCAAATATAGAAAAATGCAGTTCTATCCCTTTGAGTTCACAATAATAATGAGCTTTTTCAATCTCATCAGTCTGAATATTAATCCTATCTATAAAATCATTAAATGTCATAGTATCGACCTCATTTATAGAATTCATTAATTGTTTCAAGAAAAATGGAAAATGATTTTATTCCGTCATTTCTTCGAAGATGCATATTTTTGAGTTCTAGATATCTGTTTTTAAACTGTGGCCAATATCCTTTGTCCTTGATTGTTTTAAACTTAGTCATATAATCTTTTGACTGTTTCACTTCATTCCAAATATACCGGCTGCTAGATTTATCAAAAATAAGTTTATAGTAATTTCCGTTATTCCCCTCTTTCATAATTGCAACATCTAAAGAGAAATAGAGTTGATTTTTGTATTGTAATTTCGAAGTAATAACTGATGTTGAATCCTGTGCATACTTAAAACCATATTGAGGGTTGAATTCGTTAAAAGCATCAATAAAAACCTGTCTAATTTTATCCGGATTAGAAAGCAGATTCATTTTGTCTTTCTTAAGAATAATATTGTAATCTAAATCAAAATAACCTGTATCACCATTTTTCGTGACTAGTTTTTTTATTCCACTGCCTATAAGTCTTAAATCAAAGGTGAAATACTCTCGTACAGAGTCTTGTACTGAAAATAGTATTTCTTCACATATTTCTGTAAGTTTTTTTCTTTCATCGATATCAATATAACTATACATTATTTTCAACTCCTATCTTATTAACTAAATATTCACTAAATTTAATTGCATCTTTCCCTATTTCTTGTTCTATGTATACTGTATTACTGGGATTCTTATACTGGTCGAATTCACCATTCCACTTATCCACAATGAATTGCTCCGACAATATAAAAACTAACTATCTATACTTGTTCTTTCTGCAACAATAAAAGCATCGATATTTTTGTCTAAATGCTCTTTAAAAGCAACTTGTAATAACTTTCTAGAATCAGAAATCGAATCATTGATTTTAAATTCTTTAAGTGTCTTTTCAATTAACTCAGTCGAGAAGTTTATAGAAATGTTTTTATATACCATGTAAATAACATAGAAATACTTTTGATCGAAATGATCTATGTTGGATGATTTATAGAATTCAATAACATTGTAATAAGTCTCTATGTATTTTTCACTTTGCTCAATATCGAAATTCTTCTCGAAAATATCGGAGTAATAAGTATTAAACAATCTTTTCTTCTGATTACTTGCTCTGTCAGGGAACCCCATTGCAGAGTAAATAATTTGAGCGAGTTTTTCCATTGATATTCTATATTTATAATTCTTTTTCTTTTCTCCGATTTCTCCAACTTTTCTAACATATAAAATATCTTTCATTTCAAGATACTGTTCGATCTGAAGTTGAATGTAATTTAATGATTTAAGATTTGTGTCTGATATTGCATTTTGGCTGTTAGTATACTCTGCTATTTTATTGGTTAACTCGCTCTTACCTTTAGTTGAAAATATTCTAAGTAAAACTTCAGCACTAATAAAAGTTGCTTCTTCATATTCAGTTTCTAGTACTTTATAAATAGTTTTTAGCGTTTGACCACCATTAACTATTTGAAAATTATCCAAAGTAAAAGACCACTTAGTGTTGCCGTTTACTGATTCTGCATGGATATTATTAACTGTTGCTGTTATTCCGTTATTATAGACAAAAAACTTATTAGGTTCTAATTCTAATGTTAACATCATGTTTTTGTTGTATTTTGTATCACCTAAATACCCTCTGACATTGTCAAACAAGACATCATGACTTAAAACACTATTTTTTATTATGGATAATATTTTTCTTGTGTCTATTTCATGTCTTGTTTCTTGATTATTACAGGTTATTTTCACCAACTCATATATTGGAATTCTTAATAAGTATGATTTTTCCGATGATAATTCGTGTTCTTCATAAGTCAGAATTGCTCGATTATCAATTAATAGCTTGGCTGTAATTGGCTTAGGACTTAATGTTATAAAATTGGAAAGGTCATCTAACTTATAACTGCAAACACTCATGCCATATGTGCTCTCTAAATCGTTGATGATAGGCTCTTTACCTTGAACAAACCCTTTGGAATCGTTACTAACATAGTTCAGTGTCAATGACCAAATCGAGTCTGAGTTGAATCTTTCAATAATGTCTTCTATAGCCTCCTTTGTCTTACCATTTGCTCCTGAACTTGATTGAGAACGAACTGAAGATAAAAATTTAGTTGCTAATGCTACCGGATTTTCTCCTTGTCTAGATTGCTCATTGTAATCTTTATTAAACTTAAAAATATATAAACTGATTTGATTTGTGTCATTATCAAAAATTACAGCATCAATTCCAAGATCGTCATTTCCTTTTTTATAGACCTTAGAATTGAACTCATTATCCAAAACAGCTTTTGCAATTTCTTCAAGATCTTTGACACCTGATATGCACTCGATAGCAAAAAGATAAAAACCTAATCTCGCTTGAATAACTTTATCTGTCTCTTCAATATTCAAAAATTTAAAATACTGTCTTGATTTCTCCATTATGTTCTTGAAATCATTTATATTTGCCATATTACCCTCCCATTACTCTTTTAAACAATTATACTTTAGTTTGCATAATAAAAAAAGCACAACCCAGAATTATTCTAGGTTATGCTAAAGTTTACTTATTAATTTGCGTTGAGATATCGATAATTGACTGCTGTAACAGCACCAAGTATTGTCATCGTGATACTCTTAGTTAATGTACTACCTTAACAAGATTTTCAAACTTGTTGTTTTCTAGACTTTTAACTTTATTATTTGCTTTTTCAAGTTCATTATTTAGTCGTTTTACTTCTGATTCACTGTATGAAACATTGCGTTGCACTTTCATAAACTCTGCTTCAGACACTGTACCAAGCTTTAGCCCTTTTTTTGCTTTTTCTAATGCTTGATTTTAAGTATCATATCGCATCTTTGTTGTCTGAAGCATTTCATTGAGCTGAGATTGTTTCTTGCGCGAAAACTCTACATTAGAACTATCATAACTCAAGTTAGAATTAATTGCCTTAAGATCCTTTTGTTGTTCCTTAAACTCTTTGTTAATGCTCATTAGTTCATTGTCAAGGTCTTTACCATCTAGACTAAGTTTTATATTGATTCCTTTAATGGTTTTCGCTATTTTTATCTCTGCCTTTTTCAATAAAAAAAGCACCGAAGTGCTTATATAGGTAATATCAATTATCAAACATACTATAAGTCATTTCTTGACTGGCCTGCTGAAAATCACAATAACTAAAGGTGTATTCAATACTATTAACTTTTAATAATTTTGATTCTTCAAACTTAAAATCATTTTCATTAAAAAGAACAATATTAAACTGACCATTATCATAAAGTCTACTTTTATACATTATTCCATCATAACCTTTCTCTTTTGCTACTTTGCTTATTAAACGTGTCAATACATAATTGGATTCATCTCCCATTGATACTAAGGAAACAATATCAGGAAACATCATAATATCATATATAGAAAAACTTCCACTGTCAGGTATTGGCAATTCACGATCTTCATAAATTAAGTTTAGCAGTTTTAATTTTCTTTTTGGTTTTCCGTACCCTAAACTAACGATTTGATTTTTATACGGTTGTATCTCGTATATGCTCAAATCACCACATGTTGCTAGGTACATAAACAGATCATCTACTTCGTCCCATCTACCTCCTCGATTAATCTTTCTTTTGATTTCTATATTTGGAGGTCCAGACTCTACTTCTGAGTAACCTTGAAAGTCAAATTCATCGTATAATTCTTCAAAACTTTTTTCTATAATACTCTTTGCATTGCCATGTGCGTCGTATAGCTTGTTCAAATTTAGAGCAAACTGCAACCACCGATGTTGTTGCATAGCATCTTTTTTATTCTCGTAAAACTTTAACTCTGTTTCAGTTGATAAAGCTTTTTTTATTTGATCATCAATTAGGGTGTTTAATTTTACTGTTTTATTAAACTTATTAAAAGTTCGAGCTCTAAATAAAGTTCTTTTTTCATCAATCGCTTCATCATATATATCATCGAAAAACGAAAGAATATCTACCAAGTTTTGAATATCATTTAAAACAGTTTTGTAAGCCTCTTCTAATTCGTTTTTGAAACTATTCATTTTGTCTTGTAGTTTATCAATAAATGAGATATTTCCTCTATAAGTAATAAAATTTGAGTAATTCCTATCTAAATTGTTCATAAAAAAACTCTTATGAGCTATTAATATTTTTTTATAATTCATCCATCTTTTATACATCTGATCAAAAGCAATTTGCTCCCACTTTGAATTTAGGAATTTTTCTAGTTCTTCATTTAACTCTTTAACGTTCAAGGAAGTATATTTACTTCTCCATTCTTTCTCAAGAAAGTCTCTGTTTCTCTTGTTTTTTTGCCAAGTATTAATAGAATTATTGTAGTCAAGTGATTGGGTGTTTCTTAAGGTCTCCAACCACATTTTTCTTAAAGTTCTTTCATTAGTAAACTTAAACTCTGCATAAATCTGTCGATTTACTTTATCTTTAAAAAAATCACCTGTTGGCACTGATAATTTCTTTTTTATTAAAAAATAATCTTTCTTCCAGTCTTCAAAAGTTTGTGTAGTATTCATTTCTGGTTTTTTAGAGTATAATTCTGGATAGCTCTCAGACAACTCAGATTTAGCAGTTGGATATTTTTTTATATGTTGTCTTCTTTCCTCATACTCAATCTGTTTTTTTTCTATAATTACTGAAAGTGGAAGCCCTATTACAACAAATCGATTTAAGTAGTATTCTTTTGCAAGCACCTCTTGTATCATTGTATTGTATACATCAACAGCCTTTTCAATTTTCTTAAATAGAGTTTCAGGTATTTCTAAGTAAACAAAGTGACTGTTAATTGATTTTTTTTTGTAAATCACTCTTACTTTTGATTTTTTAACTATGTTCACCAAGTCTTTATCTTCATGTTCACGAAAGTTTTCTGTTATAGTTTTTTTTATTCTTTTTTCCAATATAATCTGACTGTTTTCTTTTAAATCTTTTAAATCCTTAGAACAACAAGTTATCATTTGATCCCCCTATTACTAATATTTAAGTCAATTATAGCATAATTTTTTGATAGATATGATGTGCTTTTATATCATATTATACTGAGCCATTGATCTTATAAATAGTGGAAAAAAGATTAAATTAAGAATACATCAATATCTTTTTGTGTAGCAATTCTACTATTCTCTTCATTCGAAATAGACTTTATATCTAGTTCTAGCAACTTCGAAAATACTTGAATATCAAAAAAATTTGTATCAGAAATAGAAATACCAAGATGAGCAAGTGTACCTAAAATAGTGTTAAGTGTTTTTATCACTGTTCCATATGAGTTAACTAACTTGGTATAATATTTTGCCGCTTAAGTTTGGGGTTGAGTGCCTTTTGATGAGATTTGAATCGTACCATGTTTAAGTATCTGACTTTGAATCTTTGAAAGTTCTACCTTCATAAATGCTGCTCGTTGGATTACGTTATCAACTAGTTCTGTTTTAGTTTCATCGACCATTGAAAAAAGCGACCTTAGTCGCTTGTACTCATAACTTATGTTTTCATTCATAATTCATTCAAATCCTTGATGTATGAGTCAATAAAACTAATATACTCATCGTCATTATTTAAGTTATATTTCTCTTATATAGATCCACTCAACTTATTAAATTTCGGTATTATTTCATTATTTAAGTCACCAATTTTTGTTAACATCTTTGATTTTTCATTCTTTGCGTGAGTAACTTCTTCTCGATATAATTTAAGTTTATACCATTTCTCTTCTTCAAGACCATAATCTAATCCTGCTTCAAATAATTTTCTTGCCTGCATGATTGCTGCATGATAAAAAACCATATTAAGTTCCATATATGAAGGATATCGATTTTGAAAATCATAAATTGATTTTTTTCCTAAAAATTTCTTCTCAATTCTATTAGTGATGTATTGTAATAAAACTATACTTCTCAAGAAGTTCTCTTCTAAAACATGCATAAATCATTTTAACCCTAAGAACATAGGGAGAAGTTGTATACCAACATCAACGCTCTTATCAAATACCCATTTTCCGATTTTTGATAATCTGTTCCATTTTTCTTCTTTCGTCTCACTTGATTTCAAAATTTGTTTTATCTCATCAATTTTGCTTAATATTTCGTCTTTATCTGACAATGTATAATTGTTTTGAATATATTGAGTGACTTGTTCAAAATATAAATTGTTATATTGAGTATTGTAAATGTTCGTAATCTTGCGTTGGCTGTTTTTCGCCCCATCATCAACATTAAAAGTGTATTTAAAAGAATCAAGTTTTGCTTTCATCATATTTAGGTTGTGCTCAAGTGTTTCTCTTGATGAATCCATACCATTATAGTCAAATCCGAAAGAATCATTCCATTGGTACATACCTCTACCCCAATTTTCTATTAATGACTGGTATTTGCCATCAATTTCACAGTGTAGTAAATAGAGGTCTTTTAATTTTGACTCTCTTGTTAAAGCAGAATCTATCATGAAAACATCAATTATGATTTGCTTTAAAAACACTAACTCTAACTTTTTTTTAATCTTTACCATATAGACTCCTTTCATATTACCAGTATAAAAATCTAAGATTTCAAAACTTTAACTTGCGTTTTTTAAAGGTCCCCCCCCCGTGCGGTACCTCTTGATGATATTACTATTGATGCTTGGGGGACTATAAAATATCAAACTTTACAACATGTTCATTACCTTCGGAAACATCTTCCTCAATAAAATTATTAATAATTTTATACTTAAGTAACTGTTTTAATCCTGACAAAGCTTTATAGTATATTCTGCCATTATGTTCATCTTTTAAACTGCCATTTTTTGTTGAAAAAGTTAAACTATCATTCAAAGTTATTTGATAATCTTCTTCAATATTTTTAATAGTATCTGTCAAAATCTCGTATATTAGCATCGCATCCTTGTCTAACAAGTTCTTGTTCATATCAAAGTTACTTTTGTTTACATTTATACTCATGAATAAACACCTCTCTTTAATAACAATTATACCAAATAACATTCACTTTACTAAGGTTTTTCTGGATTTATTATCCCGTCTTTATCAAATCTAACTTTATTACTAAATCGCTAATGCTCTTTGTTGCGACAGTCCCGACAAAGCAACTCCAAGTTATCTAGACTAACACTTACTGATGTATCCATTACGTTATTGACTGTAAGTCTATTTTTATGATGTACTTCCTGACCAATCATACCGCATCTTTCACATTTGCCATTAGTTTGTGTTATTTTTATCTATCTAGCGAGTTGCCATTCCTTTGACTTATAGAAGTTATGTATTACTTGGGTTTTTTCATAAACTTCTTTAAGAACAGAATCCTTTACTTCTACCTGTTCTAATTTAACATCTAGCTCTTCACGACAGGCAGGTGAAAGGGGATTTGAACCCTATAGCTTATTAAAATAATTGTGAAATTCCCCGCCAAATTTGTTCTGTTATTTTCTATATTATAGCACATTTCATGGGTAATATTAATAATTCCAATTTTACTTGTATAATAATCCAACCGTCTTTTATATGTGTTAGTGATACGACAAAAATCAAAATCAACTATAAACCTGTATATCTTTGTGTCATCATTGATCTTTTTTCTCGTAAAGTGATTTCTTATGAGTTATCCAAAGTGAATAATACAAGATTTACACTTAATACCTATAAAAATGCTGTTACCAATAGAAAAACACATCCTATGATTTTTCATAGTGATAGAGGTGTTCAATATACATCAATGGTGTTTAGAACATATCTTCAAAATAACGAAGTACTACTTTCATACAGTGCGGTAGGTTATCCTTATGATAATGAAGTGGTGGAATCATTTTTTTCTCATTTTTAAAAAGGAAGCCGTTCATCCTAAATATCGATTCTCAACCATACAATCATATAAATCAGTTGTCATCAATTATACTGACTATTACAATAAACAAAGATTTCATCAAGGGATAGGATGATAACTCCAAATTTAAAGGAAGGCTTCTATAAGAAAAATAATCATATGTAAATATGTTTAAACCATTGAGTATGAAACACTTTGAATGAGTGAGTTTACTGCTTGTTCTAATTCTTCCATTCCTATACCTGAATATCCAATGACTAGTGCTTTACTTAAATGATTAAAGTCTCCTTGATAATAAGAAGATAACCCAGAAACTCTGATCTTGTTTTTCACTGCTGCATCAATCATATCTTCTTCTGATAGTTTCGAATCAATTTCCATTAGAAAATGAAGTCCTGACTCATATCCCTTCAATCGAATTTTAGGATATTTTTCGACAATTTTCATAATGAGCTCTATCTTTTGGCGATAATAATTCTTCATTCTATTTACATGTCTTTCAAAATACCCACCCTTCATGAACTTATACATAATATATTGCTCAAAGTTTGGCACTGTACATCCATGATATCCCTTAATCTGATTATAAATAGATAAAAGCTTTCTCGGTAATACCATATACCCCATACGAAAGGATGGGGCTAATGTTTTGGTGAATGTATTCATGTAAATCACCTTTTCATTATAATCAAGTCCTTGTAGTGCGGGGATGGGCTTCCCTTGAAATCTAAATTCAGAATCATAATCATCTTCAATAATAAAACGATCTTCTTTTTTATTTGCCCAGTTTAGTAATTCATTTCTTCTTTGAATTGGCATTACAATGCCTGTTGGAAATTGATGTGATGGAGTGATATGTACGATATTTGCATTAGTGGAAATCAAGTGATTGATATCAATTCCCATTTCATCTAATTCAATTAAGGATAAATGAACGTCATTTCCACGAAATAAATGATATATTTTTGAATACCCTGGATTCTCCATCGCGTAATGAGATTTTCTTCCAATGATTTCAACTAAAAGACTGATTAAGGATGAGCTACCGGATCCAATAATAATTTGTGCTGGATCTACCTGCATTCCTCTATATAACTCTAAGTATCTAGCAATTTCACGTCTTAGCTCAACCATTCCTTCAGGGTTTGTGATATTGAGCATTTCATGATGATTTTCAGATAAAACCTCTCTAGATAGTTTTGCCCAGGTAGCATTAGGGAATAATGATGTATCTACCACGTTTGTGTTGAATTCGTAAAGATACTTAGGCTTTTCTTCAACTTCTTTTTTTCCAATATTTATTTTTGTTTCCTTAGAACCTAAAATAACCTCAACTCTTTTAGAGACGAAGTAACCACTCTTTTCAATTGCGTATACATAGCCTTCAGCAATCAATTGCTGATAGGCTGCTTCTACAGTTAAAGGACTGATTTTCAAATCAGCAGAAAGCTTTCTCTTTGAGGGTAATTTTTGATTTTCCTCATACTTACCTTCTACAATCATTTTTTTAAATTGTTCATAGAGCTCTACATATATCGGCTTTTTCCCTTTTTCCATATCATCATCCATCTGGTATACTTATTTTTATCTAAACTGAATATTTACCTATACCAGTTATAAGTATATACTATTCATGAAAAGATATCAAGGAGGCATATATGATGCAAAATCAAAGATATAAATTAAATAAGGAACTCGCTCAAATGCTTAAAGGTGGAGTGATCATGGATGTATCCAATCCAGCTCAAGCAAGAATAGCTGAAGCTGCTGGTGCGGTTGCAGTCATGGCTCTAGAAAGAATACCTGCAGATATTCGTGCTGTTGGTGGTGTTTCACGTATGAGTGATCCTAAGATGATTAAAGAAATTCAAGCTGCTGTATCCATCCCCGTTATGGCGAAGGTCAGAATCGGACATTTTGTTGAAGCTCAAATCTTAGAAGCTGTAGAAATTGATTATATTGATGAAAGTGAAGTGTTATCACCTGCTGATGATCTTCATCATATTGATAAAACTAAATTTAGTGTTCCTTTTGTTTGTGGAGCTAAGGATTTAGGTGAA
This sequence comes from Acholeplasmataceae bacterium UBA2284, assembly GCA_002345705.1. Taxonomy (GTDB): domain Bacteria; phylum Bacillota_I; class Bacilli_A; order Acholeplasmatales; family Acholeplasmataceae; genus Peloplasma. Next base: position 123,718 of record DDWO01000012.1, on the reverse strand, counting down.
GCACTACGTAGAATCTCCGAGGGTGCAGCAATGATTAGAACCAAAGGTGAACCTGGTACAGGTGATGTAATCCAAGCGGTAAGACATATGCGTGCAATTCAAAAAGAAATAAGAAATGTTCAATCCCTTCGTCCTGAAGAACTCTTCGTTCTGCAGAAACAAATGGGTGTTTCCCTTGATTTAATTCGTTATGTTCACGACAATGGAAAGCTTCCTGTCGTTAACTTTGCAGCTGGTGGAATCGCCACTCCTGCAGACGCTGCATTAATGATGCAGTTAGGCGCAGAAGGTGTTTTCGTTGGCTCAGGCATATTCAAGTCAGGTAACCCTGCAAAGCGTGCTGAAGCAATCGTTAAGGCTGTAACGAATTTCAATGATCCAAAGATTTTAGCTGAAATCTCAGAAGACCTAGGCGAAGCCATGGTTGGTATCAACGAATCTGAAATTGAACTCTTAATGGCTGAACGAGGCAAATAATGATTACTATTGGCATCCTCGCAGTTCAAGGAGCTTTCATTGAACATCATTATATATTAGAAAAACTTGGTGTAAAAACCTTTGAGATCAGACAATTAAAGGATTTAAAAAAAGGTATGGATGGTTTAATCCTACCTGGTGGTGAATCAACAGCTATGGGTAAGCTACTTCATGACTTGGAATTGTTTAAACCACTACAGGATTTAATACAGGAAGGACTTCCTGTTTTAGGAACCTGTGCTGGTATGATTTTACTTGCTAAAAAGCTTACGAATGATTCACATATACATTTTCAAACCATGGATATTGAAGTGGAAAGAAATGCTTATGGAAGACAGTTAGGTAGCTTTTTCACAAATGCTTTATTTGGTGATACTGAAATACCGATGACCTTTATTAGAGCTCCTTATATATCAAAGGTTGGTTCTAATGTGGAAATACTATCTATTGTTAATGATAGAATAGTTGCTGCTAAAGAGAATAATCAAATTGCTACTGCATTCCATCCGGAACTTACAGATAGCACCTACATTCATGAATACTTTCTATCTATTATTAAAGCTAGATAGAATCGTATTTAAACCCTATCCCTTCCCCCCAATGGATAGGGTTTTCTTATTAAAAAAAGGGATAAATATATCCCTTTTACTCTAATAATTCATTTTAGATGCCTTCATGATTTTTCTTTCTTTTTGTTTTAGCCTTTTTTGTTGATATTCGAATTCTCTTAATAAAGATTTATAGTTTTTTAATCTTTCTTGAGATATAAGTCCTTCTTGTATCGCTTCTCGCACCTTACATCCTGGCTCATTATTGTGCGCACAATTGCTGAATTTACAGCTTTTACTTAAACTCTCAATATCAGAAAAAGTTGAATCGATATCTGCATCATCTACTTGTAGTTCTCTCATACCAGGTGTATCAATGATATACGCATGATCACTAGTTTCAAATAATGATCTTGATGTTGTTATATGTCTTCCCTTATCATGCATGCCTATTTCCTTGGTTGCTGTAACATTTTGATTCATCAAATGATTAATTATTGTTGATTTACCAACACCTGATGAGCCGACTAAAGCATATGTTTTACCTGGATGAATCACTGATAATAAATCGTTATAAAATGGTTCTATCTTTTCAGATGTGATGATAACGTCTGCACCAGATGAAACTGAATATATCATCTCTAGCTTTTTACTGCTTTTTTCGTATAAATCAAACTTAGTTAAAACAATGATTGGAATTGCTCCACTCACCCATGAGATGGATAAATATCTTTCCAATCTTCTTAAATTGAAGTTCTCATTTAAGGACATACAAATTAAGATATAGTCTAAATTTGTAGCGATGACCTGAGCATTCGTGTTTTTACCAGCAGACTTTCTTTCTAGGATGCTTTTTCTTTTTAATACATGGTGGATAATTTTTGTATCCGCATCATTTCCAACCATTACATAATCACCAACAGATGGGAAATCCTTGATATCGTATGCCTGATACATCATTTTACCTGAAACCTTAGCACTCACGATCTCTTGATTTAAATCAATTAGGTATATCTCTTTTTGTTGATTGACCACTCTAGCTAATTGTAGTGGTGAAAATAGCTTTGCTTCTTCTTGTCTCTCTATATCAAAAGAGACATTTTTAAAATGTTTTTCTTCCATAAATCCTCCGTTTATTTTTTTGGAGGGTTAGCTAAGCGAAATGCCCTCCTTCATTTGTTGGGTTGTACAAGTATTTTCGTTTTTCATAGAACATTCCTCATTTCATTATGGATTTATTCGATCGCTCGAACATATATATTATATGTAAATTAAGTTTAAATGTAAATAAAGGACAAGAAAATAAAAAAAAGCATAAATAAATATGCTTTTATAGCGAGTTATTTTTGTTTACTTTAAGTTTTTTTCTAACAACAACTTTATATCTTGTAATAAGTCTTCAACTTTAGGTTTTTTAGCGTCAATTGCTGCTTGTTCTGCTGCCATTTTAGCTGCCTCTTCCTTAGCAAGTTCTGCTTCTCTTAGCTGCTTTTGATGTGCAAGCTCAGATGCTTTACTAAATAATTTAACTATCATAAATACTACAAAGGCTACGATAACAAAATCAATGATGTTTTGAATGAATATTCCATAATAAATTGCGTTCTCTGTTATCCCAGCATCTACGTTTGCTGGGGTAATCACATACTTGTAATTTTCAAAGCCTTCCCCACCTAAGATTAAGCTAATCACTGGCATTAAAATATCTTTAACAAGACTCGCAATAATCTTTCCGAATGCTCCACCAATAATTACCGCAACTGCTAAATTTAATACGTTGCCTTTCATGATGAAGTTTTTAAACTCTGTAAAGAATTTTTTCATATTTTCATCTCCTCTTTGTCCTTTATTATACCACTTTAAAATATATAAGGGATGTCTAGTTTTCACTAACATCCCTTAAAAACATTTATAATTTGATAAAGCCTACACCGATTCCCTTTGGACCGGTGTGTGCACCAACCACAGGTGTTAGTGGTGCAACAATAACATCTCTATTAGGGTAAACCTTTTGAATTTCAGATTTAAACCATTCTGCAGCATTTTCATTATGAGCATGAGAAATAAATGTTAAAACATTTAAATCCTTAGTCTCTTCTATATATTTTTCTAAAACACGCTGTTGAGCCTTATGAGTTGTTCTAATTTTCTCAAGTGATGCAACCTTTCCATCATCTCCTAAAACGAGGAGTGGCTTTAATTGAAGCATGGTTCCAAGCGTACCTTGAAGCTTAGATAGACGACCATTTTTTACTAGATAAAGTAGAGTGTCTACAGCGAAATAGACAGTATCGTTATCTCTAATGGTTTCGAGGTGAGCAACGATATCCTTTACCGATAATCCTTCTTCTACCATACGGTGTGCTTCTAATACCATATAAGCTTCACTATAAGCTAATGTCTTAGAATCAAACGCTGTAACCTTAATCTTTACTTCACTCGCAACTCTCTTTACCGCTTCAAATAAACCTGATAGCTGTGATGAAATTGTAATCACAAGTGCTTCCTCATATCCTTCAGCTTCAAGTTCTTCAAAGATTTCAATCATCTTTCCTGGTGAAACATATGATGTTTTTGGAATATCGTTAGGATCGTTAGCTATTCTTTCATAAAATGTTTTCGCATCAATATCAACAAAATCGTCATAGGATTCATCTGTACCAAAATGAATGACTGAACGTAGAATTCTAATGTCTTTTGGGTAATCTAGATAGTCTAGACCTGCATTACTGCATGTTAAAATTGCAATTTTTTTCATAAATTCTCCTTTTTTCTTAATCGTTTTGTCTTGTATTTATATTTTACCAAGTAAATCAAGAAAACTATCTATATTTTTATAGTTTTTCAGTCTTTCTTTATGTTGATGTCCTTTTGTAAAAAGGATAATGTCCATTCCTAGTTCTTTAGCGACTTCTGCATCATGCAATGTATCACCAATCATCACTGCATTTTTAGTATCAATATTCATCTTCTCAATAAAGTCTTTTCCAACTTGAACCTTACTTTTCGCATAAACATTTGAGGTCCCTAAAATATGCTTGAATAAATGCTTGATTTTATAGTGATTTAATTGCTCATGCAAATTTTTTTCTTCAGATGCTGATAACAAAATATTAACAAAGCCTTCTTTTTCAAAATGTTGGATTGTCTCTATTACATGCTCATGAAGAGGAAGCTTTAAGCTTCTTGGTTGATAACGTTCAATGAATTTATGAGCAAGCTCTGTAAATGATGATTTCTTTAGATCGAACACTTGATCATAATACGCTTCAATAGGAAACGTGAAAATCATTAAGTATTCATCAAAGGTTACAGTTGGTCTGTTTTCTTCAATTAACATTTCATTTAAAATGTTGAAGCACAGCCTTGCATCGTCTAGAATTGTTCCATTAAAGTCCCAAAATATATAGTTCATATAACCTCACTTATGATAGGGATGATTTTTTAATATCATAAAGCCTCTATAGATTTGTTCTATTAAAATTAGACGCATCAATTGATGCGGAAATGTCATTTTAGAAAATGATATTTGCTTATTTGATCTTTTTAAAACATCATTAGATAGACCGTAGGAACCACCAATAACAAAGACTAAATCGCCTTGTTGGTATGTAGAAATTTGATCTAGCATTTCACTAAAGCCTTCACTTGTTAGCATTTGACCTTTGATTGCTAAACATATTACATAATCAGAATCTTTAATCTTTGATAGAATTTTTTGTCCTTCTATATCTACACCTTGAATCGTTGATTCATCGGGTACTTCAATGAATTCTATTTTTGTTGGAATCTGCTTTTGATAATATGAAATGCCTTCTTCTAAATACTTTTGATTTAGTTTTCCTACAACGATTATTTTAATCATAGAATAATTACCGGTAATCCTTCTTGAGAAGCATAAAAGACTTCAACCTTTGTAGGATCATCAAATTCCTTTACAATCGCGATATCAATATCTTCAATTGAATTGCAGTCTTCAGATATATGAGCTATCACCCATTTACTGACTTTATTTTTAATTAGTTTATTCATTAGTCTAGCTGCATCTTCATTGGACAGATGCCCTCTTTCACCGACGATTCTTTTTTTCAATAAAAAGGGTCTAGCGGATTGAAACAAAGTGAAGGGATTATGGTTCGCTTCTACTATATAAAGGTCAGCATCACTTAATAATTCAAAATAGCTTTGATCAACATAACCCGAGTCTGTTAATATAACCATTTTTTTTACATGATTTTCAATAACGAATCCAACAGGTTCTGCAGCATCATGTGAAAGCATAAAAGGCGTGATCTTCATCTCGCCTACTTCAAAAGCAATATCAGCACGAATAATATGTGTATTAATAAACATTTTAACAACATCTACTGGAAGACTATCATATGTCCCTTGAGTAAGGTAAACATCTTCTATTCCACCGTTTTTTAAAAGCATTTTCAAACCCGTGATATGATCATGATGTTCATGGGTAATAAATAGCGTTTTGACGTCATATATATTCTCTTGATATTCAGTCATTTTATTTTTAATTTTTAGATAGCTAATACCTGCATCGATGAAGACCTTAATATCACCTACTTTTAAGTAGGTCATATTCCCCTTCGATCCTGAAGCCATTACAAATACTTCCACTGTTATCACCTTCTTTTATGATATCACGAAAATATGTGAGATTAACAAATAAAATGAAAGTGGTTGCAATACCCCCTGAAAAATGCTATATTATAAATGCTTGTATGAAATACATTGAAGGAGTGAACACAAAATGAATCAAATAAAAACATTAAGGAAGCTTGCTGTATTAGTGCTAGTATTAGCAAGTGTACTTACGTTAGCTGCATGCAAGAGCGGCGACAAAACACCTTATGGAAGCATCTCAGAAGAAGCATATCTAACCCTAGGTGATATCACTGTAACGGAAAAAGAATTATATGATCAACTACGTTTACAAGGTGCTTCTATTTTAGCAACAATGGTTGACGAAACGATCTTTGCTGATCAAATTGTAGCAATTAAAGCATTAATTCTACAAGGTGATGAAGATCTAAATGACTACTTGGATGACACAATCAACAATGCAATCCATGGCAGTGCAGATAAAGAAGCTTTAGAAGGTCTTTATACTGATAGTCCTGAAAGATTCGCAAGAAATATTGAGCAATTTGTAGACTCTCTATACCTTTTAGATAATAGCGTAGATATCGCAGCTGTCAAAGCAAGCATCAACGCATTACCAGTAGCATATGAAGGATATTCAGCGATTCCATCACTTATGGAACGTTATGTCTTAAGAGTCACTCAAAGACAACATGCAAAAGAAATACTTGATGCTGAGGTTCTTGATGAAGACAATGCAAATTATATCTCTGAAGCAAATCTAGTTACTTATTATAAGAACAATATGGAAGGTCGCTATGATGTTGATGCATTAATCGTTCGTTTCATTAACTTAAATGAAGCTAATGCTGCATTATATCAAGCAAGTATCAAATCAGACTCTAGAGGTCTTTGGTACAAGATTCCTGATATTAGAATTCTTGAAGGTAACCCTGGTTATATCGATTTAGATGATCTATCACAAACAGGTTATGGTCACGTACGTACGATTTTAAGTGATTTAGGTATTTTAGGTAAGCTTGGTGCTGATCTAGAAGACCGCGCTCAAATTAGCGTTCTTGATTATGAAAACTACTATAAGAGATACGTTATCTCTACATCAAGAGATACTGGTCTTGCTGATGAAGCTTTAACAACAGCACAAGTTAAAGCGGAATTCGTAAACATTTATAACATCTTAAATCCAGCTGCTCAAGTTGAAATAGCTATTGATGGTTCAATTGTTGGTACTGCAGGTTCTACTTTCAGTTCAACACTTACTTATGATGACTTAACTAAGTTAAATACATCATTAAGAAGCCATGTATATACAACACTTACTGCTGAAGCTTCAATGACTGACCCAAATGATTTAACAACAGAAAAACCATTCTCATCACGTGTACAAACATTTGGAAACTCACGTTATTTAGTATTTAAGCTATCTGATGATAAAGCATCAGAAGATGGAATACTTGTTGAAGACCCAGAAGATTCTGCTAAGCAAATTTTCGGTGATTCAGAAGCTGCTCTAGATATTAAAGCTGAAGTATTTGAAAAAGTATTTGAATCTAAACTATCCTCTACTTATATCTCCACTAAGGTTAATAAACTTTATGAAGATAAAGAGTTAAACATCTATGATAAGATCGTTCGTATATTCTATGAACAATCCTATGGCTATGAAGGTTCTACTAAGAACAAGAGTGGTAATGTGTTAGCTGATATCGACGGTAAAGATATTACAGTAGATGCTTTCTTCGCTAGATTAGAAAAATCATATGGTATTAACTTAGCACTTGATATCGCATCTAACAAGTTCTTACTTGCTAGTCCAGATTACACTGTATCCGCTAAAGATTTAGCTGATTACAAGACACAATTTGAAGATATCATCAGCCAATTCTCTGCAGACAACTTCGCAACTTCAGGTTTCCCAGCATCTATGGGTAGAGAAAAGTTCTTACTTCTAGCATTTGGTTCAACTACAAATACAGAAGCTGTTAATCAATTATATGTATATCCTGAATTAAGAGGACAATACATGGAAGATATCGAAGGTCATTATGGAACTGAAAGCTATACTATTTATCAAAAATTAGCTGATCTTGCTGAACTTCAATATAACAACTTTAAATCAATTAATGTTAGTCACCTACTTATTTATGTAGATGCAAACGGCGATGGTTCACCAGATGATCCTCAAGAATATCTTGATAATCTAGGTGCTGCTGGAGCTGCTCAAGTTCTTGATGGTTTAGTAGAACTTGTAGAACTTCTATATAACAAGGTTGGAGATTATAAAGGCTTACCAGAAGGTTTAACAGCACTTGCTAATGAATTTAATAATTCAGGACGTATTCTACGTGGCAGTGTTACACCTCCTTACGATTATCAAATCGAACAATTATGGTCTGAATATCGTCAATTAGGCTTCTACTTGAAGTTTGAAACACTTTCTTCAGCTATTACTAACACTTCAAATATCATTACAGGTCAAACTGTACTTGATCCAGTCTTCTATAACAGAGCAATGCAATTACACGCACAACTTGAATTAATCAATGATGATGCAGCTAAGTTCCCACACCTTGATTTATATCAAACAGTGATTACTGATGAAGCACTTGAAGAAGTGAAATCAGCATTCGGTTGGCATTTAATTCTAGCTACATCAGTGAAGAAAACTACTTCTGCTGTGTTCAGTGCATCTGATGATGAAGATGGAAAATATGTATCATCTACTGATGAAACATTAAATGTATACAACGAAGATTCAGAAACATTAACTGCTTCACAGATTAAGTACTATATTACAGAACAAAAATCTGATGAAGGCGTTGTACTTCCAACTGCTGTACAAACTGCAGTAACTAGCTACTTAACTCCTGTACTTACAAGATATAACAACACATACATGCAAAGAGAGTTAATCTTCAAGTTATTAGAAGATGCTACTTACACAGATCCAAATGGAACTGCTAGATTTGAAGTCATTAGACAAATCAACAGACGTCAGTTAAATGAATACTTATTATCAACAACTGGTGTTAATGATGCAAACTATGGTAACCTATACGCTACTTGGTTTACAATTCTAGAAAGTGGTTTATAAGATTTGGTTCATAAAAGTATAAGAGGCTACTCGAATGAGTAACCTCTTTTTTTTGTCTTTTAATTATTTTTGAAATTTATGCTTATAAAATCTCATTTTATCCATCACTGAAATCATTTGTGTGAATGAACCCTCTGCGGTTCCTTCTAACGTTTCACCTAATACTGTAAACTTAGAATCAATTGTATCAATAAACCATAAGAGTAATGCTTCACCAGTTTGAGGCTTCTTAGGAGAACCAAAGTTGAATTGACCGTGATGTGAGATAATCATATGCTTAAGCATTAATACCTCTTCAGAATCTTCATAGCCTAGTTCTCTAGCCATACGATCGATATCAACGGTTTGCATCACAAGATGACCAATGAGTAACCCTTCTTTAGTATACTCACCATCAACACCACTAATTTCATTAATCTTTGACATATCATGTAAAATGGTTCCTGCGTAGAGTAAGTCCTTATTCAAATAAGGATAGATTAAGATAAATGGATCAATGAGCTTTAGCATCGTATACGTATGATGTGATAATCCACCAACATATGCATGATGGAATTTGGTTGCTGCTGGATGCATATAAAACGATTTTTCATTATCCTTATAAATCTTTTTAGTAATCTTTTTTAAAATTTCATTTTCAATTTTATTTAAATAGGATTCAATCCCCTTTTTGATTTGCATCATCGGGATTGGTGCGTAAACATAAAATCTTTCTAATACCTTAGCGAGTTCTTCATCGGATAACACCTCTTCAGCTGGTGTTATCTTTAAGCATTTTAGAATCAATTCATCTTCTATCTTCACGATAGCCTGTGCTTGAAACTCGTAAACCTTTCCCATTGATAAAAATGGCAGTTGCTCAAAGTCAAGCTTCAAATTGATATGTTCACTTTCCTCTGTTAAAACTGTTGTGTTGCAGAAATGGACACCATGATTAATCGATTCAACCTTACCTACTATTTTGTATGTTTCATTAACGTTTAATTCCATAATCAATCTCCTATTCTTTCACGTGCTCTAGAACATAGGCTTCTAGTGCACTTTTTTCATTTTTTAATCTTCTATTCAAAACCTCAATCACCATTTCGGTTTGAATATTTTTTAGCCATGACCCTGCCTTTTTGTTGGTTAACTTAATAATCTCTGTAGCTCTAAGCTTTAAATCAAGATCACTTAAAATCGGAAGATTTTCATAATCCTTTTCAATCTTTGTTTTTAGGTTTTTAGACTTACCCAACATAAAGTTAACACGATTAGCTAGTAAACATAGATCAATACCATAGGTATATAGGGTATATGCATCAAAATCTTGATGTTTTTTAGCAAGCATGCTCGCTATCTCATAGCGGTGCTTATGCTTATTTGAAAATGGCCATTCAGATGGAACAGATCCATTGAGTGTAAATGATAACGCAAAGAATGCATCAACAAATGGCATTTCATCTAACTTTTGTGTATATAGAAATCCTTTTTCTAATCCTGGTAATACCTCATGAACCTTAGTTGTTACAATTGATTGAATTGCACGCTTGACATGTGTTCCTTGAAGGATTTTAATTAATTCATTTAAAATACGTTCCATTGCTACTTCTTTTAATCTATTTCTAGATTCATAGATCGCATCTCTAGTAGCAGCATCTATTTGAAAGCCTAGCTTTGATTGAAAATAGAAGGCACGCATCATTCTTAATGCATCTTCATTGAACCGTTCAATCGGATCACCTATTGTGCGAATGATTTTGGCATTGATATCATTTTTACCACCAACATAATCAAAGATTTCATTTTTCTCATCCATGAGTAGCCCATTGATTGTAAAATCTCTTCTTTTTACATCTTCAAGAACTGTTTCAGCGAATGTAACATTATCTGGATGTCTACCGTCCTGATAGTCTCCATCAATTCTATAGGTTGTCACTTCATAGGTCTCATCATTCATCAAAACAGTCACTGTTCCGTATTTAACACCTGTTGGCTTTGTTTTAAATATTTTAGAAACCTCGTGAGGCTTCGCATTCGTTGTTATATCAATATCAGTTAAGGGTGTACGCAAAATATGGTCCCTTACGGCACCACCAACGATATATGCTTCAAAACCCTTTTTCTTTAGATCATTAATTACGTATTTCGCATTTTTTATTGTAGACATTTCATCACCGTTAATATTATACCAAAAGAATTGGATTATTGAAACGACGGAGTTTCTTTATTTGAAGAGATGAAATGGTTTTGATAAGATAGGAATGAGGTGATTGAGATATGAGAAAAAAGGTATTATATATAGCAGTAACTCTTGATGGTTATATCGCAGATTTAGATGATGGCTTCGCATTTTTAGCTCCATATGATGGATTAGAAAGTGTTGCAAGAAGCTACAATCAATTATTAGAGCGAGTTGATACAACCATTATGGGATATAAGACCTATGAAGTGATTCAAAATATGGGAGAATGGCCATATCCGGATATGAAATCATATGTCATGACGAGCAGTAAAAAAGATGATAAGGAAAACATTATCTTTAAGTCAAATATTGAAGAACTTATTTTAGAATTAGATCAACTAGATGGAAAGGATATTTGGGTAATTGGTGGTGGAGTTTTAATTCAAAGCATGCTTGAAAAAAACTTGATTGATGAATTCCAAATCGCGGTTGTACCAAAGATACTTGGAAAAGGTAAACCTCTCTTTATTGAGGGTAACTATGATATGGATCTAAAGCTTGTCAATATAGAAAATTTAGATGGACTTGTTATGTTGACCTATATGAGAAAATAGATTTTACCGATTCAACAACAACTGACCACTCTAAATCATTTGCAAAAGTATAACTAGATTGATAAGACTTCCAATGTTTTTTCATGCCTTCGTCATTTTCAATCATCGTTATGATGTCACGATAATTGAGCATAATCATATCCAGTGTTTTTCGATGGCTTGCAGTGTTTATAAATGCATTTCTCAATGTATCCATATGAATCATAGGTAATTTTAACTGTTTAAGAATATAGATGTCGTAGAAATCACGCATTCTGGTATTCAGTATACCTCTCGATAAAATAGTCTCTATTTTTTCCGCTATGACTGTCTCAATGTTGTAAGATCTAAGTTCAATGAATTTTTCATCTAGTAGCGTTTGGTATTTAAGACAAATTTCATTTGGTGTTACAACATCTCCAGTCGTAAAGTCAATCTTCATTATTTCTCTTAGTCCATCAATATGAACTGTAATTGATGCTCTAAGTCAGGGGTATTCAAATCCCTCATTAATTTCATCAAGACCTGTTAGATTCATCACTAAATTATCATGTGTTGGTATACTGAGTATTTCATTTAAATATATTGTAAGTTTTTCTTTTTGAATGGATAAGTTTTTTACAGTTACATCCAAGTCCATAGTTGTTCTTGAATTAATATTTGTGATTGCTGATACTAAAAATCCACCTTTGATGATGAATCTATCCGCATATTTTGATTTACCTAGTTTTTCTAGAAAGAAATCAAAAATTACATTTCTTAAAATGATATTCGGGTTAACATTAAACGATCTAGATTTGTTTCTAATGTGTGCTTTTAGCTGTTCAATGGAGATCATAAAAGAATTTCCATATATTTCTTCAACACTTTTTCAATTCCCATTTCTTTTGCATATCTCATTAAATTAAATAAATTTTTCTTTGAACTCATAGCATATTTTTTTAATCCATCATTAAAAATTTGCTTATCAATCCTACTTCTCGAACGGACAATGTCGCATATTGTTCTTTCCATATCATAAACATAAATATCGTTACCCATAGCTGTTTGAATTAATACCTTCCCTAAATCAATTAAGGATGGCTTAATTGTATATGTAACCAAATCATTTTGTTTAATTTGGGTTGTATTATACCCGCTTGGTAATGTTACTGAATACTGAATTGGATCCCTATCAGATAAACCATGCAAATACAAAGCTGTTTCATGTGAATAAATCATGCGTTTCTTCTTTTGTTGATAGCTATAAAGTTTGTCTTCCCACATTCCTGGTGATTGGTATACTCCTGGTGATGTTCTAATCAGTTTTTCTTCTTCTACAAACATAGAAAGATATTCACGATGAATTCCTTCGTTTAATGCATCTTGAGTTGTTAGATAACCTTTTCTTTTTTTGATGAGTCGATTTAGTTTTTCTTTTGTCATTTTATCACCTTTTGTCGTTTATGCTTATATTATATTCAATATTAGTTATTTTGTCAATATATCAATATATTTTAAACTACTAAGTTCCGGTTCAAGTTTTATCTGAATCAACGATGGACTGTCACTAGTTAGTATGTTACAATAACTACAAGAGCACACAGCATAAAATAATAGTGACTCATTATCTTTTACACATTGTAAAACATATTCAAACGGTGATTCTATGAAATATCTTAAAGAAAAAACAATTCATCAAATTGAAATCAATAAATCCATCTTTATTGGAATCCTATACCCTCTAGCATCTCTGGAGGAGATACCTCTTTTCATCATAGATGCGAAGGAAACATACCCTAAGGCGAATCATTATTGTAGTGCTTCTATTTACGGTGAAACTGGAGAGCATCAAAGTGCATCAGATGATGGTGAACCATCCAGAACTGCAGGTATTCCTATATTAGAGGTCTTAAAGCATCATAATCTCACCAACGTTTTATGTGTTGTTGTTAGATATTTTGGTGGAATTAAGCTAGGCAGCGGAGGCTTACTTCGCGCATATACTAAGTGTAGTGCAGATGTTATTAAAATAGCTAAGTTTTATCAGAAAAAAGTAGTTCCTTCCTATGAAATTACATTTGGATATCATTTGATTAACCAAATGGATCAATCCCTAAATGAAAAAGCGACAATCGTCAATAAAAGCTTCTTGACGAATGTCACCTATCAAATCGTAATTCAATCTAGTGATTTTAATATTCATGATATCTCGCATCAGCTATTAGCCATCAAAGAGCTAACACCTCAAACGATATATATCAACCTGTAAAAGCCTAACAAGGCTTTTTTTTAATCTCCAAAATCACCGTAATAGAATGCTTGGTCATTAATTTCATTAAGCATCCATTCTGCTCTTAAATTCATATAAGAAACTACATATTGAACTTGCCCTGCATGTGTTTTTTGTGCAAGAACCTCTGCTGGATTTGGCCATACATAGCTATTCATAATATCCCATTTTAAGAAGTTTCGATGTGCCATTTCTGAAATCGATTCTGATAGCACAGGAATCATTTCTAAAAGTTCTGGTAAGACATCGAAATAAAAATTATTATAGGCTTCTCTATAGAGTAATCTTACCTCTAGAATATCCATCATTAGCTTAAACATTCTATTTTTATATTGTCTCATTCCATAGAAGCCCTCTGGACCATAGTCAATATAATCAGCATTTCCATACGCTAAATCAAAATCCCAAAGTGGTCCATATTGAAGTGGACCATCTTTTTCTTTATACATAAATACAGAACTCCAACCAACATCAACATTTTTAACAAACTCATGGACAATGAAATGCTCAATCCAATTATTAAGATTAATTAAGTTATTGTAGTTTGATTTCGCAATGAGTGCATTTTCAACAGATTCTATATATGCCTTCAAATAGGTTGCATGAGTACTTGTGAATCCTAAATCATCTGGATCGGGTTCCTTGATTTCATAGGGAATATCGCGAACAACTATCCAATCCCAACCAGGTGTGATATTTTGATCATAGAATCTTTGATCCATTTCAAAAAAGTATCCTGTGTTCACTTCACCTGGAATTGATTCTATCGTAAACTTATTTTTGTGTACCTCAACCTGTTCAGTTAAAACATAGACTCCTCTATATTCTTCATTCACGTAAAGCTCCACAAATCTAACCTCTAAACTATAGGGAAGGTTTTCCATCAAGGATACCATCTTTTGAGTAATCACATTGCGCATCAATGATTTATCCGCATATTCTGCAAGTAATACATAATTTTTGGCCTTTGGCATGCCAAGAATGGATGTGTTCTCGTCAAATCTCAAACGATAGGGTTTTTTATCAGATAGAAACCATGTTGAATTTCCTCTACCTCTAAGCTGAGCTGCAATTGTTTCATGTTCAATAATACCTACACCATTTTTTCTTGTTTCTACTCTAACATTAGCTTGTACATATTCTTCTTTTCCAACCTGACCAAGTGGCACTGGAAGTGTTAAGTAAATCTTTGTCGCGTTATATCCGGATTCTAAGGATAAATGTCTAAAATCACTTGAAAATGAAAGCTCTGTTTTTCCTCTTTTGATTGTATACTCTAGGGTTGCATCCCGATCATAAAATGGTGACTCATAAATAAACTCATTCGTGAACATCTCATCATTAAATTTATACTCGATTTCATAATCCTCATATATTGGCAAGCTAAAATTAGCATTGATAACAGCTGGAACAGCTTGATCAATACTTTCTGCTAAGGCTTCTATTTGATCGGTATAATCTGTTTGATCTAGAGATAATTCAATATCGCTACATGAAACAACAAATATCGAGAGTGCAATAGTGAGTATAAATAGATATAGTTTTTTCATGTTTTTCTCCTTCATTTTTTTGAAAAAAAAGCATAGGAAAGCTCCTATGCATCTTAAGTCATATAGCCAACAAGCAATTGTGAAACCTTAACCATCACTTCAGCCAAAAGATGTGCACATATTAAAGATAATAGAAAATACCCGGCTCTGATTTCCCAAAGTTTCATCTTCTCGAATTTGTCTTCTATATGCAATGCTCTAAGTATTCTAAGGCTTATCCAAAAGAATACGATTAGGGATACAAAATAAATCAGTTCATCCATAGGATTTCACCTCCTTATAACTGTCCTGCCTTACTCTTCGCGATGTTTTCCTTTAATTCACGTTCTTGTTTAGAAAAATCAATATTTTCCTTTTTTGTTAATTCGAGTCTTTCTTTTTTCATCATATCAAATGCATGCGTCGCCTTATCTAGCGTCGCGCCCATCTGAGCTTCTAGAGCTAAAATATTAAGCTCATTATTTTTAAATTCGACAACTGCTTGCTCAACAACCAAAAAGCTTTCATGCTTGTCCTTGACAAACTTGAGATAGCCTTTTCCAATGTGTAAAATGATTGGAATGTGGTTATTTAAAATACCCGTATCTCCATCTTCATTTCTAACAATAGTATATTCAATTTCATCTGAATAGGTTTTACCAAGCTGAGTCAGTACTTTAAAAATCATAATGTCTTCGCCTTCTTAATTGCTTCATCAATGGTACCGACCATATAGAATGCATCTTCTGGCAGATTGTCGTGTAATCCTTCAATGATTTCTTTAAAGCTTCTTACTGTTTCCTTGACAGGAACGAATACACCTGGCTGACCAGTGAACTGTTCAGCAACGTGTGTATTTTGAGATAAGAACATTTGTAAACGTCTTGCTCTATGCACAACAAGCTTATCTTCGTCTGTTAATTCATCCATACCAAGAATCGCAATAATATCAAGTAATTCATGATATCTTTGGATCATTTTTTGAACCGCACGTGCTGTATCATAGTGCTCTTTACCAACAATTTGTGGAGTTAAAGCTCTAGAGGTTGATGCGAGTGGGTCAACGGCTGGATAAATACCAATTTCAGTTAGTCTTCTTGAAAGGTTTGTTGTCGCATCCAAGTGGCTAAAAACCGTTGCTGGCGCAGGGTCTGTATAGTCATCGGCTGGAACGTATACCGCTTGAATTGATGTAATCGAACCATTTTTGGTTGATGTAATTCTTTCTTGAAGTCTTCCCATTTCTGTGGCAAGTGTTGGTTGGTAACCAACAGCTGAAGGCATTCTGCCTAAAAGTGCTGATACTTCACTACCTGCTTGAATGAAACGGAATATGTTATCAATAAATAGTAATACGTCTTGTTTCGCTTCATCTCTAAAATGCTCTGCCATCGTTAAGCCAGTTAACGCAACGCGCATTCTAGCTCCTGGTGGCTCATTCATTTGTCCAAAGACCAGTGCTGTCTTATCGATAACACCAGAGGCAATCATTTCTTGATAAAGTTCATAACCTTCTCTTGTTCTTTCCCCTACTCCGGCGAAAACAGAGATACCTGATCTTTCTTGGGCAACGTTATGAATTAATTCTTGAATTAAAACGGTTTTACCGACTCCGGCACCACCAAATAGACCAATCTTACCACCCTTAATATAAGGAGCAAGTAAGTCAATGACCTTAATTCCTGTTTCTAAAATTTCAACTTCACTAGATAGTTCATGAAAAGGAGGCGCTGGTCTATGAATACTCATTTTTGGTGCATCAACTAAAGGTTTTCCTTCATCGATTAAATCACCAAGTACGTTAAACATACGACCTAACACTGCTTTACCTACTGGAACCTGAATCGATGTACCAGTCGCATTAACTAGTAAATCTCTTTTCAATCCTTCAGTTGGCTCAAGCGCAATTGTACGTACAACATGATCTCCTAAATGCAGTGCAACCTCAAGAGTTACTGTTTTATCTTTAGAGACTTCTACGACTAAAGCATCATAGATGGCAGGAAGAACGTCATCAAAATGAACGTCTACGACTGGACCGATAATTTGTGTAATTTTACCTTGCATCTTTTTCTCCTTTCCTAAACGTTCGAACCATTGACGACGTCAATGAGTTCGCTTGTAATTTCTTGTTGTCTTGCTCTATGGTATAAAGTATGTAATCGATCAACAATATCATTTGCATTATCTGTTGCACTGCGCATAGCAACCATTCTAGCTGCATGCTCACTTAACTTCGCATCAGATAGTGCCTTAAAGATTGATGATTCGATATAAATATCTACGGTTTGATTGAGAATGACTTCTGGACTCACATCGTAGATGAACTGTTCTTTCGTCTTCATCTTCTTTTTATCAAAGACGACAGGAAGTATTATTTCCTTTTTTACGATTTGTGTTGCTGTATTGACATAGTGATTATGGTATAAAATCACTTCATCAATCATCTTATCTAAGAAGACTTCCTTAATCATTTTAGCGTAATGTCTAAAGTACATGGTTGCGACGTCATCTCTATTATAGATAATCTCTTCATTGATGACTGGAAGCTTGCGCTTAAGTGCGAAGTAATACCCTTTTTTACCAAGTACAAGCACTCTATAACTTTCCTTAGGTAAATCCTTGGTTTCCTCTAGAAAGGCTTTAAATAGCTGATTATGATAGCTACCAGCTAACCCTCTATCTGATGTAACTAGGACATAAAGCTTTGTCTTACCTTCATTGACTGAAGTAATGCGTTGTGCTTCATCCGTGTTTTGATCCGAGTACATTAGGATGTCATGAATCTTAGTAACAAAATGAACGGAATGGTTTAATAGCTCAGTTGACTTCTTGATTTTGGATAAAGCAATATTATGCATTGCTTGTGTAATGGCAGCTGTTTTTTTAATCGCCGTCATTCTAAGCTTAATATCCTTTAATCCCATTAGACTAACCTCTTAAGACCTTGAATAAAGGAATCGAGTTCTTTCTTATCCGGTAAGCTCTTCGTTTCAACTAAGTGTTGATTAATCTTCTTACCTAAATCATTCATTTGAAGCCCTTGAGCAATTTCAGATTCTAATGCTTTTACTTGTTCTAGATTTAAATCATCCATAAATCCTTCAGATAAGGCATAAACCGTAACAATCTGTGTTGGCATTTGAACGAGTTCGTGAACATCTTGTTTTAGAATTTCAACAGTCTTTCTACCGCGTTCAAGACGTTTTTTAGCGCTTGCGTCTAGGTCAGATCCGAACTGAGCAAATGATTCAAGTTCTCTATAGTTTGCTAGGTTAATACGAATGGTTCCGGCAACCTTTTTCATACCCTTCCACTGTGCGGCGCCGCCGACACGTGAAACGGATAGACCAGCGTTAATCGCTGGACGAATGCCTGAGTAAAATAACTCAGCTTCTAAAAATATTTGACCATCTGTGATGGAAATAACGTTTGTAGAAATGTAGGCTGAAATGTCTCCAGCTTTGGTTTCAATAATTGGAAGTGCGGTAATTGACCCACCACCTAATTTATCATTTAAGCGTGCTGAACGCTCTAATAATCTTGAATGTAGATAGAATACGTCACCTGGATAAGCTTCTCTTCCTGGTGGTCTTCTAAGTAGTAAGGATAGCTCACGATAGGCTACCGCATGCTTAGATAAATCATCATAAACAATTAATACATCCTTACCTTGTTCCATGAAGTATTCACCCATGGTTACACCAGCAAATGGTGCAAGATATAATAAGGTACCTTCTCTAGATGCTCCAGCAGTTACAACAATTGTATATTCCATTGCTTGGTGCTGATCAAAGAGCTGCACAAGCGTTGAAACTGAGGATTCCTTTTGACCAATAGCTACGTAAATACAAATCGTATTTTTTCCCTTTTGGTTTAGAATTGTATCGACAGCAAGTGTTGTTTTACCTGTTTGTCTATCACCAATAATTAATTCTCTTTGTCCGCGACCAATTGGAACTAAAGCATCAATAACCTTGATTCCTGTTTCCATAGATGCATTAATCGAACCACGTTGCATAACACCTTGAGCTCTTCTTTCAACAGGAAGAAAGTGCTTTGCGTTAATTGGTCCACCTGCATCAAGAGGTTCCCCTAATGGATTTACAACTCTACCTAAGAGTTCTTCACCAACAGGTACTTCAAAGATACGTTTAGTTGTTTTAACTAAATCGCCTTCTTTAATCTTGTCGCTTTCACCTAAAAGGATAACACCCACATGATGTTCTTCAAGGTTAAAAACAAGCCCTTTTACGTCATGAGGAAACTCAAGGAGTTCTCCCATCATGGCTTGTTGAAGACCGTAAACGATAGCAATACCATCACCAACGCTTAAGACCTTACCAATATTTTCTAATTTGACGTCCTGCTCGAATGACTTGATCTGCTTTTTAATGATCTCGGTCATTTCTTGAACTTTTATTTTTGACAATTTCTACACCACCTTAAATCGTTGTATATAATTCTTCTATCTCGCGCGCAACCGAATGGTCTAGTGATTGTCCTTGATAGTCAATTTTGAGACCCCCTAAAAGCGTTGGGTCGATTGTAATATGAAGTGAAACCGTTTGGTTTGGAAATCTAGGAGTGATTGCTTTTATTAATCTCTCTTCAACCTCCTTTGAAACTGGCTTCGCTGAGTAAATGTGAAGATGTGCTATCTTTTGATAAACTCTAGAAAGCAGGGTCCATTCATTATATATTTCTTGATATAAGTGAATGTTGTTTTTTTGAGCAAGCATTTTCAAAAAAGCGATCAATGAACTATCATACTCAAGAGAATCTATCATCTTTGATTTTTCTTCAAATGATACCATTGGTGAGTCCATTAATGTCACCCAAGTCGGATTTTTGTCAACTGTATCTTTTAGATCATCGAAATGATAGGTCAAGACATCAATTTTGTTTTCTTCCTTAGCAATCGAAAAGAGTGCTTTCGCATAATTTGAGATACTCATTATTTCGTACTCTCTTGAAGAATTTCATCAATGATATCCTGATGAACGGATTCATCAATTTCTCTTTTCACAATCTTTTGGGCAGCAATAAAAGCAACCTCTTTAATGGATTGTTTGATGTCTTCATTTGCTTGTAGTATTTCATACTCGATATCCTTTTCAGCTTGGTCTAAGCGACGTTTCGCTTCTTTCTTCGCATTGGTTATCATTTCATCTTGTTGTTTGTATGCTTCAAGCGTTAATTTTTCTTTTAATTGTCTAGTTTCTTCCTTCATTGCTTCGTAATCTTTTACCGATTTCTCCTGAAGTTCTCTAGCGCGTGCTCTTTCACTTTCAGCAGTGTCAAGCGCTTCTGATAAAGCAGCTTGTCTCGCTTCTAAAAATGTTGTAACCTTGCTCCATAGAAATTTTTTGATAATCAGCACTAAAAGTGCGAATGCAACGAGATTAAGCACGACAATATCTGGTCTCTGCAAGACGGAATACAATCCTTCTTCGATTGCCAGTACGACTTCATTAAATATCTCGTTCACTTAGATCAAATCCTTCGTCTTTTATTTTGATACAAGAATAAATGCAATAATTAAACCATAAAGACCAGTTGTTTCAGCAACCGCTTGACCGATTAACATCGTTGATGTAATCTTACCAGCAGCTTCTGGCTGACGTCCAACTGCTTCAACTGCTTTAGATGCAGCAATACCTTGACCAATCGCAGTACCAAAACCTGTAAATACGGCAATACCTGCTCCTACATAAGCTAAACCACTAGATAAATCTCCTGGGGCAACTTCTAAAATGAAAGGTAAAATAGAATTTAAAAATGTTAACATTGTTTTTCTCCTTTAATAAATTATTCTATCTCTAAATCCGCTTCATCAACCTTTTGAGAAGCGAATATTACAGTCAACAATACAATAACAAGCGTTTGAATTAATCCGAAGGCTATATCAAACATCATGTGTAAAGCGGGTGTAATCAATACGGATACCCATCCGATAAATGGAATATCAATACTTGAAAACCCCTTATATACTACAGTTAATATCAATGCACCACTGGCAATATTACCAAATAAACGAAGTGCCATCGAAATAATAGGTGTAACTTCACTAATCAAGTTCAGTGGAAGCATGAAGGGTAGTGGCTTAAACACTCCAAGAAAATGTCTCCAGCTTTGTGAAATAAACCCTGTAACCTGAACGACTAAGAAAGCAGTAATTGAAAGTGAAAAGGTAATGGCTGTATACTTTGTTGGGGAATTCAGAGCAACGATTCCTGAAACGTTTGAGATAAATACATAGATTGCCATTGTTAATGCAATTGGAGTTAAAAATCTCCAATTCTTTCCTACATACCCCTTAACGAATTTATTCATCATGTCCACAAATGAAATAATTCCAACCATAAATAAATTTGGCTTCGCTTTCGCATCTAGCGTAGATACTCTAAATCCTACGATAATAGCAAATATTGATATAACAGCCATTAGGAATAATGAGGTTAGAAAATATCCTGGAAGATTATTGATGTAATCAATTACTGTCTGTATCATTTGTCTTCACCTCAGCTTCCTTAGGTTTTTTAATGAGTGGTGTTTGATAGATGATAGCTCCAAACTTTATTGAAGCGATTCCTAATAATAAGAATACATAGGATTGAATCATAATATCTGTTCCTAGGTTTCTTGTATCAAAATATACAATCGCTAGAATCACGATATAAAATACATAACGCTGAATCAAATGCGTAACAAGCTTATAGGATGTTAATTTATTCTTTGTTACCTGAATCATCAAGCTATGGTTAAAAAGGGCAACGGCAGAGCCGAGTATTGCCCATAGTAAATAATCATTAAAGAATATAAGTGTTACCAAAGCTAAGATTACTGAATAAATCAGAGCAATGATGCTAATGACGTGTACGTCTTTCATAGCGTTCCTCACTTTTCATCCATTGATACAAGGTCATAAAACCAACTAAAACACCAACAGCTAGACCAATCGCTGTGTAGTATATATAACTATTACCATCTGGATCTGTTTTAATTCCGATGTAATAACCGATTAAGGCTAATCCGATGACAGTAAAAATGAGTTGCATAACGACCATATAGGTCATAAAAATTCTTTTTGTTTTATTTCTCTTATTTGGTTCCAAATAAACGGTCCCCACAGTCTCCAAGACCAGGAACGATATATCCGTTTTCATTTAAGTGACTATCAAGAGCGGCAAGATAGATACTGACATCAGGATGCTCCTTCTGTAGTCTTTCTACGCCTTCAGGACAACCAACTAATCCTACATAACGAATATCGGTAGCTCCTCTAGCCTTAAGTATTTCAATTGCTTTGCAGGCAGACCCTGCAGTAGCTAGCATTGGATCGACGACCAATACGACGCTAGATTCAATATCTTTAGGAAATTTAGAATAGTAAACCTGAGGTTGTAATGTTTCCTCATCTCTATAAAGTCCGATATGTCCGATTTTAGCTGTTGGAATGATGTTGTGAATGCCTTCAACCATTCCTAACCCTGCTCTTAATATAGGTACGATGACGACTTGTTTTTCCAGCTCATGCGCTGTCATTTCACACATCGGTGTTTCAATCGTTACAGGTTTGGTTTTGAAATCACGAGTAATTTCATAAGTAATCAAACCACCTACTTCAGATACACTTTCTCTAAACTCTTTGGTTCCGGTTCTCTTGTCTCTAATACGCGCCATTTTGTGGTCGATTAAAGGATGATTCAGAATCACTACTTTGCTCATTTCTATTCATTCCCCTCTATTTTTTTTATTTTATCAATTCTCGTTTGATGTCTTTGTTCAAACGTGGATCCCATAAAGGTTTTGATGATTAAAATGGCTTTATCTATTTCAGTTGTTCTTCCACCTAAGGCTAAGACGTTAGCGTTATTGTGTTCTTTAGCGAGTTTTGCTGTCGTTTCATCATAGACTAATGCTGCGCGAACACCTTTAACCTTGTTTGCTGCAATACTAATCCCGATTCCTGTACCACAAATTGCGATACCAAAGTCGTATGCTTCATTCATGACTGCTAAGCCAACCTTTTTCCCATAATCTGGGTAATCAACCGAATCAATTGAGCTTGTTCCCATGTCAGTATAATCAATTTTCTCGGTGTCGAAATAAGCTTTGATTTTTTCCTTTAACTCATAGCCACCATGATCACTGCCAATCACTATTCTCATATGATTCCTCCTCTATCGGACTCTTTAGATATTATATCATAAAAATATATTTTTATACCAGAATTGTTACCTTCAAACGAAAGAAAAAAGATGTGTTTATCATCTTTATTCTTGAGTTTCGTTATAGTAAGCTTTCTTACGATCAATCGCTTTTAAAATTGCTTTTCTTAGGCGAATGTTTTTTGGTGTAATTTCAATTAATTCATCATCGTTAATAAACGCTAGACAAGCCTCTAAATTCATTGCTCTTGGCTTTTTCAAAACGACTGTAGAATCCTTACCTGCTGAACGCATATTGGTTAATTGCTTTTCCATGGTCACGTTAACGACCATATCAGTGTCTTTATTACATTCACCAACAATCATACCTTCGTAAACAGAAATACGTGGGTCTAGAAACATATCTCCACGATCTTCAAGTCTACCAATAGCATATGCTGTGGTCATTCCATTATTTAATGAGATTAAAGCACCAGTTCTTCTATTTCCTACAATATCATGGACCACTGGTCTATAGTCTAGGAAGATATGAGATAAAATACCGTAACCCTTGGTTGCTGTTAAGAATTGTGTCATAAAACCGATTAATCCACGAGAAGGCATGATGTAATGAATTCTTGAGTAATCACCGTGTTGGTTCATTTGAACTAAATCACCCTTACGTTCCCCAAGCATTTCAATCACTGTACCTAAATGTTCTGATGGGCAATCAATTTGAACATCTTCATAAGGTTCATGCTTGACTCCATCTTTAATTTTAACAATTACTCTTGGACGAGAAACTTGAAATTCATAGTTTTCTCTTCTCATATTTTCAATTAGAATACCTAAATGAAGTTCTCCACGTCCAGATACTGTCCATGCTTCTGTCATTCCGATACGTTCAACTCTTAAGCTAACATCCTTTTGAGTTTCTTTAAATAATCTGTCATCTATTTTCGAAGCAGTAACGAATTTTCCTTCTTTACCTGCAAATGGACTACTATTGGTTAAAAATGTCATCTGAACCGTTGGTTCATCGATATGTAAGTGAGGTAGTGCATCTTCGTAACCAACTGCAGTTACTGTTTCACCGACATGAATATCAGGAAGACCTGCAACAGATACGATATCTCCAGCATAGGCTTCAGCAACTTCAATTTTCTCCATGCCCATGGATTGAAGAATTTTTTGAATTCTAAATTGAACAATTGAACCATCCATACGTACACAAGAAGCCATGTCATTCACACGCATTGTGCCCTTATAGATTTTACCAATTCCCATACGTCCTACATAATCATTATAATCAATTAATGCTGGTTGGAATTGTAGTGGACCTTCAGCGATTTGGTTTGGCTGAGGGATTGCTTTAATGATTGTATCTAGGATAGGTTCCATTTTGATATCTAGGTCTAGATGAGGAATGTAATTTGCTAATCCTTGAATTCCTGATGCGTATAAAACAGGAAAATCAAGCTGATGTTCATCAGCTCCTAGATCGATAAATAGATCATATACTTCATTGACTGTTCTTTGAATGTCAGCGTATTTTCTATCAATCTTGTTAACAACAACGATTGGTAGTAATTTCGCTTCAAGTGCTTTTTTAAGTACAAATCTTGTTTGTGGCATAACGCCTTCATATGCATCAACTAAAAGTAATACACCATCTACCATATACATAATACGTTCTACTTCACCACCAAAGTCAGCATGACCTGGAGTGTCTAGAATATTAATACGATAATTTTTATAGACAATTGCTGTATTTTTAGCAAGGATCGTAATCCCGCGTTCTCTTTCAATGTCGTTTGAATCCATGACACGATCATCTAATTGCGCATGTGCATCATATCTCTCACTTTGTTTGAGTAACTGATTGACTAGCGTAGTCTTACCATGATCGACATGGGCAATAATTGCGATGTTTCTTATTTCCATAAATACCCTCTTTTCATAACCTTACTTATTATATACTACTTTTTAGAATTTAAAACAAAAAAAGTCTCAAAACGAAGTCTTTTGTACCGTGAAATGATGTTATTTCAGATGTATGACTTCTTTTGATGACTATACAGTTGATTATATCTAATTTTACAGTGTTAAGGCTTTAAAAACTTTAAAAATATGAATTATTCTTGGCTAAGAACTCCGCCAATTCCAACAAAAGTAAATCGATCTTTACCTGCTAAATCCTTGAGTTGAATGATGATACCATTAGGATATGCTTGTTTTGCGTATGTGTAAATCTCATTTTTTTGTTGATATCCATGCTCAAAGGCTATTAAAGCTTTTTCTTTGATATAGGATTTGGATTGATCTAA
>DDWO01000012.1:94121-97826 GCA_002345705.1 Acholeplasmataceae bacterium UBA2284 | reverse complement strand
GCATTCGCAGATAGATTATCTTTATTTTTAGTTGCTACTTCTAAAGCATCTTTAGAGATATCAGATATCGTTACATTTAAGTTCTTTTCTTCTAAAGATAAAGTTAGTCCGATACAACCACTACCGGTCCCTAAATCAAGAACATCTAATTGATCATTATTAAAGTATTTATCGTAATAGAATAATACATGTTCAACCAATTGTTCAGTTTCTCCTCTTGGTATTAAAACATGATCGTTCACGATCAGTTTATATCCATAAAAATAGGAGTGACCAATTAAGTGTTGAACTGGAACATGATGATGAATATAAAGATCTAGTTTTTCTAAAAAGTCTTTTTCAATGATTGGATCGACTTCATTTTTAAGATTTAAGAAAAATAGATGAGGATCTTGATTGGATAGTTCCATCAGTAAAAGCTTAGCTGCTTCTTCCTCTTTTTGATTATCCTTCGTTTTTTTATATGCTAATTTTAGGAGCTTTTCGAATGTCACTTCATTTCTCCTGTAAGTTGACGCTTTTGGAATTCATTTTGTAAAGGCTCTAGAATCAATTCGATTTTGCCTTCCATAATAACATCAAGTCTTTGGAGTGTTAATCCGATACGATGATCCGATACTCTATTTTGTGGATAATTATAGGTTCTAATCTTTTCACTACGATCACCACGACCAATGAGTTTACTACGTTCTTCGCCTTCTTTAGCGAGCTGTTCTTCAATCATCGCGTCAAAAATTCTCGTTTTTAATAATCTAAATGCTTTATCTTTATTTTCATGCTGACTCTTACCTTCTTGACATGCAACAACCGTATTGGTTGGAATGTGAGTTAAGCGTACAGCAGATTTTGTTGTATTTACTGATTGTCCACCTGGACCACTTGAGTTATAGGTGTCAAAGCGAATGTCTTCCCACTTCACTTCAAATTCTAATTCTTCAGCTTCTGGCATAACAAGTACTGTAGCGGTTGAAGTATGCACTCTTCCCATCGATTCTGTCTCAGGGACACGCTGTACACGGTGTGTACCTGACTCATATTTTAATTGAGAGTAAACCTGCTTACCTGATATCATAAATTCGATGGATGTATAGCCACCCATCGCACCTTCCATAGCATTAAGAATTTCAATTTTCCATCCCATGGTTTCAGCATACTTAGAATACATTCTAAAAAGATCTCCAGCAAAGATATTTCCCTCATCTCCACCAGCTGCACCTTTAATTTCCATAATAACGTTTTTCTCATCATTAGGATCTTTTGGTAGTAATAAGATCTTTAATTTTTCTTCTGTATTTTCTAGGATTTCTTTTAGATTATGGATTTCAAGATGTGCCATCTCTAGGATATCATCATCTTTTTCGTCTTTAATCATTTCCTCTAAATCCTCAAGTTCTGAGGCTTTAGACTTATAAAAACGGTATACTTCAACCGTCTCTTGAATAGCACTAGATTCTTTTAATAGTTTTGTCATTTCTTTGACTTCAAGCGTTCCACTAGCAAGTTTATCTTGCATTTGTTGTAACTGCTTTTCCATAATCTCTAATCGATCATACATAGTTATCACCCGCTTAACAATATTACCATAAATAAGAAGATTTTTCCACAAGAAATAGCGTGAAAATAACGAATTATGTAATACTTGCTGAAATGTGTATCCACTGGAAATTGATTAATGTTGTGATATAATAGAAGTGTATAAAAACGAAAGGAAAGGGTATAAAAATGGAAAAACTATATCAAGCTTTAAACAAGCAAGTAGCAAATTTCAGTGTTTTATTTACGAAGTTACATCATTTTCACTGGTATGTAACAGGTCCTAACTTTTATCCACTACATGCAAAATTTGAAGAATTTTATGATGAAGTGAATGAGCTTTATGATGCTTATGCAGAAAGATTATTAATGATTGGTGGAAATCCAGTTTCTAACCTTAAGGGGTATTTAGCTTTAACATCTATTAAGGAAGCTAGTGGAACTGAAAAGCCAGAAGAAATGATTAAACATGTTTTAGATGATTTCAAGCTATTAGCAATTGAACTTAAAGAAGTATTAAAATTAGCTGAAGATCATGGAGATGAAGTGACTGCTGATTTATTGATTGGCACACTTGCAAGCTTTGAAAAACACATTTGGATGTTAACATTCACTCTAAAGTAATTTAAAAAAGAAAAAGGAACGCGAGTTCCTTTTTTTGTTGGTTATTAGTCTTTAATCGTATCGTCATCACGATCAGATTGAGCTGTAAATCTTGAGAATTCAGTATCAAATCTAAATCCTAAACGAATACCTGCCATACCCTGACGGTTTTTTGCTATTGATAGTTCAACTTCACCAGTCTTATTTTCTGGATTATGAACGTAATAATCATTTCTATATAAAAACATTACAATATCGGCATCCTGTTCAATCGAACCAGATTCACGAAGATCAGCTAACACTGGTCTTTTATCTTCTCTCTTCTCTACTTCTCTGGATAACTGAGATAGTGCCAAGATCGGAATCTTCAATTCTCTGGCCATTTGCTTTAACGATCTAGAAATCTTAGCTACTTCTTCTTGTCTATTTCCTGATCTATCATCACCTTTAATTAACTGTAAATAGTCAATGACCACAAAATCAAGTTTTCCTTCTTGAGAAAGCTTTCTACATTTTGCTCTAATGTCTGCAACACTGACTGCTGCAGAGTCATCAAATGAGATATGTAGCTTCGATAATGACTGCATCCCACCTTCAAGAAATTGCCACTCTCTAGATGTTAAATGCCCTGTTTTAATCTTATTATTTTCAATATTAGATTCTGATGATAGCATACGTGCAGCAAGCTGCTCGTTGCTCATTTCAAGAGAGAATATAGCAACTCCTGATTGTCCATCCTTATTACGCTTAGCAACGTTTAACGCTAAATTCATCGCGAATGCTGATTTACCCATCGAAGGACGTGCTGCTAGAATAATGAGTTCTTCTGGTTGAAGTCCAGCTGTAAGCTGGTCAAGGTTTGAAAATCCAGTTCTAAGGCCGGTAATTCCGCCTTTTTTATCTCTATTCTTCTCTGTTTTTTCTTTAACTTCTCTAATCACATCAGCAAGCTCAGAAAACTCAGAGGTTTTTCTTTTTTGTGCGAGTGCGAAAATACTTTCTTCCGCTAACGTTAAATACTCATTCGCATCCATATCTCCGGAATATCCAGTTTCTAATATTTCTGATGCGAGTTGAATGACCTGACGCTTCATGGATCCATCTCTTACAAGCTCTACATAGGTTTCTAAATGCTTGGTTGAAGGAACCGTTTCAGATAACGCTAAAAGATACTTCATCCCACCAGCTTTTTGAAGGTTTTGACCTTCTTCAAGCTTAGCTGCGACTGAAGTATAATCGATTTTCATCGTATTGTTATGTAACTCCTTCATTGCTTCAAAAATTAATTGATGCGCTTGTTCAAAGAAGTCTTCATTATTCAGTTGGTCAACAACTGATACAATCTCTTTAGGATCTAAAAATATAGTACCTAAAACGGATTGTTCAGCTTCATGATGATGCGGTAAGCTTTTCGCCATGATCTAATACCTACTTTTCAACGATATGGACTTCAAATAGTGCTTTAATGTCTTTGTGTAAGGATACAGTAGCGGTGTAAATACCTACAGAATTGATATCACTAGATAATTCTACTTTTTTCTTATCGATTAAGATATGATGTGCATCTTC
>DDWO01000012.1:36384-94062 GCA_002345705.1 Acholeplasmataceae bacterium UBA2284 | reverse complement strand
ATATGACGTTGTTGAGATAAAAACGCTTCTTCCTTTGCCTTGTTGAGTGCTGTCATGTTTTCATCCGTAGCTAACATTGCCTTCTTTTGTGTAACTAAGAATTGACCGAACCCTGATGCAACCTCAATCACATCATCTTTCTTACCTTTGCCTTTAACATCCTCTAATAAAATAACTTTCACGAGTTCTCCTCCTCCACCATACTCTAGCTCTAAGTATGTTTTTAATTGATTATATACCTCAGATAATGATTGATTCTCGATTTGAGCTGCAGCACTATTTAAATGCCCACCACCACCGAAAGCCTCCATCAAAATCTGTACGTTAACTTGTTGATAGGATCTAGCAGATATACCTACCTTATCATTTCCCATTCTTGAAATCATAAATGCAGCATCAATACCATTGATCTGAAGTAATGCTTCTGCAACCTGTGCAAGAAGAATTCTATCATCATAAATATCTGATGTCACAACAAATGCGAAACGGTCTAAAAATATTTCGACGTTTCCTAATAATTTATTAATTTCTAGCGTACGCATTAAATCTCTACGTAGCCATAATTTGACATCAGTAATATCAGCACCTAAATCTTTTAACTTGGATGCCACTTCAAAGGTTCTTGACCCTGTACGATAGCTGAAGTTATTGGTATCTACCACTAACCCACCATACATGATGGTCGCTTCAAATGGTGATATTTTAATAACTTCCTCTGTATTATAGAAATTTAAAAGCTCCATAACTAATTCTATCGTTGAGGATGCGTATGGTTCAATGAAACTAAATATGGAATCAAATGTATCCTCACCAACTCGATGGTGATCGATAACGATGAGTTTATTTACTTTCTTCAGTAATTCCTGTGACATAACAATCTTTGGTGACTGTGAGTCAACAACAATTAATAAGCTTTCTTCGTTAACTTGTGTGATTGCTACATCGGATGTAACTACATTTTCAGTAAAGTTAGGCATTTTTTCTTTAAGAAGCTCGTAAACCTTAATTACTGTATTATCCAATTTCGCTTCATCGATTACCATATATACAGGTTTTTTACTAACCTTTGCCATGTGGTATACAGCAATCATCGAACCAAATGCATCTAAATCTGCTTGATTGTGTCCCATTACAAATATGTTAGACGCTTTATCTGTAAAGTCTTTAATTGTCTGAGCATTGATTCTAACCCCTACACGTGAGCTCTTTGCAGCAGCATCATTTTTAGCACCAAAATATGCAATTTTTTGATCTTGTATATTGACAACGACCTGGTCACCACCACGCTTTTCAGCGAGTTCAACGGCGTTTTGTGCGTATATACCTAGTTCTTCATAATCGACATCCCATGAAGCTACACCCATTGAAATGGAAACTCTGACTTGGTTTGCTGTTGAAATGGATCTGATTTTATCTAAGATATCAAATTTATCTTGAATCATTAAATTCAGCTGCTTACGATATAAAAGAACGACTAGTCTTTCATCTGCATATGGCTTTAAAAATCCATCATATTTATTTGCCCAGTCGGCAATCGCAGCTAAATACTCACCCTTCAGTGAGGATTGTTCTGAAACATCCATAGATCCTATTGCTTCATCTAAATTATCTAAATAGACAATTCCTAATGCAGGAATCTGGTCTAAATATTTTTGTTTAACCTGTTCTCTTTCTGTTACATTGAATAAATAGAAAAACTTATATTCAGAGCGGTATATAACATCATAGGTATCATTTTTTACCTGAATTGTAAATTGAATTTTATTTTGCATTGCTGATAAATGAAGTTGAGGGTGAACATCCTTTAGATTCTTTCCGGCAATTTTTGCATCAAAAATTGCTTTTGCATGCGGATTAGCCCATTTAATTTCAAACTCATCATCTAATGCAATGATTCCTATAGGTAGTTCATTAAATACTTCATCGCCAACCTGATTGACGTGGTAGGACAGCTTTGTCCACATCGATAATCTGTTTTGAAGCGTTTTTACCTTTTGTCTAGCTTGATAGTTCAGTGAGATGTAAAAGGCAGCAAAGACTAAAATCATGCCAGACAGCATGAGAAGTAAAAGGAAAAACTGCGCTCCTGATTCAAAGTTGAAATAAGGTGTGTATAAAATCACGCTGACAATAAATATGACAGACGCAATGATGAGAAAAAGCCATCGTTTCACGAGCTCACCTACTTTAAAAATATTATATCACGTTTGAGAATAATATAAAGATTTTATCTTTAAAGACTAGAAAAAAATTTATAACTTATTTCATCTTCAGCCATTTAAATCCACAAAGATTTATCTATTAAGTGAAATAAAACACAATCCTTATCCACGCTAATATCTTTATTTTCATGGTAATGTGTATATATACATTCTATTAGTTTCATTTTCATAGATATTCTATAAAGGAGAACAAAATGAAAAATTTAAAAAGAAATACACTATTCAAAGTACTAACTTTATTCCTATCCATAGGATTACTCTTTCTTGTGGCAGGGTGTAAGGAAGAAGAAACAGTTCCTATCACGGGCGATCCAATGGTCTTTGTATTACCAGAATTAGGCTATGCCTATGATGCATTAGAACCATTTATTGGTGCCAACACAATGGAAATTCATTACACGAAGCATCATAATGGATACGTTAATAATTTAAATGCTGCATTTGCAATGCATCCTGAGCTAAACACACCACTTGAAGAGCTACTTAAGGATTTATCTAAGGTTCCCGCAGATATACGCTCATCAGTTCAAAATAATGGTGGTGGACATTATAATCATTCACTTTTTTGGAGCATTTTAAAAGTAAATAATGGTGAATTACCAACCGGTGCACTATCGATAGCAATCATTAGTAACTTTACTTCATTTGCTGATTTTAAGGAAGAATTTGAAGCTGCTGCAAACACAACATTTGGTAGTGGCTGGGCTTGGCTAATTGTACTACCTGACAATTCATTAAAAATTGTTTCTACAGCAAATCAGGATACTCCACTTGCTGAAGGTATTCCTATTCTAGCACTTGATGTTTGGGAACATGCTTATTACTTAAACTATCAAAATATGCGTCCTAGTTATGTATCTGCATTCTTTAATGTAATCAATTGGGATAAGGTTGCTGAATTATACGCAGCCGCAACTCTATAATCGTTAAGAAATTCAATTCATTAATAAAAAATAAAAACCCAACTCAATTTAAACTGAGTTGGGATTTGNNTTAATTTTAGCTAATTAGTCTTTTACGAATGGTAAAAGTGCCATGTGACGAGCTCTCTTGATAGCGATAGCAAGTGGACGTTGCCATTTAGCTGATGTTCCAGTTACTCTTCTTGGTAAAATCTTACCGCGGTCTGTAACGAAACGCTTTAACAGCTCAACATCCTTAAAATCTATGTGTTCTACTTTATTTTGTGTAAAGTAACATACTTTCTTACGCTTCTTGAATCCGCCACCACGTCTATTTTGTTGCATGATGTTTCCTCCTTAAAATGGTAAATCTTCTTCTGCAGCGAGTTGCTTACTTGTTTCGTAGAACTCGTCGTTTTCTGAAGTATTTTGTTCTTCTCTTACTGGTTGTTCTGTTGTGTCGCCCTTGCTTTCTAAAAACTGGACTGAATCACAAACAACCTCTGTAACATAACGTGTGCCGTTGTCCGCTTCATACTGTCTTGTTTGAATGCGTCCTTCAACACCTAAGAGTGCACCTTTTCTAACAAAGCGTGCTAAATTTTCTGCTTGCTTACGCCAAACGACGCATTGAATAAAGTCAGCTTGTTTTTCGCCGGACTGATCCGCGAATTGTCTGTTGACTGCAAGCGTAAAGGTAACGACGGCTATATTAGATTGGGTAGATTTAATTTCTGGATCTTTGGTAATTCTTCCAACCAGAATAACTCTATTCATCATAATTTATTCGCCTTCCTTTACAACAATGAAGCGAATTACTTCTTCAGTAATTCTTACTACACGATTAAATTCAGCAACTGCTTCTGGAGTAGCATCTACAAGTAGCCAAACGTAATACCCTTTTTTGTAGTGATCAATCTCGTAAGCTAAGTCTTTTAGCCCCAACTCTTTGATCTCAAGAACCTTGCTACTGTAGTTTTCAAATATATTATTGAAATTACCTACGATTTGCTTAATGTTCTCGCTCTCAACAGTTGGACGGATGATATACATAACTTCGTATTTTTTCATCTGTTCCACCTCCTTTTGGTCTATGGTCTATATAAGACAAGGATTATCTATCTTATGCCAAATCATTATATCATATATGATATGATAATACAACTTGTTTTGAATCCTTTTTTATTGCAGGATAATGCTTAGATTATCATAGATAAATCGAACTGTTTTTTCGATTGCTTCTACTCGATCGCATTCCTCTAAATCGACATGAAACACTTGCATTTCATGCTTGTAAAAAATGGAAATCCAAGCCTCTTTCTTGGTTGTGTTATCTTGTAGAGTTGGACCAGCATTACCTGTTACTCCAACACCAATATCCGAGCCAATGATTTCTTTGACCTTTCTTGCCATGATGATAGAGACTTCTTTACTCACAATTCCATACTTATTAATGTCCTCTAAGGTCATGTTTAAAAGGTTATGTTTTTGCTTAACACTGTAGGCAACTATGCTTCCTGAAATCACCTTGGATGCTCCAGGGTTTTTCATCAGTTCATAGGTTGCAGCACCACCAGTCATACTCTCAGCAAACGCGATAGTTAAGCCCTTATTCAGTAATTTATCAAAGACTTGTTTCGCAATCATGATAAGATAATAGTAAATGATAATTCTACGAATGAACCATTAACTTTTCGCATCACGGTGATGACATGTGAGTCACCAAACTTAGCATCAACAAGCTGTGCACCGATGTCAGCTATTGAAGTAATTGGAGTTCCATTCATCGAAATAATTAGGTCATACATTTCTAAATAATCTTTCGCATTTCTTGTTTGATCAAAGCCAACGACTACCACTCCAACTGGATTAGGAGGAAGTAATGAAGCATCATTTTCCTGTAGGAATATTTCTACTTCTTGAACAGAAATACCAATACGTGGTTTTCTAACAACTTCTTGAAAATCACTTGCTTTAAAGTTTCTAACAATTGGAGCGATTTTATTAATTGATAGCGAGTAGTTTAAACCCTCTGCAGCAATCGTACCATCCTTAGATGAAACGGTAGGAATTTTAGCAACATTGATGCCAACTAATTCACCCTTCAAATTAAATAATGGTCCACCACTATTTCCAGGGTTTAATTCCGCGTCATGCATAATTGCTAGACCTACAACACCGTTATAAGCAAATGTTGGTAAGCTTACAATACCTTGCGTGACATAGTTAAACTTATCTAGGTTATGCGGAGATCCAATGGCGTAAACATCTTGACCCTTAACGATCTCAGTAATTGTATTATCGTTGATTGGAGCAACATTGTGGACACGAAGTGTTTTATCCGTCTTAAAACGAACAACTGCGATATCATATAATTCATAGCCTGCATAGTCAACAACAGGTATGTCTGTTTTTCCACTTCCAAAATGAATCGTCATTTCACCACCATTTTCAACAACGTGGTAGTTCGTCATGACATAGTATAATGTTTCACTAGATTCCAAAATTGGTTCACTCTTATAAATAATTCCTGAACCATGTCCTGTCTCAGTTTTTACAGCAACCACTGAAGGTTCAACTGTAGCAATCATATCAATTCTTAGCTGTTCATAAGGTGTAGGTGATTGATAAGGTGTTTCTGCACGCAGTGCAAAAGAACACCCTGCTAAGGTAATTAAACTGAATACTGCTAATAATAAATAAAGTACTTTTTTCTTCATGCTTTGTATCCTCCTAAATGAAATAATTCATGTGCATTCTTTGTTGTAATTCTTGAAACTTCTTCTACGGTTAATCCTTTGATTTCTGCAATTTTTTCAACAACATATTTCGTATAGCCTGGTTCATTTCTTTTTCCTCGATATGGCATAGGTGCCATATAAGGACTGTCTGTTTCCACTAAAACGTAATTTAAGTCAATATGTGAAACAATTTCAACAAGAATCTCATTTTTCTTAAATGTAATCGGTCCATCCATACCAATATAAAACCCTAAATCAACTGCTTTTTTCGCATCCTTATAATCTGATGAGAAACAATGAAATACTCCAGTCACCTTCCCTTTATATGGAAGTAGCATTTCATATGCTTCAGTAAATGAATCTCTCGTATGGATTACTAGCGGGAGCTTAGTTTTCACTGCTAACTCAATATGTTCTTGAAATACTTTTTTTTGGAGTTCAATATTATCTTTTCTCCAATAAAAATCAAGACCACATTCACCAATACCTACAATCTTATCATGATGCAAAAGAGACTCTAAATGATCTGTAGTAGATGTATCTACGTAGCCTGGATGAACTCCAACGGTTGAAAAAACCATTTCATGATTTTTTGCTATCTCTATCGCTAAATGATTTGAGCTCTCATCCATTCCGATACAAATAATCTTTTCAATTCCATTTGATTTCGCTCGATCTAAAATGGATTTCAAATCATTTTTAAAATCATCTGTATTTAAATGTGCGTGTGTGTCAACAATCATCTTTGATCAACCTCTTTTGATTACTCATATTTTATCATATTTAAAGTAAAAATGAATGGCTTTGCTTGTATTAACTCAATCTAACATTTTTTTAATCGAAGTGAAAAAAATGAAGTCCATAAACTCCATTTTTAATATAAATGATTTACATACCCTCAAATAACTCTATAATCTCAAGACTACCTGCAAGGATTACGATATGACCATATCTGATGTAGTGCTTGAAGCTGATGACCTCTGCAAATTCATTATTTTCTATAAGCCCTACGAATTGAACAGCTTGACTTCTCTTTTCAAATTCAAAGATGTAAACCTCTGTAATTTGATCAATTCTTCCTTCAATCACTCTACTGACCTCACATTCACAATAATCACTTAAGGTCAAATTCATTCGATTTTTTTGTGACTCCTGATACTCAATAATTGAAAATCCTTCATCAATTAAGATGAGTTCGATATCAGATACATCGACAAAGCTAACACAAGCACTTAAGAAAAATAACGAAAAAGAAATTATAATTGCGAATAGAAATTTCTTCATTTGACACCTCATCTACGTTATCTTTAATCATAACATCAAATTTCGATAAAAAAAAGAGGCCGAAGCCTCTTTATAGAATACTATTCAAGAATTGTAACTACTGAACCTGCACCAACGGTACGTCCGCCTTCACGAATAGAGAACTTAGTTCCTTCTTCGATAGCGATTGGGTGGATTAGTTCAACAACCATGACTGTGTTGTCACCAGGCATAACCATTTCTGTACCTTCTTTAAGTGTAATAACACCTGTAATGTCAGTTGTACGGAAATAGAATTGTGGACGGTAGTTTGAGAAGAACGCTGTATGACGTCCACCTTCTTCTTTTGAAAGAACGTAAACTTGCGCTTCAAATCTGAAATGTGGGTTAACTGATTTTGGTTTAGCTAATACTTGTCCACGTTCAACTTGGTCGCGAGTAACCCCACGAAGAAGTGCACCGATGTTGTCACCAGCTTCTGCATAGTCAAGTAATTTTCTGAACATTTCAACACCAGTAACTACTGTTTGCTTAGTATCAGTGATACCAACGATTTCAACAGGGTCACCGACTTTAACTTGTCCACGGTCAACTCTACCTGTTGCTACTGTACCACGACCTGTGATCGTGAACACGTCTTCAACTGGCATCATGAAAGGCTTATCAGTTTGTCTTACTGGTTGGTCGATATAAGAATCAACTGCATCCATTAAAGCTTGAACTGTAGCTTCCCATTTAGGTTCGCCGTTTAATGCACCAAGAGCAGATCCA
Source organism: Acholeplasmataceae bacterium UBA2284 (assembly GCA_002345705.1). Taxonomy (GTDB): domain Bacteria; phylum Bacillota_I; class Bacilli_A; order Acholeplasmatales; family Acholeplasmataceae; genus Peloplasma. Next base: position 86,163 of record DDWO01000012.1, on the reverse strand, counting down.
CGGATGACTGGAATATCGTCACCTGGGAAATCATATTCTGTTAATAATTCACGAATTTCCATTTCGACTAAGTCTAGTAGTTCTTCGTCATCAACCATATCTGCTTTGTTCATGTATACAACTAACTTAGGAACCCCAACCTGACGAGCAAGTAGGATATGTTCTCTAGTTTGTGGCATTGGACCATCCGCAGCGGATACAACTAGGATACCACCATCCATTTGAGCAGCACCTGTGATCATGTTCTTGACATAGTCAGCATGTCCTGGGCAGTCAACGTGAGCGTAGTGACGCTTAGTGGTTTCATATTCAACGTGTGCAGTATTGATTGTAATACCGCGTTCTTTTTCTTCTGGAGCTGAGTCAATAGATGCGTAGTCTTTAATTGTTGCTAATCCTTGCTTTGCAAATACTGTAGTGATAGCAGCTGTTAAAGTAGTCTTACCATGGTCAACGTGGCCAATTGTGCCAATGTTAACATGTGGCTTAGTTCTTAAAAATTTTTGTTTTGCCATTTTAAATTCCTCCTATATGAGTTTATTTTTATTTTTGTTTTGTTTTACCATATTTATTGTATATGAAAAGATGTGTTTTTGCAAGAGGATTAGTTTGATCCACGCTTTTTAATAACATCTTCCATAATTGATTTTGGACACTTTTCATAACGAGCAAATTGCATCATAAATGTAGCACGTCCTTGCGTATTTGAACGAAGTGATGTTGCATATCCAAACATTTCTGATAGTGGTACATTAGCACGGATGCTAACTGCGTTTCCACGGCCTTCTTGAGACTCTAAACGACCACGTCTTGAAGTTAAATCTCCAATAACGTTACCTACATAATCATTTGGTACAACAACTTCTACGTCCATAATTGGTTCTAATAAAATTGGTGATGCTTTTGTCTTACATTCTTTAAGAGCCATTGAAGCTGCAATCTTAAATGCCATTTCTGAGGAGTCGACATCATGGTATGAACCGTAATGCAACGTCGCTTTAATGTCAATTAATGGATAGCCAGCAATAATACCTTGTGGTAATGCTTCTTCAAGTCCTTTTAGAACTGCTGGGATGTATTCTCTTGGAATGACACCACCGACAACCTTATCAACAAATTGGAAACCTTTACCTGGATTTGGTTCAAACTTGATCACAACGTGACCGTATTGTCCTCTACCACCAGACTGACGAACGAACTTACCTTCAATGTCGGCTTCTCCTGAAATCGTTTCACGATAGGATACTTGAGGCTCAGCAACATTCGCTTCAACCTTAAATTCTCTCTTCATACGATCAACAATGATTTCTAGGTGAAGTTCACCCATACCAGCAATAATGGTTTGTCCTGTTTCATGATCAGTAAATGTTCTAAATGTTGGGTCTTCTTCAGCAAGCTTTTGTAATGCAACGCCCATTTTATCTTGGTCTTGTTTTGTCTTAGGTTCGATTGCTACGTTAATAACTGGTTCTGGGAAAATCATTGTTTCAAGAATGATATCATCCTTTTCAGAGGTTAACGTGTCACCTGTAGTAGTATCCTTTAAACCAACGACAGCTGCGATATCTCCAGCAAATACTTCTTTAATTTCTTCGCGGTGGTTCGCATGCATTTGAAGAACACGACCAAAACGTTCTTTGTTATTTTTGTTTGTGTTTAATACGTATGATCCAGAAGTAATTTGACCTGCATAAACTCTGAAGAACGTTAAACGTCCAACATATGGGTCAGTCATTACCTTGAATGCTAATGCTGTAAACTTTTCGTTATCGTCAGGATGACGAGAAACTTCGTTACCATTGGAATCATGACCAATAACAGCAGCAACATCAGTTGGAGCTGGAAGGTAGTCAATGACTGCATCAAGCATTTTCTTAACACCCTTGTTTTTAAATGATGATCCACAGATAACTGGGAAAAATTTAACTGCAAGCGTACCTACACGGATTGCTTTTTTAATTTGTTCAATAGAGACTTCTTCTCCTTCAAGATATTGCATCATGATTTCTTCATCAAAATCTGCAACAGCTTCTACGAGTTGTTCTCTCTTTAATTCAACGATATCCTTTAGGTGGGCTGGGATTGGAATTTCTTTACTGTTTTCCTCAGCGTTACCATCGTATAGATAAGCTTTTCTTTCAATGATATCAATGATACCCTTGAAATCTGATTCAGAGCCGATTGGCCATTGAATTGGAAATGCTTTAACGCCTAAACGATTTAGGATTGTCTTGATAGCGCGCTCAAAATCTGCACCAATCTTGTCCATCTTATTGATATAAACGATTCTTGGAACTTTATATTCGGTGGCTTGTCTCCAAACAGTTTCTGTTTGTGGCTCTACCCCGGCTTGTGCATCTAGTACGGTAACCGCACCATCTAATACACGAAGTGATCTTGATACTTCAACCGTGAAGTCAACGTGACCAGGGGTGTCAATGACATTGATTTTGTGATCATGCCAATACGCTGTTGTAGCAGCGGATGTGATAGTGATCCCTCTTTCTTGTTCTTGTTCCATCCAGTCCATTGTAGCAGCACCATCGTGAACCTCACCGATTTTATGAATTTTACCAGTATGGAACAAAATTCTTTCAGTCGTCGTTGTTTTGCCCGCATCAATATGGGCCATAATGCCGATATTGCGGACTTTTTCTAATGGGAATACACGAGGCATAGTTATAATCTCCTTACTTACCAGCGATAGTGAGCAAATGCTTTATTTGCTTCAGCCATGCGGTGTACATCTTCACGTTTCTTCACTGCTGCACCTAATCCTTGTGATGCATCGATGATTTCCTTCGCTAATTTTTCTTCCATAGTTTTCTCATTACGCAGACGTGCGTAATTAATTAACCATCTTAATCCTAATGTTGTTTTTCTTGAGGCTCTAACTTCAGTTGGTACTTGGTAGTTTTGACCACCAATACGGCGTGAACGAACTTCTAGAACAGGCATAATGTTTGATAATGCTTCATTGAAAACATCAATTGGCTCGCGTCCTGTTGCTTCTTTAACGCGGTTGAATGCTCCATATAAAATGCCTTGAGCCGTACCTTTTTTACCGTCTTCCATAATAGTGTTGACGATACGAGTAACTAGCTTTGATTGGTAAATTGGATCTGGTAAAACGTCGCGTTTTACAATATGTCCTTTACGTGGCATGAGTTCACCTTCTTCCTTTCTTTTAAACGATTCTTATTCGTAATTTTAGTTTTTTGTTTTTGTTTTAAAGCTTATTTTTTACCAGCTGGTTTTGCAGGTGTTCCTGCTTTTCCTGCCTTTGGACGCTTAGCACCATATTTAGAACGCGCTTGCTTACGGTTTGCGACGCCTGATGCGTCTAACGTACCGCGAATGATGTGATAACGTACTCCTGGAAGGTCTTTGACACGACCACCACGAATTAACACGACGCTATGTTCTTGCAGTGAGTGACCGATACCTGGGATGTAGGCTGTCACTTCTGTCTGGTTGCTTAAACGAACACGGGCATACTTACGTAAAGCTGAGTTAGGTTTTTTAGGTGTCATGGTTGTAACACGTGTACATACCCCGCGCTTTTGAGGTGAAGTATAATCTGATTCCTTCTTCTCTAGACTGTTGAAACCATATCCGAGTGCAGGTGATTTAGATTTGTACTTTTTGTCCGTTCTTCCGTTTTTTACTAGTTGCGAAATTGTTGGCATTTGTAGATCTCCTTTCTTCTAACACATATCCAAGTGTTTCATTTTGTTTTTTAAAAATTATTTTTGGCTTAATAGAGCCAAAAATGGGGTTTACTTATCGCGTATTTCACGCAGCGTTTTAATTATATAACGAATCGATTATTATGTCAATGTTTTTGTGTTAAAAAAACGTAAAAAATGAGATATCGCTGGCTAGAATGATTGGGTTTTGATTTGCTAATCATGAATAATTAGATGATTTTATTGAGCAAATGATATAATATAGGTAAAATTAATAGAAAATTTGTTTTTATGGGGGATAGAGACATGGAACTAAATAGTAAGGACTTTGGATATACTAATATTAAAGAACCTGAATTCGTTAAAGATTTTAATTTTGAGCAAAGTGTGCATTCGAATGAGTTGTTATCCTTGATGGATTACGCATCTAAGGATTCAAGAGCAAAAATCGAAAAAGAATTATTGATTATCAAAAACAGTTTTTTTAGTGAGAAAAATGTATACAATGAAATCAAAAAATCGAGACTACCTTTAGTGTGTCTTCACGATATTAGACTGGAGCATCGCGGTTTAGATATAGAATTTGATTTTATTGTGATTGCTTCAGAGTTTATATTAATGATTGAAACAAAACCATTTTTTGGAGATGTAACGATTAATTTCAAGAAAGAAATTACACGAGCTTATCCATACAAAGATCAAACGATTAAGGAAAGTATTTCAAGTCAAATTGTTAAGACAGATAGAAACATAAAATTCCTAGAGCGTTTTTTAAGAGATAACAGGCTTGTTAAGGATGTACCGATTTATCAGATTGCAGTTATTGGCAGTGATGAGACTCGGTTAAAATCTCGATTTGCAAAGGCTTCTGTAAAAAAACAGTTTATTCATTATACTGAATTAATTAAAAAAATGAATGAGTACATCAAAAAAAATCAAACATCTAAAATAGGTCACAACCAAATGAGAGAAATAGCTGATGTAATTTATAAGGAACATAAACCAGTTGTAGTTGATTATGAAAAAAAGTTAAATTTATCTATCATCACTAGTGATTCGAAAAACATAAAACAAAAGAAAGATCAAGTTAAGGATACGGTAGAGGATCCTAGCGAAGCGTTACTTTATAAAACTGTGAAGGATGCTAAAAAAGACTTATTTAAAAATACAAAATCTCCTTTTTATAGGGGATATAAAAAGCAATAAAAAACAAAGTGTAAAGAAAAGGCTGGTCAACTGACCAGCCTTATTTTTAATTTATTTCCTTAGTTAACTTGACTTCTGCTAAGTTGAGTAAAATACTTCCGATTCCGTTACCTATGACCCATATCATTACATAAAGTAATACCTTCCAGGACCAAGTGTTACCTAAAGCAATATATAGCATGTTTGCTACACTATGCTCGAATCTAGCTAAGATAAAGATAACAACTGCAAATATAACGATGAGAATCTTTAGAAAATCATGCTTCATCACCTTGTAGCTTTGAACACCGATGTACATCATCATTCCACATAATATGGATAAAACAAGTGTTTCATACCAAAGATTTGAAGTTTTTAGATTCAATAATTGATTTGCCTGAGTGATAACTGAAGTCATTCCTGAAAATCTAAATAGCAATCCTATTGAGGTAATACCAATGAAGTTACCCAAAAGAGTTTTACCTAAAACCAGTAAATAACCTTTTTCAAATGGGAGTAGGTATCCTACCTTGCCGGTATATAGATAATAGCCCTTGGATACGACCATTAATAGACCAAAGCTAAATAAAATTGAACCAATGATTTTATTTTCTACAGAAAGAAAAATCAAACCAGCGATCCCAATAAAAAGACCGGCCATTATTGCCTTTAGCATTACATGATGATGTTCATTCATTGTTTTATTTTTCCTTTTTAAACCCGTAGATCATGCCTACGACGTTATTAGCGAGTTTAGCTGGTAAAAATTTATGAAGTAGTACAAATATTTTATATTTAAATCCAATTGTTTTATAAAGTGGAATTCTTTTTCTTTCAATGAGCTTTAAAACGACCTTCGCTGCATATTCAGGATCCATGCCATTTCTTTCATCTTCTTCCATAACAGAAACTGATTTATCAACGCGTTTCTTATAGAAAACACTGTCGACTTCATTCTTTTTTCTATTTTTGGTGAAGCCTGTTTTAATATCTCCAGGCATGATAGAACATACTTGAATTTTAAATGGATGAAGTTCAATATTTAAAGCCTCTGAAAAAGCATTGATTGCTGCCTTTGAGCTTGAGTAAAAAGCTTGAAATGGAATTCCAAGTCTGGCTGCTACAGAACTCATATTTAAAATTTTACCACCACCACTTTTTCTAAGTAATGGAATCATTGCTTTTGTAGAGTTAAAAACGCCCATGAAATTGACATTCATTAAATAAGCTGCATCCTCATAGGATGTGTCTTCAACACTTCCTGAAATACCCATACCTGCATTATTTATTAAAACGTCAATTTTTCCTTCGACTTCATAAATATCTTCGTATGCTTGTTTCAGTTGTTTATAATCTGTTACATCAGCCTGTATACTTCTAACATTTTTTTCATACATTTTTGTACGAGAAATGCCATAAACATGATGACCCTTTTGGCAAAAATATTGAGTCATAGCAAGTCCTATACCAGACGATGCCCCAGTTACTACGATTACCTTCATTTTTATTCCTCAAAACCTTCTAAGTTCTTTAGGATTGTCGCAATTTTTTCAATAGCAATATCCATCTGTTCTTTAGTGTGTGTTGCTGTATAGCTTGTACGAATTAAGCATTCGCCAATTGGTGTTGCTGGTGGCAACACTGGATTAACATAAACGCCTTCTTCGAACAATTGATTACATGCAAACATTGTTCTTAAAGGCATATAAGTAAATATTGGAATGATTGGAGTTTTTGAATCTCTAATCTTTAATCCCTTAGCCTTTAATCCTTGTCTCATATATTCAGATATATCATGAAGAGCTTTTACTCTTTCTGGTTCTCTTTGAAGCACGTGTAGTGCAGCTAGTGCTGCAGCAGTGTTTGCTGGTGGAATAGCTGCAGAAAAGATATATGGACGTGAGTTGTGGCGAATATAATCGACAACATCACTTTCAGCAGCAACATAGCCTCCAAGACTTGCTAAAGACTTTGAGAATGTGCCCATGATAATATCTACTTCTTTTTCTAATCCGAAATGCTCTGCAGTTCCGCGACCTGTGGGCCCCATGACTCCAAAGCCGTGTGCATCGTCAACCATGACTCTTGCACCATATTTTTTAGCTAATGCTACGATTTCTGGAAGCTTAGCAATATCTCCGCTCATTGAGAAAACACCATCAGTGATGATGAGTTTACCCTTAGCTTCAGGAGCTTTGGCAAGCTTGGCTTCTAGATCATCCATATCACCGTGCTCGTAACGAATAGTTTCAGCGTAACTTAAACGTGTACCATCATAAATGCTTGCATGATTTTCTTTATCAGAAAAAATCAAGTCATTACGACCAGCAATTGCAGATATAATTCCTAAATTACTTTGGAATCCTGTTGAAAAAATTGTACAGTCTTCTTTGTTTAAAAAGGTAGCAAGTTCATGCTCCAATTGTTTATGCAAATTTAGTGTACCATTTAAAAATCTTGATCCAGATACACCTGTTCCATATTTAAGCGTGGCATCGACAGCTGCTTGAATAACCTCGGGATGAGATGTTAGTCCTAAGTAATTATTAGACCCAATCATAATCATCTCTTTGCCTTCCATATGAACGACAGTATCTTGTTTACTTGTTAACTCGTGAAAATATGGATAGTATCCACCTTCACGCGCCTTTTTAGCGGTGTCATATTGATAACATTTTTTAAATAAATCCATTATAAATTCCTCTTTTCAAAAACCACTTAAATCTATTATATTACATTTTTCATTTTTTACATCATTTGATTGTGTGATTTTGTGTGAATCCATCAAAAAAAAGGATATAAATATCCTTTGTTTATAGCTTATTCTCGAAATGAACTACAATTCACTAAAAATGAAAACTGTAGTCTAGAAATTGTTATTTGAGCTATTTCGTGATTTGATTCAACTAATTTCATATGTTTTTTTTAAACGCTTTACATTAAAAAGATGAAAATGTAAACCTTTCGAAGTTCTACTTGAATTATGCAAGCATTAAGATTATAACAAAGATATTTGATATGTCAAGGCTTTAAACGTATATATCTTCGATAAACGGTAGTTAATCGTTCTTGTTCGCGTATTCAAATGCAATTTGAGCTGCTAGCTTCGCATTATTATAAACAAGCTCTATATTGGATTCTAAACTAGATCCTTCTGTAATATGCTTAATTTTTGATAATAAAAATGGAGTGACTTCGTTACCTTTAATCCCTGATGATTTAGCCTCAACTAATGCTTGATCAATTGCATCATTAATGATTTTAGCATCCATACTGAATTCTTTAGGAATAGGATTAGCAACTACTACTCCACCATGGAGTCCTAATTCCCATTTCGCCTTTAATAGTGATGCGATTTCCTTTGGAGTGTCTAATTGATAATTGACGTTAAATCCTGATTCTCTAGAATAAAATGCTGGTAGTTCCTTGGTCTGATAGCCGATAACTTCAACACCTTTGGTTTCTAGGTATTCCAGGGTAAGTCCTAAATCTAAAATGGATTTAGCTCCAGCACAAATAACACAAATATCTACCTCAGATAATTCTTCTAGGTCTCTAGATATATCGAACGTTTCAGTAGCACCACGGTGCACACCTCCGATACCGCCTGTAGCAAACACCTTAATTCCTGCCATTGCTGCAGCAAGTGACGTACCAGAAACTGTAGTCGCACCCATCAATTTTTTAGATACGACATAAGCGAAATCTCTTTTGCCAACCTTATAAACATTTTTAGCTTTAGCTAGAATTTCAATTTCATCAGGAGATAATCCGATTTTAATAACTCCATCTAGAATCGCGATGGTTGCAGGAACTGCACCTTCAGCTCTAATAATTTTTTCGACATTGAGTGCCATTTTAACATTTTCAGGGTATGGCATACCATGACTAATAATTGTTGACTCTAATGCAACAACTGCTTTATTATTTTTTAATGCTTCTTTTACCTCTTGACTTATATTTATATATTCTCTCATAGACTTAGCTCCTTTACTGTTTCTTCAAGTATTTCCTTAGTCAAACTTGCGCAAACTGATTTTTCATCAGATAAATTTAAAACTGCATTTGCCATTGCGTAGGATAGTGGGTTTTTATCAAGCAATTTCGCATAGATTGCTCCTGCGAAAAATGCATCTCCTGCTCCAGTTGAATTCTTGATTTTTACAGGGATAGCATTTCTAAAAATAGCTTCTCTTAAATTGGTATAATATGCACCCTTATCACCTAGGGTTATAAATACTTCTTTAACGCCTCTTTCTAAAAGCATATCACCCATTTTATTTAAGTCTTCCATGTTTTCATAGGTGATTCCTGTTAATAGCTCTGCTTCAATAATGTTTAATTTTAAGCCGAATATCTTTGATAAATAGGGTTTAATTTTAATGGCCTTTTGACTAGAGATAGCATCGACAAAAATCTTTTGCTTAAACTGATCAAAAATAACATCCATGGTTTCAAATGAAAGATTGGTATCCATGACGATAATTTCTGCATCATTAATAATCTTTTTTCTCTTTAATATTTCATCTGCATCGAGTGAGGCTAGCTGATCCATGGCTGCTACACTCACTAAATCCTCGTGAAACTCATCAAAAATCGCGATATAGGATGGTGTTTGATCGACTTCAATAATCGATAACTTCAATCCAATCTTTTTAGATTCAGCCTTAACCCAGTTCGCAGCTTCATCCCTGCCTAAAACCGTAATGAGTGTTACATCCAAGCCAAGTCTAGATAAATTTTCACTAATATTTCTTCCAACACCACCAAGAGACGTCGAAATATAGCCGGGATTAGAATCCTTCATCACAATCCTTTGATGGGGGTATGCAAATATATCTATATTGGTTCCACCAATAACGACAACTTTACTCATATAATAACCTCTCATATCATTTGTATCTATATTATACATCATCTTATCTATAGGATTGATTATAAAAAATAAGAAGGCATATCGCTATGCCTTCTCGTTATTAATAATCTAATTCTTCTTCTTCGTTATAGGTATTTGATCTGTCATATTCGAAAATAGCTTCTCTTAAAATACCAGTACCCGCAGGAATCAAGCCACCGATGATGACATTTTCCTTCAAGCCATGAAGTTCATCAGTCTTACCCTTAATTGCTGCATCAGTTAGGATTCTTGTAGTTTCCTGGAAGGATGCTGCAGATAGGAATGAGTCACTTCTAAGTGATGCTCTCGTGATACCTAAAAGGATTGGACGACCAACTGCTGGTCTCTTGAAATCCTTAAATGCTTGACGGTTAGCTCTCTTAAAGTCTGAAACGGATACTTCAGTTCCTGGTAGAAGCTCAGTATCTCCTTCAGTAACGATAGAAATTCTTCTTAGCATTTGTCTAACAATCAGTTCAATATGCTTATCACTAATTTCAACGCCCTGTGCACGATATACCTTTTGAACTTCTTCTAAGATATATGTTTCAGCTGCTTGAGCAGAAACAACACGAAGTAATTCTTTTGGATTGATTGAACCAAGAGTTAGTCTTTGACCAGCCTTAACGGATGCTCCTTTTCTGACTAATGCTTCAACGTTTGGATCGATTGTGTATTTAAATTCTTTTTCATGATTATCAATAATTGTAATAATAGAAATACCACCACGTTGACGATCAATGGATTTAACCTTACCATCAACCTCTGAAATAACAGCCTTACCTTTAGGATTTCTCGCCTCAAATAATTCTTGAATACGAGGTAGACCCTGTGTGATATCGGATGCCGAAGCAACCCCACCGGTATGGAATGTTCTCATGGTCAACTGTGTACCTGGTTCACCAATAGACTGTGCAGCAACTACCCCAACAGCTTCACCAACCTCAACTCTCGTATTGGTTGCTAGGTTTCTACCATAGCACTTCGCACAAACTCCGTTTTCGGAATTACATGTTAAGTTACTTCTGATTTCAACTCCTGTGATACCTGCCTTTAGGATTTCTTGGCCAATTTCTTCAGTGATCAATTCATTGCGTTTAACAAGAACTTGTTTAACCTTTGGATTTGGATGTTCAACATCCTTAGATGCATAGCGGCCAACGATTCTATCATATAAAGGAACGATTTCCTTCGTGTCATCCATAATGGATTCCATGAAGACACCACGTTCAGTTTTACAATCTTCGTCAACAACAATGACATCCTGGCTCACGTCAACTAAACGACGTGTTAAATAGCCTGATTCAGCGGTTTTCAGCGCTGTATCGGTAGAACCTTTTCTCGCACCATGGGTCGAGATAAAGAATTCAGATACTGTAAGACCTTCTCTAAATGATGCCTGAACTGGAACTTCAATAATTTCACCCTTAGGGTTATTCATTAATCCACGCATACCAGCAAGCTGAGCGAAGTTTGATGCGTTACCACGGGCTCCGGAATCTGACATCATATAGATGTTATTATCCTTATCGAATTCTTCCATAAGTCCTTTTTGGATATCATCACGTGCTTCCTGCCATTCCTTAATAATTAAGCCACGGCGTTCTTCATCTGTAACCATACCATCTTCATGCCATGAAGTAATCTGTTCGATTTCCTTATTGGTCTTCTCGATTCTAGCATGCTTACCTGAATAGACGTTGATGTCATCAAATGAAACGGTAATACCTGAAACTGTTGAGTATTTAAATCCTAAATCCTTAAGTCTATCTAGCATCTTAGATGTTTCAGAAATTTGTAATTGCTTGAAGACCTGTGCAATGATTTGGGATAGGAACTTCTTCTTAAATGGAGAAGGTGATGCGAGTGTTGGAAGTATATCCTTAGGATTTACTCCCTTATTAATGAAGTACTTACTTGGTGTACCTAATTCTAGGTTTTCAATTGAAGGTTCATTTAAATAGTAGAAGCTTGGAGGTAGAATGCGGTTGAAGATTAGCTTACCAAGCGTTGTGACTAAGTACTTACTTCTTTGTTCATCTGAGAAAGCTTGATTGATTGATCTTGGATCAACGATAATTCTTGTATGTAATCCAATTTCTTGATGCTGGTATGCTAGATAAGCTTCATCGAAGTTCGTAAAGAAATGTCCTTCGTTTCTGTTTTTGAAATCATGTTCTTCTTGTCTAATCACTGCGCGTCTTTCATCGTATTCTTTTCTAGCTTCTCTAACAAACTTCTTAGGCTCGAATTTTCTTTCAAGTCTTTCTTCGATTGTTAAATAGTAGTTACCTAATACCATGTCCTGTGAAGGAGTAACGACTGGCTTACCATCCTTAGGGTTAAGAATGTTATTGGATGCTAGCATAAGAAGTCTTGCTTCTGCTTGTGCTTCATTAGATAGTGGAACGTGGACCGCCATTTGGTCACCGTCAAAGTCCGCGTTAAACGCAGGAGTGACCAGTGGGTGTAGACGGATTGCTTTACCATCAATTAATTTAGGTTCAAATGCTTGGATACCAAGTCTATGAAGTGTTGGTGCACGGTTTAATAGAACTGGATGTTCTCTAACAACCTTTTCTAAAGCTGCCCATACATCATCATCCATCTTTTCGTATTTAGAATTCGCATTCTTCTTAGCATTTGCATCATTACCCTGTAATCTTTGTAGCTCTCTTAAGACGAATGGCTTAAATAGAATAATTGCCATTTCTCTAGGAATACCACATTGGTACATTTCTAAGTCTGGTCCAACGATAATTACGGAACGTCCTGAGTAGTCTACACGTTTACCGAGTAGATTTTGTCTGAAGCGTCCTTGCTTACCGCGAAGCATATCTGATAATGATTTTAAGTGTCTATTTCTTTCGACTGCTGCTTTCTTTCCGCGCTTCGCATTATCAAATAATGCATCCACAGCTTCCTGAAGCATACGCTTTTCATTCTTAGTGATTAAGCGTGGAGCCATTTGTTCCTTTTGCTTCTTCAAACGGTTGTTACGGTTTAGAATTCTACGATATAAGTCATTTAAGTCTGTTGTCGCGAAACGTCCACCATCTAAGGCAACCATTGGACGAAGATCTGGTGGAATGACTGGAATAACATCCATAACCATCCACTCAGGCTTGTTATCAGAATTATTGAAGGCTTCAACAACTTCTAGTCTCTTGATGATTCTGTCTCTCTTTTGCTTAGAGGATGTCTTTAGCTTCTTACGTAATGATTTAACTTCCTTATCAAGGTCTAATTCCTGCAGTAATTTCTTGACTGCTTCAGCACCAGTAAGTGCTGTGAATCTTGAACCGTATTCTTCAGTTAAAGCACTGTAATCTTGTTCAGATAAAATTTGTTTTTTAGATAAAGGTGCAGTTCCTGCATCGGTTACGATGTAGGATGCATGGTAAACAACTTCTTCCAAGGCTTTCGCTTTAATTCCTAAAAGGATAGCTAAGCGAGATGGTGAATTCTTTAAATACCATGTATGAACGACAGGAGCCTCTAATTCAATATGACCCATACGTTCTCTACGAACCTTAGATTCAGTAATTTCAATACCGCACTTGTTACAGATTTGGCCTTTATTACCGCTTTGTTTCTTACCGCATGCGCATTGGTAATCTCTAGTTGGTCCAAAGATTCTTTCGCAGAACAGTCCACCCTCTTCAGGCTTAGATGTTCTATAGTTAATGGTTTCATGGGTTTTTACTTCGCCATATGACCATTGTCTAATTTCATCAGGTGATGCTAAACGAATCTTTAAATGGGAATAGGTTCTTGAACCATATCCCTTACGTACTGGTTGTACATGGCGGTGAATTCTTTCAGATAAGTCGATATCTAGGATATCTTCCTTTTCTTCTTCAACTTCAAAAACTTGAGCCTCTGGAGTATGGACATGTTCCTTAAGTGGATCAAAGCCATAAAGTTCTAATAGATTGTTGATCTCTGTGCGAAGGATTAAATCGTCTTCGAAAAGATGATATAACGCATGGCGATCAAATTCTAAAAATTCCTTTAGGTCTGCAATCTTAGCATGTGATAGAATCGATACGATTTCACTGCTTAAATTTAAGTTTTCCAAATTTCTTGGAAGCTGATATCTTCTTAAAATCGTTTTAATTTCTTCGAATGAATCTCCAAGAAGCATATTTAATTCCTTCAAGTTGAAGGTATTAAAGTCTTCGAGTTGATCAATACCGGAGAGCGTTAACGCCTTGAGTGCTTCATCTGAAAGCTTTAATGATTTAACGTGTAGTGTTAATTTTTCTTTAGCCATTAGCGAAACCCTCCTCCTCTAAACTTGCTTGGGTTATTATCGACAAGTGATTTTCCTGCTTCGTTTTCACCAGAGGATGCATCAATTAATTCGACATATAAGCCAAGTGCTTGTAATTCTCTAGTTAATACTCTAAATGATTCTGGAATGGATGCCTGTGGAACTGGTTTGTCATGCGTAATTGCACTATAGACCTTGTTTCTTCCAAGCATGTCATCTGACTTAACAGTAAGCATTTCTTGTAGAGTATGTGCAGCACCGTAAGCATATAATGCCCAAACTTCCATTTCCCCGAATCTCTGTCCACCATTTTGAGCTTTACCACCCATTGGCTGTTGAGTTACAAGTGTGTATGGTCCAACTGATCTAGCATGTAGCTTATCGTCGACCATGTGTGAAAGCTTGATCATATACATAACCCCTACTGAAATTCTATTTTCGTAAGGTAGTCCTGTACGTCCGTCATAAAGAACTGTCTTTCCATCTGGCTCAACGCCAGCTTCAGCCATAATCTTTTCTAAATCATCATCATCAACCCCGTCAAATACTGGAGTTGCTATTTTAACACCTAAATATCTTGCAGCCATACCTAAATGAATTTCTAGGATCTGACCGATATTCATACGAGATGGTACCCCTAGTGGGTTTAACATGATGTCAACTGGAGTTCCGTCTTCCATGTATGGCATATCTTCTCTTGGAAGGATCTTGGAGATAACGCCCTTATTACCGTGACGTCCAGCCATTTTATCCCCTTCAGAGATTTTTCTCTTTTTAGCAACATAAACTCTAATCGATTCGTTCACTCCACTTGGTAGAGCATCACCATTCTTCTTAGAGAAGTATTGAATACTTTGAACAACACCACCGCCACCATGTGGTACACGAAGTGATGAATCTCTATATTCTCTTGATTTTTCACCGATAACGGCGTGAATTAGTTTTTCTGATGGACTTGGTTCAAATACACCCTTTGGTGTAATCTTACCAACTAGGATATCTCCTTCTCTAACTTCAGATCCTGGGATGATGATTCCTCTCTCATCTAGGTTCTTTAAAGCATCAAGACCGGCATTTGGAACTTCACGTGTGATTTCTTCACGTCCTGAACCTGTTTTTAATTCTCTAGTTTCGATTTCGTATTCATCGATATGAATCGATGTATAAACGTCTTCTTTAACTAGATCTTCACTCATGATGATGGCATCCTCATAGTTGTAGCCTTCCCATGTCATAAACGCAACCGTTACGTTTCTACCTAAGGCAAGCTCGCCCTTATCGGTAGATGGACCATCCGCTAGGATATCCCCTTTATCAACGTATTCACCAGCTGAAACAATTGGACGTTGTAAGATACAAGTATCCTGGTTTGATCTGAAGAAACGGATTAAATTGAATGTAACTGAATCGCCCATTCCATAGTCTTTTAATGTCTTAGCCATTTCATAGGTGTAGGGTTTAGATGGATCATATAAAACGTTATTGCCAACCATAATCTTTGTATCAGGCTCTGGAGTGACAACAACCTTTGTTGAATCGGCATAGGTAACATATCCTGAAACTGAAGATACGATAACAGAACCAGAGTCCTTCGCTGCACGATATTCAATACCTGTACCAACAATTGGTGATTCAGGCTTTAATAAAGGCACTGCTTGACGCTGCATGTTCGCACCCATTAAGGCACGGGAAGCATCGTCATGCTCAAGGAATGGAATTGTTGATGTCGCAACTGAAACGATCTGCTTAGGAGAAACGTCCATAAAGGTAATTTCTTCTGGTTCGAACATTGATGTTTCACCACGATAACGACCAATTACACGATCAATTGTAATTGTTCCATCTTCTGATAATGAAGTTGCTGCTGACGCGATAACTTCATCATATTCTTCATCAGCTGTTAAATATTTAAATTCTGGTGTAACAACCTTTTTACCGTTAACTGTTTTGACCATTAAATAAGGTGTTTGAATAAAACCGTATTTATCAACTTTACCATAAGTAGCAAGTGAAGAAATCAAACCAATTGATGGTCCTTCAGGTGTTTCAATTGGACAAATTCTACCATAGTGGGAGTTATGAACGTCACGGACTTCAACGCCCGCTCTATCTCTAGCTAAACCACCAGTACCAAGTGCTGAAACTCTTCTTTTTTGAGTAAGCTCTGCAAGTGGATTGATTTGATCCATGAACTGTGAAAGCTGTGAGCTTCCAAAGAATGTTTTAATTGCTCCAGCAAGTGGAGTCATGTTAATAATATTAGATGGTGTTGCATCAGCAAATGTAGTCGTAGACATTTTGTCCTTGATGTTCTTTTCTGCTCTTGCTAAACCAATTCTGAATTGATTTTTTAATAATTCGCCGATTAATCTTAAGCGACGATTTCCTAAATGGTCAATATCATCAGTGCTTCCTAAATCATCGTATAAATTTAAGTAATAGCTCATAGATGCTACGATATCAGAAAGTGTAATGTATTCTTTGTCTTCTCTTTGG
The DNA here is from genome assembly GCA_002345705.1 of Acholeplasmataceae bacterium UBA2284. Classification (GTDB taxonomy): domain Bacteria; phylum Bacillota_I; class Bacilli_A; order Acholeplasmatales; family Acholeplasmataceae; genus Peloplasma. The sequence goes on along the minus strand of DDWO01000012.1, from coordinate 69,620 downwards.
TCGTTACCGATGACCTTAACAGGGAAAATACGTTCAGTTTCTTTGTCCTTGACCGTAACTTCGATCATTTCAACAATAACACCTTCACGTTCTCTTTCCTTTTGGTAAATATCAACACCAAAGAAGTATTTAATAACTTTTTCATCTAGAGATTGGCGGTTACGTCTTAAAATAGCAAGTACTTCTTCAGTAATCTCAGTATTTTTAGTGACTAAAACTTCACCAGTTCTTAGATTTAAAATATTTTCTTTCGTATAAAGTGTTTCGCCACCATCAGGTAGTCTAACTGCTAAAATTTCATCAGGAGTTTCATTCTGCAATGAATCTTCCTTAGAAATAATTTCTTTTCTAAGTAAATGACGGTTTTCTCTAAGTAAACTAATAATTTCCTTAGTGATCTTTGTTTTTTCAGGAATAACAACTTCTCCAGTTTCTGGATTGACAATGTCAGTAGCTGTATATTGACCTAAAATACGAGAAAGAACATCAAGCTTTTTATTGAACTTATAGCGTCCAACACTAGCAAGATCATATCTTCTACGTTCAAACAAACGCATTCTAATAAATTCTCTAGCAGCATCCGCAGGAACTTTTTCACCCTGTCTTAGCTTAGAGTAAAGATCGACGATAGCTTCGTCGGCATTTTTTGTTTCATCCTTTTCAAAGGTAGCTTCTAAATAAGCGGATTTACCGAATACTTCTAAGATATCCTTTTTCTTAGACAAACCTAGTGCACGCATCATTGTAGTCATTGGGACTTTCTTTGAGCGGTCTAGCTTTGCATACATGATATTTTTTGACCCTAATTCATATTCAATCCAAGCACCACGTGTTGGAATGACTTGAGCCATATATTTAACTTGGTTTAACTTCTTGTCAAGTTCACTTGTAAAATATGCACCAGCAGAACGAATAATCTGTGAAACAACAACACGTTCAGCTCCATTAATGACAAAAGTTCCTGACGGAGTCATGAATGGTATTTCACACATTAGTACGACATTTTCACGTACTTCGCCTGTGACAGCATTTTCAAGTTTTACACGAGCAGAGAGTTGTTTAGCGTAATTTACATCTCTTAATTTCGATTCTTGTTCATCATATTTTGGTTCTGATAAAAAATGTTCCTCAAAATACAACTTTAAATCGCCATTATGCCCTTCAATCGGTGATATATCAGTCAATAATTCTCTGATTCCTTCATCGACAAACCATTTGAAAGACTTCGTTTGAATCTCGATTAAGTCCGGCAAATCAATGTCATAACGCATTCTTGAGTAGTTTCTGCGTTCTGCTTTTTTGCCGTATTTGACGCTTCGATATCCCATAATCCACACTCCTATCGTATTTGGAAAATCTCGTTTCTTTATTTATAAAATTCAATTAAAACAACATTATGCATTTTACAATATTATCATATTGATTGTAAATAGTCAATGATAAATCTATTTTTTAGCCAAAAGAACCCAATATCCTTTACTTTTGTCAACAATTGTACAATTGCCAAATAAAGACTCAAGCTTTGCCACTGTTGATGGAGCACCTTGCTTCTTTTGAATGACAACATATAAAAGACCACCCCGATTTAACTTTAAATAAGCATCTTCATAAAGTCTAAATATTGTCGGTTTACCTGCTCGAATTGGTGGGTTCGTAAGAATTGCGTCTGCTTTAACATTGACATACTCGAAAAGGAAGGATTGATGAACTTCTGCGTTCTGAATCTCGTTTTCTTTCATGTTTTTAATCGCTAAAGCAACTGCTCTTTCATTGACATCATATAAATATACATGCTTTTCTGGACTAGATTTTGCTACGTAAAGACCGATAGGACCATATCCACAGCCCATATCAATCACTGATTTAGATTCCTCCGGAAGTTTAATCGTTTCTAGAAGAAATTTCGTTCCATAATCGAGGGTTTCCTTGGAGAAAACACCTCGATCAGTAAAGAAACGAAAAGGTATAGAATTGATCTCTACATCGTAACTCTTGATGTTGGAATCAAGTGTTGAATCGTTTATAAAATAATGACTCATTGGGTCCCCCTCATAACAGCGAAAAAACCCGAGATAAATTCCCAGGTTAAAATTCGCATCAATTACAAGTTACTTGATTTCAACAGTAGCACCAGCGTCTTGTAGAGCTGTCTTTAATGCTTCTGCATCTTCCTTCTTAATCTTTTCCTTAATTACTGCATCAGCAGTTTCAGTTAAAGTCTTAGCATCTGCTAATCCTAAACCAGTTACTTCACGTACAACCTTGATAACTGCGATCTTGTTTGCACCATAAGTCTTAAGGATAACATTGAATTCTGTTTTTTCTTCTTCAACCGCTGCTGCTGCCGCTGCTGGAGCTGCAGATACTGCAGTTGGGTCAATACCGAATTCTTCTTTTAATCCGTCTACTAATTCTTTGATTTCTAATAAAGTCATTTCTTTAAGCGCTGCTACGAAAGCTGCTTTTGTTAGTTTTGCCATTTTTATATTCCTCCTAGATTATTATTCGTTACTACTAATCATGTTAAGTCCAACAGCTAATTCGCGGATTGGAGTTAACAAACCTACTGCTAACATTGTTAATAATGTTTCTCTCGATGGTAATGTTGCTAATGCACTGATTTGGTCTAAGCCAACTACTTTACCTTCTACAATACCTGCATGAATTTGTACAACCTTGTTACCCTTTGCGAAATCGTAAACGATCTTTGCAGGTGCAACAACATCTGAGTAGCTAATTGCTAGAGCCTTAGCACCGACTAGTGAGTCAGCTAAATCTCCGTATCCAGCAGCAATTGATGCTCTTCTAGAAATATTGTTTTTATAAACTGTGACTTCACAGCCTGCTTCTCTTAACTGGCTACGTAGAATAGTAAACTGTTCTACTGTTAAACCAGGATAATCGAAGGCAACAACGGTTGCAGCACGTCCAAGCTTTTCAGTTAATTCACGTACGGCTTCTGCCTTACGTTCGATAATTGCTTTTTGCATGAAATGCCTCCTTCTGAAAATAAAATCTCTCTAATGCCGAAGACAAAAGAGAGAATAATCGTTATGATTGTTCACCTCGGTAGGTAATTAAGCTTTCGCTCCTACTGTCTATGGCAATTACATTTAGTTTTCTTTTTTTATACTATTTTAGCGCTTTAGTGATTCTTCGTCCACGTGAACGCTTGGAGCCATACTTGATGTAACAGTGATGTTTTTCATGTATGTACCTTTAACGGTTGTTGGTTTAATACGAGCTAGTTGATCATGAAGTGTCTTAAGGTTTTCTCTCAGCTGAAGAGCTGTGAAGGAAACACGTCCGATAGGTGCATGAATGTTACCAACTTTGTCAGTACGATACTCAATCTTACCATTTTTAATTTCATGGACAGCTTTTTCAACGTCCATTGTAACAGTACCAGTCTTAGGGTTTGGCATTAAGCCTTTAGGTCCTAAGATACGTCCTAGCTTACCAAGTTGTCCCATCATATCTGGAGTAGCTACCATGACATCAAAGTCAAACCAGCCTCCTGCGATTTTTTGGATTAGTTCTGCAGCTCCTACGTGATCAGCACCAGCAGCTTCCGCTTCTTTTGCTTTTTCACCTTGTGCAATAACTACAACTCTGGAAACTTTACCTGTACCGTGTGGTAATACAAGAGCACCTCTTAAGTTTTGTTCAGCTTTTCTTGGATCAAGATTTAATCTGAACGCTGCTTCTACTGTAGCATCAAACTTAACATATGAGGTTTTTTTGACTAAGTCCATTGCTTCGTCAACTGCATATTTCTTCGTTTTATCGATGAGTTTTGCAGCCTCAAGGTATTTCTTTCCTCTTTTCATATTCTTCCTCCTAAAATGTGGTCTAGCGGGGGGTTGTTCTCCTCCCACAATTTAGATAGCTATCATCTAAATTAGTCTACTACTACGATACCCATATTACGTGCTGTACCTTCAATAATTTTCATTGCTGCTTCTACAGTGTACGCATTTAAGTCAGGCATCTTTCTTGTTGCAATTTCCTTTACTTGCTCGCGAGTGATCGTAGCTACTTTATCTTTCTTAGCGTTTTTAGAGCCAGACTTGATATTTGCTGCTTTCTTTAATAAATCGCTTGCAGGTGGTGTTTTTGTAACAAATGAGAATGTACGATCGTCATATACTGAGATAATAACTGGTACAACAAAGCCCATTTGATCTTTTGTTGCTTCATTAAATTGTGAACAGAATGCTGGTATGTTGACCTGTGCTTGACCTAGTGCTGGACCTACTGGTGGAGCTGGGTTAGCTTTACCTGCTGCAATTTGCAATTTAACTACTTTAACAACTTTTTTTGCCATGAGACACAACCTCCTTCTTTACATAAGTATGTGGTATGAATTTCATTCTTCCACTATGGTGTGCTTTCACACGCGATATAATTCTATCATTAAGGGTATGCTTTGTCAACTCTAAACTTTGTTTTTTTAATCTATCTTCGCACCGAATGGGAAAAGCGCTAAAGTTGTGAGTTTAAACCATTGTAAACCAAAGGGAATACCGATGATGGTTATACAGAAAAATATACCAATTCCTATATAGCCAAGTGCCATTTCCCAGCCGAATAAAACAGCCCATAAAATATTTGCGATTGGATGTTTTTCAAAAACAATTCTTACTTCTCTTCCAAATGGGAAAAGAACTAAATTTGCGAATTTAAAGCATTGTAAACCTAAAGGTATTCCAATGATTGTTACACACAATAAAACGCCTAATAAAGCCCATAGAATGGCTGCAATCAAGCCTCCGAAGATAAACCAAATGATGTTTCCGATTAATCTCATCTATCTTATACCTCCTCGATATGAAAATATTATAACATAAAAAAAATACCTGATTAGGTATTCTTTTAAGTTCATTTAGTTTTCATCGATTCCACATTCATCATGATCACAGGATTGGCTGGTATCCTGATTGTCTAATGTTTGTAGTGGGTTTTCTTCTTCCCAAATCTTGTTTAATGCTTGGACAAAGTATTCTTTTTGTTGTGCACCTGATATCCCGTATTTTCTATTTAATACAAAGAATGGAACACCTTGAACACCAATTTGTCTAGCTTCTGTTTGTTCAGCTATGACCTGATTTTTATAGATGTTATTCTTTAATATGCTTAGGGCTTCTTCTGAATTTAAACCAATTTCTTTTGCTAAATTTGCTAATACTTGATGATCTGCTAAATTCATGCCATCTGTGAAGTATGCCTTCATCAAACGATTGGTTAATTCATCTTCCTTACCAAATTGGTTTGCCCATTTCGCAAGCTGATGTGCATCTAGTGTATTCGTCATTTGAATGATGTCGTAGTTATAGACTAGACCTTCTGATTTGGCATTCTCAGTAAACATCTTAAATCGATCCTTCGCCTGAGCGACTGTAGTTCCATGACCCTTAGCAAAGGATTCATATGCAGTTCCTTCCATTTTTTTAGGTGCGTCTGGATTTAATTGATAAGCTTTATAGATAACTTCAACCTTATTCTTGTGTTTAAATTCGTTTAACGCCTTTTCAAATCTTTTCTTTCCAATGTAACAAAAGGGACATGCAAAATCTGACCAAATTTCAATTTTCATAGTATGATACCTCCATTTTCCAAAGGTATTATAACAAGAATTAGTTAAAAAACAAGGATAATTGCTTTAGTTTTTTAGTTTATTTAACAATTAACGTATTTTTTAACATAAATATTAACATTTTTACATTTTCATTATAAAATGAGGTTGGAGGTATGCTTATGTATAAATTCCATAATGAAAGCACAATGCACTTCAAGTCAATAACACTTTTAATTCAAGATATGAGACGGTCGCTCGCATTCTATGTAGATATTTTGGGACTTTATATATTGTCTCAAGATACACGCGAGATTGTTTTATCTGCTGATGGGATTCACCCTTTAATTCAACTGATTGAAGATAGAAATGCACTACCAATTGAAATAACTCAAGGACTATATCACTTCGCGCTCCTACTTCCAAATCGAGGTGCATTAGCACTGGTCATTAAGCAGCTTAGAGATAAGCATTATCCTGTATCAGGTGCTTCTGATCATGGTGTGAGTGAAGCGATATATTTAGATGATCCAGATGGAAATGGTATCGAAATCTATCGAGATTTAGAGGAGTCAAAGTGGCCTGTTGAAAATGGAAAAATGACTATGTATACCAACACTTTAGATGTGGCATCGGTGATGGCTGAACTTCCTAAAAATCAAGCATATCATGTAGATCCACATATGATTTTAGGTCATTTACATTTTCATGTAGCAAATCTTAAGGACGCTGAAAACTTCTATTGTAAGGCTCTTGGATTTGATCCTGTATTAAATTATATGAAATCAGCATTATTTATATCGAACAAAGGATATCATCATCATTTAGGCTTAAACATTTGGAATGGGGATGCTCCTCTGAATAAAACCAAGCAGGTTGGCTTAAAATCCTATGTGCTATTCGTGCCCAAAAATGATTATCCTCTATTTGTTAGAAGACTTACTGAACATAGAATATCACTGATCATCGAGGGTGATCAAAAATATTTAAATGACATCCTAAATCAAAAAATAATAATTGAAGTTCAATAAAAAAACTGGCCGATTGGCCAGTTTTGTTTTATATGTTTTTTTGTTTGTTATACTTCTTTTACATCGTGTGCATCAAACTCAGTTGGAGTTGCACGTCCGAATAAATCAAGATCAACAACCAACTTTTCTTGGTCATCATCTACATCAACAACTTCACCCTTAAGTCCTTGCCATGTTCCTGCAATCACTTCTACAACTTTTCCAAGTAGGTGACTCCATGTTGGTTTACTAATGACACCAATCTTTAATAAGATTTGGTTAATTTCATCTGGTGCAAGTGGAACTGGTTTTGTTCCTCCACCTGATGAACCTAGGAAACCTGTAACACGTGGTGTATTTCTTACAACGAACCATGATTCGTCAGTTACCATCATTTCTACGAAAACATACCCTGGGAAGAGTTGTTTAATTTTTTCTTTTTCTTTTCCGTCAGCCTTTTTTTCTATGACGGTTTCTTCAGGGACAATCACTCTGAAAATAAAATCAGACATGCCCATACTTTCAACGCGTCTTTCTAAGTCAAGTTTGACGGCATTTTCATAACCTGAATAGGTTTGAATAATATACCATCTGACTGTTTGACTCATAAAATCCACCCAACGAGTAGGTTAATAATTAGAATGTTGAATACCAAGATAACTCCTGTCAAAATAAATAAGAATATTAAAGTTCTTCCTGCATGATCAATAAACTTTGGAAGTGTTGGCCATGTGATTTTCTTTAATTCAGGAATTGCTGGTAAAAAGAATGGATAAATAACTAGAATTAGACCGAATAATGAAATTGCAAAGAGAACCCATGCAAATATAATTCCATTATTGCCTTGACCTAGAATTGGAAAATTCGAATTGATCTGTAAAAGTGAGTTACCGCTAATAATCATTAATGCTAATGCACCTGATAATGTAGCTAGAATACCTAGAAGTAAGTTTTCCCATTTATACTCAGTGGTTAGAACCTCAAGTAACTTGCTCTTTTGTTCTACTGTTTTTTGTTTGATTGCCATTTGAATAGCCTCCTATTTACTTTCCTTATGCAGGGTGTGTTTATTGCATCTTGGACAATGTTTATTTGTCTCGATGCGTTCTTTTTGAGTTTGTTTGTTCTTCGTTATTGTGTAATTTCTGCTCAAACACTCCGAACATACCAGTATTACTTTGTCGCGCATTAAAAAACCACCTTTTGTGGTCATTCGCAAATGTATTTTAACACTTAAGAATGACTTAGTCAACTACCTATCATATTATATCATAATTTTATATTTTTCTTTGATTCTAAAAATTGTATTATATATTTGCTTTCTTTTCAACAGTGTATGCTTTTCAATATCTTCAATGGTTTCTCTATTCATAAAGTATCTTTCATAGATTGTTTGCTCTAATTCTGAATTAAGGACTAGATATTCTGGTTCTTCCTCTATAAAGCATCTTTCCTTGCAAAAATCTGTGTTTTCAAAAAGATAGTAGGTTGGAAGATTTCTTTTGAGCTGATAAAAATGTCTTTTTAAAATCAATTCAAAATATCTAGTGAATGTTTTATTTTTATCAGAATTAAATGTTTTAATAGCTTTATGAAGCATTAAGTTGCCTTCTTGATGAAAATCGTCTTGCTCTTTTTGTTCTACTTCTAATAAGTGGACTTGTTTCCAGATGAATTTATGATACTTCTGAAACATGAAGTTGAGCGCAAGCTCGTCATGTTCAGCATGGATGAGATAAATCAGCTCATAATCATTCATCACAAGATTCATATTATTTTAGACTCGCATACATCATGAGTGCTGCAGCAACACTTACATTCAAGCTGTTAATCTTGCCATACATAGGAATTCTAACTAAAAGATCACAATTTTGCTTAACCAGAGGACGAATTCCCTCTCCTTCATTTCCTAAAACAATAGCAAGTGAACAATCCTTAGGCATATCATCTAATGTTTTATCAGTAGATCCATCCGTACCAATGACCCAAATGTTTTCTTTCTTTAAGCTCATTATTGCTTGATTGATATTAGAGACTAAAACAACTGGAACATGCTCGATAGCGCCTGATGAAACCTTGGCTACGGTTGCATTTAATGGGACTTGACCCTTTCTACTCATAATGATCGCATCTAGCTGAACAGCTTCTGCTGTACGCATGATTGCTCCAAGGTTATGTGGATCTTCAATTCCATCAAGAATTAAAAACCGTTGATGCTTTGACTTATCTAAAACATCTAGTAACTCTAAATATTCATATTCTTTAACATCTGCAACCACACCCTGGTGTAATGCATTTTCAGAAAGCTTATTCAGTTCACCCTTTGATACTTTCTTATAGGTTACTCTCTTATCTGTTAAAAATTTTAGAAAATGGTGATCTTGAAATTTTTCATCCAAATATAGTTGATAGATTTCGCGATTTGAAAAAATCGCCTCTCTAATCACATTTTTACCGTATACAATCATGATTTATCCCTCCGGTTTCATTTTAATCATATAAACCCTATCAAACATTAAATCTTTTTGATAAAAACATATCAAAAGGCGCGTGTGCGCCTTCTTTTTTTGATATTATTGCATATCTGCTAGTAAATTCATCATAAACTTCACAAGATTTTTTAGCCATCTCACGATGTTCGACAAAATATACATCAATGGATACGTTGCTTGAGCAAGTACTAAAAGTAGTAATATTTGTGGAACGGTTAACGGTGGTAGCGGATGGAAATCTTGGAAATAGAATGGTGCAAAGTCGAAGTAGAGTGGCATAAACCAAATTGCGATAAAGAAGATTAAGACCATGAAGAAGAATAGAACCCCTCTCATCGCGTTGAATGGTCTAGAAACTCTAAATAGTACTGTGAGTGATACCACAGTTGCTGAAATAACAATAAGTGTCGATAAAACATCTGGACCCATACCTAAAGCACCTTCAAAGGCGTAAATAATTAGAGTGTTAATCATAACAATTAATGCACCTGGTAGAGCTGCCTTTAAAATGTTGATTAGGAATTTACCCTTAACTAGCTTGTTATTAGGCTCTAATGCAAGGAAGAATGATGGAATACCAATGACTAGATAATCAATTAATACGAGCTGACTAGGAGAAATTGGATATGATCCATTTCTAATAATCGCGACTATTGCGAGTAGGAATGAGAATATCGTCTTCGTTAAAAATAATGTTGATACTCTTTGTACGTTATTGATAACTCTTCTACCTTCACTAACAACCTTAGGCATTGAACTGAAATTTGAATCTAATAGGACAAGGTGAGATACGTTTCTTGCTGCTTCACTACCTGAGGCCATCGCAATCGATGTATCTGCTTCTTTTAATGCAAGAATGTCATTGACACCATCACCAGTCATTGCGACGGTACGTCCGTTATTTTTAAGTGATTCGATTAATAATTTCTTTTGCTGAGGTGACACACGTCCAAATACTGTAAATCTTGATGCAGAACGAACAACTTCCTTATCCTGCATACCCTCAAGACTTATGTATTTATCAGCGTTAGCGACACCTGCTCTTTGTGAGATTCTAGCAACTGTTGCTGGGTTATCCCCGGATATAACTTTTACTTCAACATTATGACTCTTGAAATATTCAATGGTCTCGATTGCATCAGGACGAATGGTATCCTCAATCATAATGAGTGCTAAAGGAATTACTTTTCCTGTATATTGATTTTCATCAATTTCACCGTCAGAATAAGCGACAACAAGCACACGATAGCCTTCAGCGGATTGTTTATCAACTTCCTTAGCTATAGTATTAAATCCTTCTTTAACAACAAACTCAGGTGCTCCTAAAATAAATGTGCCATATCTTTCAAATTGAACTGCACTAAATTTTCTAGTGCTTGAGAATGGAATTAAATTTTTATGTCTAATTCTCTTTCCCGTACCAAAGCGCTCTGCAAGTGCATCTGATGTTAGGTTTGGATCATTTTGAGCATTAAGCATTGCAGAAATAATATTCTTTAATGCAAGTCCTGTGTCATTTTTATATTCGATAATGCTTTTTACAGTCATGGTTCCATCGGTAATGGTCCCTGTCTTATCTAGACAAAGCGTGTCGACTCTAGCAAGCATCTCAATACAGTAAAGCTCTTGAACAAGTGTGTTATTTTGAGCAAGTCTAATAACACCAACTGCAAGTGCCATTGAGGTTAATAGGAATAATCCAGATGGAATCATCCCAATCATCGCACCAGTTGTTTTAATGACGATTTCCTCATAGGACATGCCTAGGTTTGGATTATTTGTCATTAAATAAAATAGAGTAGCTGCTAGCGGTAAGATAATGACACCGACTGTACGAATAATAATCTTTAATGAACCTAATAAATCAGATTCTGGTTTTTTATATTTTTTAGCTTGATTGGTTAATTTTTGAATGTAGATATCCTTACCAACTGCAGTTGCTTGTGCATGACAGTTTCCTGAGACCACAAATGAACCTGAGTAAAGAGTATCCCCTTTTCTTTTAATAATTGGATCGGATTCCCCAGTGAGTAAGGATTCATTGACTTCAATCGATCCTTGACGAACTACGGCATCTGTAGGAATTTGTTTACCAGAGCTTAAGAATAAAATATCATCGATCACAACATCTTGAATTGATATTTCAAATTCATCTGTATCTCTAATAACAATAGCTGTAGGTGCTGATAACAACGATAGCTTATCAATAGTCTTCTTCGCTCTAATTTCTTGGATAATACCAATGGTAATATTTGCAGTAATAACACCCATGAAAAATAGATTTGATATTTTCGCGGATACTGAAATTAACCATGCTGCTATTGCAAAGTTTAAAAAGTTAAAGAAGGTAAAGATATTGGAGCGAATAATATTCGCAACACTCTTAGAGCTTCCTGTATCTGTAATGTTTGCCAATCCTGCCATTTGGCGAAGCTCGACTTCATCTGTTGACAGCCCTTGATCTACATCAGGATTATATCTTTCAACAACGATGTCATCCTTAGTTCTTACCTTATCCTTTACATTGAGAGAGACTCTTGTCTCTTCATTGAGTGGAACGTGCAAGCCTAAAGGATCACCCTTCATCGTGATCATGTCTTCTTTAATAACAGTTTTAGGTCCCTTTTGTTTTTTTGGCTTAGAGATTTCTTTTTGGTCTAAAGCATCATCTTCATCATCAATCAATTGCTTTAAATCATCCTGTGGATTCAGTTTTTTGGTGCTGACCTTTTTTTCAACTGTCTTTTCCATTGAAATCTCCTTTCTCTATGTATAAAATAGCAAGTTTGATGAGTTCATCTGCTCTATCTTTATTTTTTAAATAGAGATCTCCGATGAGTGCTTCAAAACCTGTTGCGTAATGATAAGTTTTTGCGTCAATATTTTTTCTTCCAGGTCCACTAGAGTTTCTTCCTCTTTTGAACGTTTCTATTTCTTCCTCTGTTATCATGTTTTTTTCCATCATTTGAATAACAATAGCTGCTTGAGCAGCTCCAGAGGTAAACTGGATTGCTTTCTTATGTAAATCATTAACATTGGTTAGTTTATTTTGGACGAGATATGTGCGTACTGAAAGTTCATAGTATGCATCTCCGATATAAGCTAAAGTAAGTCCATTCAATATTACATCCACCCTCGCTCAGTGAGCTGATCTCTCAATTGGTCCGCTCTTGAAAAGTCCTTATCGTTTCTTGCATCTTCCCAAGCACGATAGAGAATCAAGGTTTCATCGGATAATTCATATTGAGGCATAATTCCTAAAACCTCTAAAATTGTTTTGGTTGTTTGGTATAAAACGGAAAGATATTTTGGATCCTTCGCTTTATTCATCTGCTTGAGTAAGTCATAAATTAACGTGATTACATTAGGAATATTGAAATCATCATCCATTAATGATTTAAAGATTTCAATTTGATTGGTATCAACTTCCATTGTATATGCCTTTGCAAGCGAGATGGTTAAAAAAGCTTTTTTAAGGCTTCGTTTAATTTTATCATATTCTTTAGCAAACTGTACCATTAAATCCTCTGTATAATTAATTGGTTGTCTATAATGATGTCCGATGGTAAGCAGTCTAAATGCGAATGGATCATAGTCCTGTAAAAGATCCTTAACGAGTGTAATGTTACCTAATGATTTACTCATTTTGACGTCATTGACATCGAGTCTACCGACGTGCATCCAAACGCGTGCGAGGTGATGATGATCATGGACTACAGTCTGTGCAATTTCATTTTCATGATGTGGAAATTTGAGATCCGATCCACCACCATGAATATCTATTTCTTGTCCGAAAATTTCGTGATTCATGACCGCACATTCAGTGTGCCATCCTGGTCTTCCTCTACCCCATGGGGATTCAAAGGATATACCATCTGTGGTTACCTTCCAAATACTAAAATCCTTAGGATCTTCCTTATCATCATCTAGGGTGATTCTCACACCTTGACTTAGCTCATCAATATTTTGTTTACTTAATATTCCGTAGTCGCTTACCTTACCTACTCTAAAATATACTCCACTTGGTCTGGCATAAGCAAATCCCTTTTTAATTAAATCGTCGATGTATTCAATCATTTGAAGAATATACTCTGTAGCCTTAGGCATGATATCTGGCATTGCACTACCAAGTGCTAATGTCATATCGATAAAATGCTTAGTGTATGTGTTTGTAAGCTCAGATTCTTTAACCTTAAGCTCCTTAGCCTTTTCAATAATCTTGTCATCCACATCAGTAATATTTGAGACGAAAAGAACATCATAATTGATAAATTTTAAATATCTTTTTACGACATCAAAAAAGATTACAGGTCTAGCGTTTCCAAGGTGAATATCACCATAAACGGTAGGTCCGCAAACATACATTGAAACCTTATTAGGTTGTATAGATTCAAATGGTTCGATGGTGCCTGTTAACGAGTTGTATAGCTTCAACATAGTTGTATCCTCCTCTTTGTTTTATTATAAATGAAAATAAAGGAAATAACAAGAAATCGAACATGAAAAGGCATATATTTACGGAATTGGCTTTATAAAAGTATAAACCACCGATTATGATAGGTGGCTTATATCCTAAATGCTTCTCAATTCATCAAGTATTTTTACCATTGCCCAAGTATCTTGTTTACAATATTCTAAAAGCTCATTATATTTGAGTTCAAATGTTTTTTGATCCATCATTGGAAATCTTGCATAGGTAACGAGTGCCTCGGTACCGTTGGATATACCCATGCCCTTGTAGGTTAAATTACTAAAAATTGGTAGTACTTTTTTAATTGAAAATGAACCATTTAGTTTGTTGTGGTAAAAGTTAATTCCCTTAGATTCTTCCTTATCAAAACCAAGAGGAGAAAACATTTTTTGATTGCCTCTTAAAAGATACATTAGATCGAATAGACGGTCTACCATATCTAAAAGTCTAGACCGGTATTCAGGATATAACTCAGCCATTTCCTTTAATCTTGTTTGTTCAAATGATTGATTGTAGACCATAATGGATCCACCATCTTCTTTAATCACTTCGAGCATCTTTTCAATTAAGTCTTTTCTTAAATCGATGTGCTTGGTCGCGATGTAGGAATAGTTATCCTTATCCTTATCGCACACACCTGGCGCATGCTCTATATGAATTGAGTATTGAAATAGAGATTGACTGTACGGTTTTTCACCTTTGAATCTTGGTAGAGGACATGGAAATGTCTCAAAATCTAGGTGATAAATTGGATACTTTAAAATAGAAATTCCTGCTCTTATTTTAGGTGGGTGATAATAAGGAATGTCTGAATCAATGACTTGTCTTTGAATGATGTTATTATCTCTAGTTAACCATGAAACTGGGATATCGGTAGCGTGAACTAAACCTTCATTAATTAAGTCAAAGCGTTCATGCTTTTGGCCAGCTTCATCCTTAAATCCGTTGTGCCCTCCAATATAGGTGAATATACTATTTTCCTCTGGAATGTGCTTGTAGCATATTGGATAAAACTTGCATTGTCTTGTATCTTTTCTTTGACAATGTCCGCCTAGGCTTACAGGATTCGCATTCATTGTGTTTAGTCTTTGGATCACGATAGAAATATCTTCTTCCACAATACTCATCATTTTCTTAGTGAGTGATGATACATCAATTAATGTAACAATATCATCACCATAGATCGGTTCATTTCTTTCATTAACAAGTCCTTCATGAATGTAATCACTATTTAAAACAACTAAGTAATATTTGATTTCTTTACCAGTTTTAATCGATCGTTCTAATACAAATCTTTGATAAGAAATATCATACACATATCTTCCTTCTTTTGTTAATCTATTTTTTAGTCTAGCTATTTTTTTATTATATTCTTCATTGACATCACCGAGTAAGTCTTCTTGAAGCATTAAAATACCTTCTGGTGAATAATCAAATAGAGGTGCTTTTTCATCATCATTATTTTTATAGGTAATCTCTTTAAATTTTTTAGAGGTGGTTGCTTTAACCTCAAAAACTCTAATTGTGTTTTTATCCTCTTGATAGCCATCTAGAAAGCAATAAAAGTTAAAGCCTTCAATTTCATGCTCAAATCTTTTTTGTTGATAGGTATCTAAGCTATAGATGACGTCACCCTTAAATCTTTTTTGAATGGCAGCACCTGCAAGAATTTCGATTTGTGAATAATATGGTAGCATGGTTTCCATTTGTGGATCTTCTTTTTCAAGCATGTCCTCATCTTCTTCATCAAACATATCATCTAGAAGGTAGGACACCTTTTCTCTATTTTCTTCACCAATTAAATCTTCAAGCTCTGGATCATCGGTAAAAGATACCACAGCCTTAGATTGATCTCTATGGATCTCATCTAATGCCGTGTAACGGTTGCATCTAATATAGTTAATAAATCTTGTTTTTGATATCTTCATCTATATCACCCATGTTTATTATACATTGGATTCGTCTCTAGTTTATTTCTTAAATAAAAAATAGGTCGTTTTAAAGAAAAAAAAGGGAATCTCTAGGATTCCCCTTGAATTATACTTTTTATTAAGGTAGTGCTGCAAACGCTGCATTCATCCAATCACTTGTGAAATAATTTTCTAGTGTTGTATAAACTGTAGCTGTATCAGTTGCACTTTCATCTACCATATTAATCATTAAATGTGCTGTACCAAATATTCCGACCTGTTGAGTACTTGCTGAAATATTTTGACCAAATACTTGAGATGCACGTAATGTAACGTCATCAGAAACATTGACATTGATTTCATTACCATCACCAAGACGTACTGCAGAAACGATTGATTTATTTGAACCATAGAAGCCCATTAATCCACCAACATAGAAATTTTTGTTAACTGAAGCTTCATTATTATTTTTAACGTGTGTTAAATCAATAGATCCACCAAAGAATGCATTAATTACATTACTATATGCGATACCAGCAAGTCCACCAACATATACTGAATAGTTTCCTGATGTTGCATCACTTGTAGTTCCGAATGTGACATTGACATTAACTGATCCTGTTGTATAAAGATCTTCAACTGATTTATTAATATTTCTTGCGTTATGATAACCAATTAAACCACCAATATTAAGTTGAACGTCTCTATTTCTTAATGCTGCATCTAATGTGACATTGACATCAGCATCTGATTTTACTCTCTTTAGCTTTGCTTCTTCAGTTAATAATCCAACTGCGCCACCAACTCTAATTCTTCCATAGGAAGTTGCCTTAACAGTGACATCCACATTATCCAATTCAACATCAGTCATTTCACCCTTAAGTTCACCAACAAGTCCACCAACAAATGCTTGAACTGTACTTGAGCTTGAATAGTTAATGCTTGAGTTTGTTACGGTTACATTTTCAATTTTTGCAGATGTTGAAGATACATAGCCTGCGACAATACCAGTTCTTGATGACGTAGTCATCGAAAGTGGAGCCGCGTTTGTTCCGATTGTGATTTGATCGAAATTCACATTCTTAATTGTTCCAGATGATACATATCCAAATACACCTGTATAGGTTATAACACTTGTAAAAGTGATATTACTGATAGTAAATCCTTGACCATCGAATGTTCCTGAGAACGCTGCTGTAAATGGTGTAGCAAATGTTTTTCCTGTGAAATCTAGGTCATTATCTAATACATAATTTCCTGCGCGATTATTTTTCATATCCATAAATTCTTCTGGAGTTGTAATATGGACTGTTGCTGCAGAAAGTGGCTTGAATTGATGCTCACCAATAACAATTGAATCTCTACCAATGGTTGCGTATATTTTAATCGTATACGTTTCAGAATTGATTAAAGATGATACGTTGTAATCTACAAGCTCTTCATCTGTTGTAATATCCTTTGTATGTACGACTGTTCCATCAGCCTTATGTAGCTTAACAGTTACTGCGCCAGTAATTTTCGCATCTGGATCGTCAATTTCCACTGTAAATGTAATTGAAGTTAATCCAAGTTCAATATTTGAAAATTCTGCAGTGACTCCTAATTCTTCCTTACAGCTTGAGAGCAGGAATACAGTCAGTACTGCAAATAAAATACCTATAATTTTTTTCATGATTCACCTCTTAATTTTGTCATTGTGTTTTCTAGTCGTTTTAAAACAAGATCTTTCCCAAGAAGTGCGAGAGATATTGGAAGACTAGGACCATGCATGTCTCCGGTTGTTGCTATTCTTGCACTCATGAAGAGTGGTTTACCCTTTGTTTGTGTGTCTATACCTGTTTGCTTAATTAAAGGTTCTATCGACTCTGATGTAAAATCGCTTGACTTTAGGTGATTATAGAACACTTCTAAAATTTGATAACTGTTGTTTTCAACTAAAAACTGGAATGCTTCCTCTGATAATTCAAATGTGTCATGGAAGAATGCATGATAAAGGTCAACGATTTGACCGACAAATGACATTCTGTCATGGAATATTCCAACAAGTAGCTTTAACCATACCTCAGAATGTATTTGAATGTTCGCTTTTTCTAAAAATGGCTTTGCTAATTCAGAAAGTGCATCCACTGACATTGCCTTAATATATTTTGAGTTGACATAGGCTAGCTTGTCTTTATCAAACATTGCTGGTGCCTTAGATAGTCTTGCTGGATCAAATGATTTAATAATTTCTGCTTGAGACAATATTTCTTGATTATCTGTTGGAGACCAACCAAGTAGTGAAATAAAATTAAACATCGCTTCAGGAAGATATCCCATATCCTTATACTCGGCAATAAATTGAATCACGTTTTTATCTCTTTTGGAAAGCTTCTTCTTTTGTTCATTGACAATAATTGTCATATGCCCAAACTCTGGAGTTTCCCAGCCAAATGCTTGATAAACCATGATTTGCTTTGGAGTATTTGTAATATGCTCTTCACCACGTAGTACGTGAGTGATTTCCATTAAGTGATCATCAATAACAACTGCGAAGTTATAGGTAGGAATTCCATTGTCCTTCATTAAAATCCAATCTTCAACATCTTTACTGTTGAATTTGAGCTCTCCGCGGACAATATCCTTAAATACATAATCAACATCCTGAGGAACCTTAAAGCGGATCGCATATTTCTTGCCATCTTCTCTATATTCCTTATATGCAAGTCCCTTTTCTAGAAGTTCGTTTGCGTATTGTTGATAGGTTTCAAGTCTTTCCAATTGACGATATGGACCATATTTACCACCCTTATCTGGTGATTCATTCCAATCCAAGCCTAACCATGATAGATTTGCAAGCTGTGACTCTTCACCGCCAACAACATTTCTAGCAACGTCAGTATCCTCAATGCGTACAATAAAATCGCCACCGAAGTGACGTGCGAATAAATAATTAAATAATGCACTGCGTGCATTTCCTATATGTAGTTGCCCTGTTGGACTTGGTGCGTATCTTACGCGTACTTTGCTCATGTATAAACACATCCTTACGTGCAATTTATATTATACGATAGAACTAGTCTTTTCACAATGATTATATGAATTTATTCATATTTGAGTGAACCAGTATATCCTATTTTTTTTAAGTATTGGCTTGCTTGTTTTCTTGTCTTAAAGACAATAACCTTTTTTTCATAGGTTGTTTTAATGCTTTTTAATAGATTTTTAGACTCTTTTTTACGTCCACCGAATAGTATCCACCATATAAAGCTAAAGTTTAATCTTTCCTTACAACCATCCGCGATGGAATCACGAATTTGATTATGAAATTTTACTCTTCTTACGATTGCTCCATAAAGGCATTTGAAACGATTAAAATCGAAAATAAAGATTTGCTCTGCAAGCTCAAATCTTTCCTTCGCATGATTTCTATATAAACCATCAATAATCCATGATTCATTTTTCATAAATGTTCTAATTTCTTTTTCGACTAGACTTTTTTCTCTTTCAACCCAATTGGGTGCGAAAAATATTTTATCAATATGAAGAACAGGTATGTTATATACATTACCAATTCTTTTTGAAAATGTCGATTTACCCGAGCTAGAATAACCTATTACTAATATTTTCATTCAATCAACTCCTCATCATCTGGGGTTATCACTAGTTTTTTAACCTTTACAGCTTCCCCTCTATTTACGAAAAACATAGTAATCATAGCAAGCATAATAAAGAAGGTTGCGTATGGGAATAGAATTAAGCGACCAAATTTGTCCATTAAAATACCTGAGAAAATTGGGGTGAATATCTGTGCAGTCATTGATGCTGCATAATAATAGCCTGTATATCTACCAACATCATAACCCTTAGATAGTTCAACAACCATGACGTAGGTATTAATTGAAATCATGATCCATCCAGTACCTGCTCCTGCAATAATAATTGCAGTTAACCAGGGTTGGTTTTCCTTTAAGAAAAAGACATTTCCAAGGGCGATAATGAGCATGATCATCCCGATTAATATCGTTTTTTTACGACCAATTGCCATCGATAGTAAACCAATTGGAAGAATTAGAGAAATAACAAGTGCTTGTGCAATAATAAATTGATAATCAAAAAGATTTAAATTTAATACCTTTGGAAGATAATCAGCAAGCTTTGACATGACCGCATTATATCCTGCAAAGAGTAGGAAAACAGATCCTAGCAGCACGTAAAGTGAAGCTCTTCTTTTAACGGTTAATTTCGCTAATGTTTTTTTATTTCTAACTGTGGTCTCATCAGGTTGAAGACCTAATTTTTTATCGAGTTCTCTTTTTTGTTCAACAAGCTTTGGTTCTTTAACCTTCCACAAAAATATACCTAAGGTGAAAAGCATGATAATGCCGATGATAATATAAACCATGCCATGGTAATCATAGGTATGCCTGTTGAGTCCTGAAAGCATAATGATGTAGACTGCGAAAATTCCTCCAACAGCACCCATCAGGGTGATGATAGCATTCGCTTTACTTCGAAGTGGCTTAATTGTTGTATCTGGCATTAACGCAACCGCAGGTGATCTAAAAATAGCCATGGACACTAAAGCGACGAATAAAATGGATGCGAAAATAATTAGATTGGTTGGATCACTCGCTGTAATTTCCCATGCTCTTTCACTTAAATATCTATAATATAAGTCCTTAACAATGGATAAATCTCTAGTTGTTAATACAACTCCATTGTTATCTAATATCTCTGTCATTGGTTCTTCTATGGTTACGCGCCAATCATTTAGCTTTTTACCACTGATCAATCCATTTTGATATGCTGATATTCTTTCTTCTTCCATATGGTCAATAACGATATACCAATGGTTTCTCTCGCTCGCATCGATCTCGGAATCAAATGCTACATCATAATGATAGGTAATTAAATCTGTTTCCTTAATCTTTAAGGTTTGAACATAATCGGTATAGGATAACGCCATAAAGGCGAAGGCTGATAAAACAGTACCTACAATAATATAGGGAGTTCTTCTTCCTTTTTTTGAATTACTTTTATCAGATAATGCACCAAAAAGCGGTAAAAGAATGACCGCCATTACGTTGTCCATTGCCATGACAATACCTGACCAGGTTTGGTTCAAGCCATACTTGTCAATTAAAGTTCTTGCAATGAGCATATCATATGTTTGCCAAAACATAGAAATGATGAAAAAGATTAAACCGACATAAAATGTATTTCTGTAATTCAACTTCATATGATGACCCCTATATTGGTTTAATTACATTATAACACCAAAAGTAAAAAAGAAAGGGACCATATAGGTCCCAATGAATTAACGTTTTGAGAATTGAGAAGCTTTTCTAGCTTTCTTAAGTCCATACTTTTTACGTTCTTTAGAACGTGGGTCTCTTGTTACAAGACCAGCTGGTTTTAAGATTGCTCTAAGTTCTGGGTTGATTTCCATTAAAGCGCGAGTAATTCCTAAACGGATTGCTCCTGCTTGTCCTGTTAATCCACCACCGTATACGTTAACGGAAATATCATATTTCCCTTCGCTTTCTGTTAAAGCTAATGGTTGAACAACGTCTAAACGTGTTGCTGCTGAAGGAATATACTCATCAAAAGCGCGGCCATTCACGATGAATGCACCTTTACCATTGGTAAGGATAACTCTAGCAACAGAACTCTTACGACGACCTGTCCCTAAATATTGTACTTTTTCTTTTGCCATGTTCTATACCTCCAATTTCTCTGGTTGTTGTGCAATATGCTTATGCTCTGGTCCTTCATAAACAAATAGTTTATTTGCCATTTGACGACCTAAAGTAGTATGTGGTAACATACCTACAATTGCTTTTTCAACCATGCGTGTTGGAAATTTAGCCATAACGTCTTTAGCTACTGTTTCCTTGAGACCACCACTATACCCTGAATGGCTATAGTATTTTTTCTTGTCCCATTTCTTGCCAGTTAGATGAATTTTTTCTGCATTGACTACGATCACATAATCTCCATTGTCTACATGAGGAGTGTAGGTTGGTTTATGCTTTCCTTTTAATACAGTTGCGACTTCAGTTGCTAAGCGACCTAAAGTCTTGTTTTCTGCGTCTACTACATACCATTTTCTTGTAATGGTTGAAGCGTTTGCCATAAATGTTTTCATTTCGATGTTTCTCCTTATTTGTCTTATTTTTTAAAATAAGGGCTTAAAAAGTGGAATAAAATAATACGTACCTATGTAATAATACTATAATAGATTGGAATTGTCAACATTTTTGTGTATGAAATTGAAATGAATTTTTGCTATCTGTTAGGACTATATATCAAGTTCTGATAACCCATTTTTTGATTAATTTTTATACCGTTTTTGAAGTGTTTTTGAAAGAAATTTGTAAGAAATTCTAAGTATAATGATTATGATAAATAAGATTCCTGGGGGACTCAATGAAAGACACAAAACCTTTATATTTAACAATGATTTTAATTTTTGTTTTTACCTTGGTGTACAATGTTTTATTTGCAGTAACACTTAATTTTATACCTGATATGATCTTCAAAAATCATTTTTTTATTTTTGAATATTCTTATATGAGAAATGGTAATATTTTAGATACGAATAGCTCAGCAAACTTTTTAAATTGGGTAATGCTTCTTGCATTCGTGGCAACATTCATCTCATTACTGATTAGAAAGCATATCAATAAAACGTTAAGACCTTACAAAACGAGCGAATCAAAGTGATTCGCTCTTATTTTATATCTTCGATATATACCTTAGATTCATTCATATCAACAACAACCTTTTCGTTTTTACTGGTTGGTATATTCTTACCAATATAATCTGCACGAATTGGAAGCTCACGATGCCCTCTATCAATAACGATAGCAAGCTGAATTTGCTTAGGTCTACCATGATCAGATAGCGCGTCCATAGCAGCTCTAACTGATCTGCCTGTATAAAGAACATCATCCACTAAAATAACGTTCTTATCTTGAATATTAATTTTTTGATCTCTTGGAGTGACCTTGTTTTCTAAATCATCTCTATACGCGTGTATATCTATAGGATAAATTTCTGCTTCAACATCAGCAAATCTTTTTAGATTCTCATTTAATATTTGTGCAATTGGAAAACCCTTTTTCATAATTCCAACAAAAACAATGTCACTTAAGGTTTGATTGCGTTCAATAATTTCATGTGTCATTCGTTTTAATGTTCTTGAGAGTTGTTCTGCATTCATAATTTCTTTCATTTTCATCACCATAAATATGATAACATTTTTTTACAGATTTTAGGGTTGATTTTTTAAATATTCATGATATACTAGTTGCAGTAAAGGTCCTTTAAGTTGTGCCCGTGAGCATAGCAAGGTATCATCATCATTATACCTAGACATTTAAAGGACACCACTGGTGTCTTTTTTGTTAAAGGCCTTACAAAACTAAATAAGGAGAAACAAAAATGAATGGTAATGGTTTAATTGTTGGCATTAATGAAAAGCCAAAAAGCATTGGCAGTTGGATTGTTCTGTCATTGCAGCATGTCTTTGCAATGTTTGGTGCAACCGTATTAGTTCCTTTATTAACTGGTCTAGATGTAGGGGTGGCATTGGTAGCAAGTGGTATTGGTACACTGATTTACATTTTCTGTACCAAAGCAAAGGTTCCAGTTTATTTAGGTAGTAGCTTCGCCTACATTACAACAATATCAGCAGCAATCTTATCTGCAGGGGGACCTGGAACTGCTTATGTTGGATTAATGGTTGTAGGGTTAATCTACGTGTTGATTGCTGTCATCATTGGATTTGTAGGTAGTGGTTGGTTAAAGAAGCTTCTTCCACCAGTCGTTATCGGACCAATGATCATCATTATCGGTCTATCTCTTGCTCCAGTAGCAATTGGTAGTGCAGGATTTAACGGTGCAACATCATATAAAGAACCACTGGTTGCCTTCATCACATTCATCACAGTTGTTATACTTTCGATTAAAGCTAAAGGATTCCTAAGAATTGTTCCTTTCCTAGTAGCAATCTTCGTAGGTTATATCGCAGCAGTTTTGGTAGGGCTTGTAGATTTAACAACAGTATTTAATGGATATAGATTCTTCCAATTTCCAAACTTCAGTTTCATTGGAACATATGCAGTAGATTTCAGTGCAGTATTAATGTTTGCTCCACTTGCATTTGTAACAATAGCAGAGCATATTGGTGACCACGTAGTGCTTGGAGAAATCACAGGAAATGATTTCATAAAAGATCCAGGACTTCACAAGACTTTACTTGGTGATGGTATTGCGACATTCGTATCAGCAGCTATCGGTGGACCAGCAAATACAACATATGGTGAAAACACAGGCGTTATCGCAATCACTAAAGTTGGATCGGTTTGGGTTACAGGCTTAGCAGCAGTATTCGCAATCCTTCTAGGATTTTTCGGATGGATTCAAGCATTCATTAACAGTATTCCTTGGGCAGTTATCGGCGGTATGACCATTGTATTATACGGGCTAATCGCAGCGAACGGTGTTAAGGTATTAATTAAGGATAAGACAGACTTAAGCAAGATGAAGAATTTAATTATCGTATCGACTATGTTAGTTATCGGTTTAGGTGGTGCATTACTGAATGTAACAACTACGACTACATTATCAGGTATGAGCTTAGCAATGATCGCAGGTATCTTATTAAATGCAATCATTACACTGTTAGAAAAAGTCGGACCAACAGAAGAATAAAAATCATTTAGAATAGAGAAAAAAGAAAAGGCATACCGCGGTATGCCTTTTTGATTAATTATATTTCTAGTTTATGTTTTAGATAGAAAATACGTTTAAGAATACTAGGTATAAAACGAATAGAATGCTTACTCCGTATAGAAGTGGACTAACTTCCTTACCCTTCTTGCTTGCAAGCATAACAACAACATATGTTAAGAATCCAAATCCAATACCATCAGAAATTGAGTAGGAAAGGATCATAACAAGAATAGTCATAAAGCTTGAAATCGCAATTGGCCATTTATCCCATTCGATCTTACCGATTGAAGCTGCCATCATTGTACCAACAATAACCATAGCTGCTGCAGTAACACCTGAAGTGATTAAGGAAAGGAATGGAGCTAAGAAGATTGATAAGATGAATAAAACACCAGTAACTACAGAAGCTAAACCAGTTCTAGCACCAGCACCAACGCCTGATAATGATTCAATATAAGATGTAACTGTTGAAGTACCAAGTACAGCACCAACGACTGTAGCTGAAGAGTCAACGATATTAGCCTTTTGAAGTTCTTCTTCAGAAACATTTTCCATTTGACCAGTAACAGCCATTAAAGTTCCGCTTGTGTCAAAGAAGTCAACAAATAAGAATGCAAAGATTGCAAACCAACCAGCTGGAGAAGATAGAATACCACCGATAGCACCGAATGCTGCACCAAGTGTAGGAGTAAGTGATGGTAATGCACCACCAAATGTAGGTAATGCTGGCATATTCGCTACGCCAAGGAAGCCCATAATTAAGCCAACGACAGCTGTTCCGATTAGACCAAAGAATACTGCTGCTCTAACCTTGAAGGCTAATAAAATCATAGTTAAGAAAATTCCGAATAATGCAAGTAGAGCTACTGGATTGGATAGATCACCAATTGAAGTGTTTGTTCCACCGTTATTCACGATGATACCAACATTAACTAATCCAATATAAGCGATAAAGAAACCAATACCTGAACCAATCGCATACTTTAAGGATTGAGGAATTGCAGCAACGACTTTAGCTCTGAAACCAGTTAAAGTAACGATTAGGTATAAAATACCAGAAATAAGAACTGCTGCTAACGCTTCTTCCCAACTAAAACCTAATGTTAGAACTACAGTGAATGAGAAGAATGCATTCAATCCCATACCTGGAGCTAAAGCAATTGGTAGCTTCGCAAATAAACCCATTGCAATTGTACCTAGACCAGCAGCAAGAGCAGTTGCTAAGAATACTGCACCCATGTTTAGTGTAGGAATCGCACCAAATCCACCCATTAAGCTAGGGTTTACGAATAGAATATAGGCCATTGTTAAGAATGTTGTTAAACCACCTATTAATTCAATTCTAACTGAGCTTCCACGCTCTTCAATCTGAAAAAACTTTTTAATTCTTTCCACTTTTTCATTTCTCCTTTTTTTGTTTTGTATTCACATGTATTTTTTTAAAAAAAATAAAAAAACCACGAAATTAATAGCGGTTTCTACATATGAAAACAAATAAAAAGGTTGCTTTCATATCGTAGTCGCGAATTTTACGGAAACGCGGTAGAAACTTGACCTCCACATCAGGTCGATTATACGATACATTGAATACTCCATCATTATAACAAAAAAAAGTTTGTAATGTAAAGGTCTTTTTAACAAAAAAATGAGGAAAACGTATTCCTCATCAATTCAGTGCTTTGATATTCAAATTACGGCTGATCAAATTCATCAATTTCCTTAGTAAATATCCCAATATATAATGCTGATGCTATTGTTCCTGCAGCAATTGCAACTAAAAATCCCCACCAGTTCGTCATAAGGAAAACAACAAATATTCCACCATGTGGAGCGGGAACTGAAACTCCAATGATTGCTACTATAAGAGCTGCTAAGACACTTCCAATAATTAATGCGGGACGCATGACCTTAGGATTTTTCTTAGCAAACGGGATTGCGCCTTCAGTGATGAAGGATGCACCGGTAATCCAATTGGATTTCCCCATTTTTCTTTCTTCTTCCGTATAAATATTTTTAAATAGGACTGTTGAAAGTGCAACTCCTAAGGGTGGAGTCATTCCAGCAGCCATAATGGATGCCATTAAGATAGAGGAATGTGCATGAAAGATAGCAATCACACCAACTAGATAAACAATCTTATTGACTGGTCCACCTAGGTCAAATGCCATGAGTGCGCCAGCGATAATAGCAACGATAATTAAAGGTATTCCATTCAGTTCAACAATTTGTGTTTCTAGATAAATGCTCAATGGAGAAAACAAGAAATTGATTAAGAGCATGGATAGTGATGCGAAAAGTAAACCAAAGATAGGAAGGATTAATATGGTTTTCATGCTAATCATTGATCTTGGTATTTTCTTTGTTAAAATCTTGATGAGTTCAACTGAATACCCAGCAGCAAACCCTCCTAAAATCGCTCCTATGAAGCCTGAATCACCATTTAAGGCCAGTGCTCCTGCAATGAATCCTGGAAGTATGCCGGGTCTATCTGCAATTGAGTAGGCAATGTAGCCTGCTAATATAGGTAGTATATATTGGAAGGTAACAGTTCCTGTTTCTTCCATCCATAGCGTGATGGGTTCAAATAGGGCAAGAGAGGATAATGCTAAAAATATACCTCCTGCAACTACAAAAGGAATCATAAATGAAAAACCATTCATTAAATGTTTATATAGCTTGGTTCTATCCATAATAATCAACTACTTTCTATTCTTCTGGATTATATATTTTAAAGCTTCCCTGAAGTGCTTGTTCGATAAGTTCTCTTGCATGATGAATACCATAGGTAATCGTAACTTCTTTTAGGGGTTTTCCTGAAAATCTAGCCTTTTCAACTCTGATATCAGTAGCTATAATAACTGCGATACTTTCCTTGATATCCTTAGATTGAAGTCTATTTTCAACGCCAATGGATCCATTGGTTTCAACGATAACTTCAACTCCTAATTTTTTTCCTTCAGATTCTAAAACCTCTGCAGCCATATAGGTATGCGCGATACCTGTAGGACATGCAGTCACTGCAACTATTTTTTTCATATTTTACTCCATTGTATATAGAAGTGCTAAAACTTCTTCTTTTGATTTTGCTTGCATAAGTGATTCTCTAAAGGATTCATGCATTAATTTTCTTGATAATAAAGCGAGTACCTTTAAATGTTGATTTGCGCTATCCTCTGGCATCGCAATCATAAAAAACAAATGTGCAGGCTTATTATCTAGGGAATCAAATTCAATTCCATTTTCACTTTTACCAAAAATGACTGAAGGGATAAGAACGTGCTTCGATTTTGCATGAGGTATAGCTATTTTCATACCAATGCCTGTTGAAACAATTTCTTCTCTTTCATAAACATCATTTAAAAATAACTTTGTATCAGATACTCTTTTTTCATTTGCTAAATAATTTGCAAGCTCGAATAGTACGCCATCCTTAGTAACTGATTTTAGATCCATATGAATCAAGGATAGATTGGTTAGTTCATTAATTGTTAGCATAAAATCTCCTTAATAATTACTTTTTCTAGGTATTTAAAGGTGTTTTCCTTGGTTGCGAGTGTTTGTTCGAATACGGTTGCTGCACTTGCTGCAACCGCCATTTTATAGGCCATAGGAAGGTTTTGGTCAAGTCCGTATTGATAGGTGAATCCAGCGACCATTGAATCTCCTGCTCCAGTTGTTGAAAGTATTTCTCCATCGATTGGAAGTGCTTGGTAAACCTTATCTTTATTTAGATATAATGACCCTTCGCTACCCAATGAAATGATAAGATTACGGGCTCCTTGCCCAATCATTTTCTTGCCATAGAAGATGATTTCATCTATATTTTTAATTTTCGTTTCAAAGTACTCTTCAAGCTCTTGTAAATTCGGCTTAATAAGTAAGGGGTTAAATTTTATATATTCCTTGATATATCTTCCTGGAGTATCCATAATAAGCATAAATTGATTTTTTATGGATAGCTCTCCAATTTTTTGATATGCATTTGGAATCGAATCTAGGCTTGAACCACCAATGATTAATAAATCATGGTGCTTTATGCTTGAAATGATATCAAGCAATTGATCAAAATCCTTGGTATCGATTTTTGGTCCCTGATGATTGATTTCTGTTTCTTCAGTCTTTGTCTTCACCTTGACATTCATTCTCGTTTCAGATTCTATAGGTATTGAGATTAAATCGATATCCTTCTTCTCGAGCTCCTTTTTTATATATGCACCGGTAAATCCACCTAAAAAAGCGACTGCTTTATTTTCTATACCAAGATTTTTTAGAACAATCGAACAATTGATGCCCTTTCCACCGGCAACAAATAAATGCTCTTCAAATCGATTCAATTGGCCAAGACTGAATTCATCGATTTTAATTTTATAATCGACCGATGGATTGATGGTTAATGTATAAATCATATGCCCTCCAAAAATTACTTAACATATTCATTCTATATGATTTTGACGTAAAAAAATAGGGGATTGACCCAAATTATGCAATTTGGGAAATCACCCTATCTATAAAAAGTCTTAAATTTATTTAAGCAATCGTCTTTCTCTTAAAGTTTCCAAAGACTTGCTTGACTGGTTTTGTTACTATAAATGCCTGCGGATCTACCATGCGAACAAGCCCAACTAATGTATGAAGCTCATAGGATGATATCACGACATAAATTAATGTTTTTTCATGATGTGAATATGCGCCTTCAACCTTCATTAAAGTAACGCCACGGTAAACCTTATGAAGAATTTGATCTACAAGTTCTTGAGGATGCATCGTAATGATATCGACAGATAGGAAGTGATACGCAGTGTGCATCTTATCGGTCATAATGGTTGATATGATAATTCGAATAATTGTATAGGACGCAATCACACCACCAGTAACAACTTGTCCACCCGGACCAATCTTACCACCGACAATTAGACCACCTAGGATAGCTATACCAACATTCATTAGCATTGAAATAAAGCCAACTGATTTCCCCTTTTTAAATGAGAAATATTGAGCGAGAATATCTAAGCCACCAGTTGATGTGCCATATCTTAAAGCCCCACCTCCACCAATACCAATGAGGAGCCCTCCTAGAACTGCAGCAGCTAAAGCATGCTCAGGTCCTACAAGTCCCATATTGACAATGGGTAGCCAGCTTAGGATAAATGCTTGAAGTAAAACAGAAATGATGGAGTGTATTGTAAATCTGTGTGAAACACCAAACCATCCAACGAGTAATACTGGAATATTCGCGATAATAACGAATAAGCCTAAGAAATTAGGACCTAAATCCACACCAAACCATACAAATGCAGCATCTCTAACTAGCTGTGCTAATCCTGGTACACCACCTGTGTAAAGTGGAACCATGGAGGCTTCAAGAAACCAGGCGACCCCAATACCATAGATTATAGTAAAGACGACGACTGCAAGGAGTCGTTCCATTTCTGGTTTTATTTTTCTTTTATAGCTTTCTGATTTAAAAAATGTGGATAACTTATTCATCTCTGTCCTTTAATATTTCTTCAAGTTTTTTCACTTGATCATAGCGTTCAAATAAAACTTCTGCCTTACCTAGTGTTTGAGCCTCATATTGGCCAAAGCTTGATAAAGACTCAAAACTTAAATCAGTAATACCGATTTGATTAGCAATACGTTTAGATGTTTCTGGGATGTATGGTTGAAGTAAAACTGCAACGAAGCGAATTGTCTCTAATAAATGATATAAAACGTGATCTAAAACTTCTTGTTTTTCTGGGTTCTTAAATAATGCCCATGGCTCTGAGACATCAATATACTTGTTTGCGTGTCTTGCAAGCTTAACAACCTCTTCTAGTGCATCAGATACCTTTAATTCATCCATAAAGGCTACCATTCTTGGTAGAGCCTCTAAGGACTTTTCAGATAGACTTAATTCAAATGGTTCATCTAAAATCACTCTTTTTACGATACCTTCGCGGTATTTATGTGCCATACCAATCGTACGGTTGACAAGATTACCTATTGTATTTGCCAAATCAGAATTGTTTCTTTCAATTAAAAGCTCAAAGGTAATATTTCCATCCTGTGCAAATGGAATTTCATGAAGTACGTAGTAACGCACGGTATCCACACCAAAATATCTGACTAAATCATCAGTATAAAGTGTGTTACCTACTGATTTACTCATCTTACTCTTATTGACTAAAACCCATGGATGACCAAAGACTTGTTTTGGTAGCTCTAATCCTAAAGCCATTAGGATAATTGGCCAGTAAATGGTATGGAATCTTAAAATATCTTTACCAATCAGATGAACATCTGCTGGCCAGTATTTCTTGAATTCTTGAGATACTGGTTGATCTGGATGATAATCTAATCCAGTGATATAGTTGGATAACGCATCAATCCAAACGTAAACGATATGCCCCTTATCGAATTCGACAGGAATACCCCATTTGAATGATGTTCTAGAAACTGAAAGATCAGGAAGTGGTTCCTTGAGAAAGTTTTGAATCATTTCATTTCTTCTGGACTCTGGCTCAATAAATTCAGGATGATCCTCAATATGCTTTAATAATCTTTCCTGATATTTTGATAGCTTTAAGAAATAAGCTGCTTCCTTTGTCCAAACAGGAATATCACCATTTGGTGCTTTTCCATCAACGATATCCTTTTCAAGAATAAATGCTTCTTCTGCAATTGAATACCAGCCCTCATATTCACCTAAGTAAATATCGCCTTGGTCATATAGTTTTTTAAAGATTGCTTGAACGGATTTGATATGTCTATCATCTGTTGTGCGTACAAACTGATCGTAGGAGACATTAACCTTATCATAAATTCTTTTAATTTCAGATGCGATATGATCAACATAGGTTTGAGGAGAAAGCTCATTATTAATTGCCTTCGTTTCAATTTTTTGTCCGTGCTCATCTGTTCCAGTCTGAAAGAAGACATCATAGCCCTGAAGTCTTTTGAATCTGACAATCGCATCTGCTAAAATCGCTTCGTAAACATTACCGATGTGCGGAATAGCGGATGCGTATGCAATTGCTGTTGTTAAATAATAAGTTTTCTTTTCCATGTTTTTACCCTCCAAAAATATAAAAGTCGTCCTTTAAAAAACTCTAAGGACGACAATAATCGCGGTACCACCTTAGTTCTAGAATAAATTCTAGCACTCTTCACCTTAACGCGGAATGACGTTTCGATCTACATATCGATCGAAAGGCTCAAAAATCATATTCACTTAGTGATGGGTTCGCTTGCACCAAACGCGAACTCTCTAAAACGCAATCACCTAAGCTACTCTTTTTCTCATTGCCTATGATAATCTTATTATATTATAATTGTTTAAAAAATCAAGTATAATTATTTATCAATTTTAACATGCTTATAGACTTCACTTTTAGGAATCTTTCTAAGAATAGCGACTTCCTTCATCGCGTCCTTTTCTGATAGACCAGATTGAATTAAGCGTTGAACGTGATTGAAGATAGAATCATTAAATTCGGTTGAATCTAGAAGATTTCCTTCAATAATTAAGACATATTCACCCTTGGTGTTATGCTCCATTGTTAATGCTTCCTTAAGTGTAGTTCTAATGATGGTTTCAAACTGCTTTGTGAGCTCTCTAGATAAGGTTATTTTTCGGTCTCCATATAATGAGTAAATGAAATTTAGAGTCTTTTCAATACGCATTGGAGATTCATAAATGACTAAGGTTTCCTTGCGGTTTTTATAGGATTCTAGAGTTCTTTTCATATCGGATTGTTTCTTTGGTAAAAATCCGATAAATGTAAAGGGCTGAATCACAAGTCCAGAAACAACTAGAGCTGATAGAATTGCACTCGCTCCAGGAATAGAGACGACATGGAAGCCTTCCTTGATTACAGATTGAATGATTTCATATCCAGGATCACTAATACCAGGAGTTCCAGCATCGGAGATTAAAGCGAAGTTTTTTCCTTCCTTTAATAAATCGATGATTCTATTTTCTTGGGATTCCTTATTGAACTCATGATAGCTTATCATTGGTTTCTTAATCTGATACCTGTTTAAAAGAACACCTGAGGTTCTTGTGTCTTCTGCTAGAATATAATCAACAAAATTTAATATCTCGACTGCTCTATAGGTGATATCTGATAAATTCCCTATTGGAGTTGAAACCACATATAAAGTTGGTTTTTCTTCCTTAAAGCTTTTTTGCATTAGTGGGTAACAACGCGCTTAGCACGTTCTCTTAAATCTCTTTCAGTAAAAACTAAACGCATCAATTGAGCCTTCTTCGTATCAGATATTTGAAATCTTGAGCGTATGTCTTCTAGATAGAAATGCTCTGCTGTGTTATAAAAATCATCTGACATCGCAACCTTTAATAAATTAAGGTACGCAATGTTTTTCACAGTCTTATTCGACTCTTCAAAGAATTTAATGGTTTCAGGCATATCTTTACTCAAAGAGAAATGATATTCTGAAACAATTCCATCACCAACCTCAGCTAGCATCATATTGAGTAGTCTTTGTTCGATTTCTGTAGGTTCCCCATCCACTGATACCATATGCATTGCTAAGTCTAAGAATTTTAATTTTTCTTTTCTATTCAGTAAGCTTAGTAACATTTTTCCTACCTCCATATATATCAACCATTTCCTTGGTTAAGATATGCTTCTCGACATAAAGAATGAGTGGACTTTCTAGAGTCATTCCAGGCTGTCCATTTTTAATACCTTGAATTAAAACATGATTTGCTTGTGAATTTAGGTAAGGGTGTACGAAGCGTACACGCTTAATTTCAATTTGATATTTATTCATGACCGAAACGATTTCAGCGAAGCGATCAGGTCTGTGAATCATGTAAAAATGACCACCAAATTTTAATGCTTTAGCAACCGATTGAATTAGCTCATCTAGGGTTAGCATAACCTCGTGTCTTGCTATACGATCATCTTCACTCTCATTGACGTTCGATGATTCATGTATTTTAAAGAATGGAGGATTGGAGATGATGCAATCTACATTCTTAAAATCTAGTTTTCTAACATCTTTGTTAATAACTGAAACTTTAGATTCTAAATGGTTTAATTTAATATT
>DDWO01000012.1:492-36362 GCA_002345705.1 Acholeplasmataceae bacterium UBA2284 | reverse complement strand
TCACTCATATAGAGTATTAAGGCACCAGCTCCTGTACCAAAATCCATTAATAGCTTAGCTTTTGCTGGGACCTTAACGAAATCAGCCAAAAGAATGGTATCCAAATTGAATGCCTGTCTTCCCTTTTGTTCTATCATTAATTTTGATCCAAGTAATGTTCTAAGCATTTACGCTTCCTTTGTAATAATATCCTTTAGGGCTACCCATTCCATACCGCCACCATCAGGATATCTGACTCTGATTTTTTGAGCGATAATGTTTAAATCAATGACATTACCTGTCCCTTTTTCGGTTTGAACAGATTCATTCATATCAGGCATAATCTTCTTTAATTCAGTATAAACGTCATCTTCATATTTAATGCAGCATAATAGCTTACCGCATACACCTGAAATCTTTTGTGGGTTCAATGCTATATTTTGGTTTTTTGCCATTTTGATTGAAACGGTGTCAAACTCACCAATAAATGTTGTGCAGCATAAAATCAAGCCACATGGTCCGATTCCACCAATCATTTTCGCTGCATCTCTTGGTCCTATTTGTCTTAATTCAATTCTTGTGTGATAAATTTCTGATAAATCTCTAACTAGATTTCTAAAATCGACTCTACTTTCAGATTCAAAATAGATTAATAGTCTTTTACGATCTAATGTATATTCCGCACCTAAAACCTTAATTTCAAGTTCATTTTGAATTGCTAGGTGCTTCGCATTTTCTAAGACACCTGGCTCTAATGTTTGATTATATAAATCTTCCTTGATGTCTCCTTCAGTAGCTTTACGAATAATTGGTTTTAACTCTGCAGTTAAATCTGTTTCCTCGATATCCTTGAATAGATAGACAGTTCCTATTTCAATACCGCGTGATGTTTCAACGACAACGCGGTCCTTTTTTTCTAATGTTAAACCGTTATAGGAGAAATAATATTTCTTCCCGGCTTCTTTAAATTGAACTAAAGCAACGTTCATATGGTTACCTCTTTTTCTCTAGTGTGTAAATCAAATGGTCTAATGCAAGATCTAGGTTGATATAGTAGGATTGTTTTTCAAGCACGTCTTGAACTGCTTCAATAACTGCGTTGATATCCTTAACCTGCATCCGATCACTTTGTAAAATAATTTGATCTCTTAAAAACTTATAAGTTATTTCTTGATGTGCCTTATAGTGCACAAGATCTAAAAAGTATAAAAGTAGTAATTCTAAAAAGCTTTTGAAGAAATCTCTGTCCTGGATTAAAAATCCGGATTTATTGGCAAAATAAAGTGGGAAGGAAATATCCTTATTTGTCCAAAGTGTAGCTACTTCTTCAATAAAATGAATCAACTCTAAAAAATTAGGGTTTTCAGCAAGTAATGTCGCTTCATCAATGTTTTTGGTTAAATAAGGTGCTAAAGTAGCAACCTTTTCTTCAACGCCAAGCTGAATCAATTCATTTTCTAAATCGTGCTCATCGATACCCTTTAAATGAATGATTTGACTTCTAGATTGAATCGTGCGGAGCACGTCGTCCAGATTTTCAGTTAAAAGGAATCCATAAACGTTATGGTTAAGTGGCTCTTCCATAAATTTTAAAAGCGAGTTTGCTGCATTAATACCAATCTTCTCAATATTTTTTATGACATAGATTCTAGGACCACTCACAAGTGCTGTCTTAGAAAATTCCGTTTGTAGTAAAAGGATTTGTTCCTTCTTGATGGTTAGACCATCAGGTTCAATGACCATTAGGTTAGATACCTTGCGTTCCTTGATTTGAAGCTTTAGATGCGGTGATTCAGGCTTTCCTTGATTCAATATCAAATAGGAAACCTCATCGACTAGCTGAGATTTTCCGCTCCCCTTTGGTCCGCTAATTAAATATAAGTGCGCGAGCCTATTTTTTAAAATGGTCTGTTTAAAAAAATAGTATGCTCTTTTCATAATTTTTCTTCAATCTTTTTAACGATTTGATTTGTTATTTCTTCTATGGTTTGATTTCCATCGATAACGATAATTCTTGAAGAATACATGTTAGCAATTTCTAGATAGCCTTCTCTAACCTTTGTGTGGAAATCAAAGGTTTCTTGATCTAGACGATCATATTTTTCACGATTCGCGATTCTTGATATTCCAACCACTGGATCTAGGTCAATATAAAATGTTAAATCTGGCATATTTAGGGTCGCGTAATGATTAATCGATAAGACGAACTTATAGCCTAAATTTCTAGCATAGGCTTGATAAGCTAGTGATGAGTCGATGTAACGATCACATAAAACGATTTTCTTATCATGCAGTGCAGGAATAATGACTTCATCTAAATGCTGAGCGCGAGCTGCAGCTAACAAAAGAGCCTCTGTATAAGGAGTTACTCCTTTATACTTAGGGTTTAAGATGATATCACGGATTGCTTCTGCAATCATGCTTCCACCAGGTTCTCTAGATGTAACGACTTGATGTTTTTTTCTTAAAATGGCTGCGACGTTTTGAATGAGTGTGGTTTTTCCTGTGCCTTCTCCGCCTTCGAATGTGATAAACATACTAACCTCTCCTTTGTTAAAATTATATCATAATTAATAGTAGATTTTGACTAAAAATAAGCCTCTTGCCTCTGCTGTTTTACCAGCAAGATGGCGATCACGCGTTTCAAGTATTTCTTGAATCACTGATACCTCTTTTTTACCGATACCAATTTGTATGAGTGTTCCCATGATGGATCGCACCATATATTTTAAAAAGCTATTTCCATGAAATTGGAATATGTAATGCTTTTTCGTTTCCTTGAATTCTGCTTTATAAATGGTTTTAACTGTTGGCTTGCCTTCTACATGCTGACAAAAGCCCTTGAAGTCATGAGTACCTATCAATTGAGGTAAAGCGGAAACCATTTTTTCGATATCAATATTTTTAATATAAACTTCATAATTTTTAGAAAATGCCGTTGAAGGCTTTTTCGCGATGATATATTTATAGATTTTCGATTTTGCGCTATGTCTTGCATGAAAGTCTGGTTTAACTGGTGTTACTTTTTTGACTCTGATATCTAGAGGGAGTCTATCATTGACACCTCTAACCCAGGTTTCTGGCTCAATATCAATTTTTGAATCAAAATGAAAGACTTGACCAAGTGCGTGTACTCCCTTATCGGTTCTACCTGCACTATGTATTTTGATTTCAGTTTGGGTCATTAGACGAAATGCCTTTTCAATGACTTCTTGAATGCCTAAGCCATTGGTTTGACTTTGAAATCCTTGGTAATTGGTACCATCATAGCTAACCACTGCCTTATATCTCATCTTAGAGACCTCGCATGTAGATAATTCCTGCTAAAAAGACTGCAACCATAATTAATGAGAATATATCAGCGAAACCAATTCGATATTGATCAATCTTGGTGCGCTTCGCACCAATCACATATCCTCTAACCTCCATCGCGTTTCCTAAATCCTCAGCACGCTTAAAGGAGATAACAAAGACTGGAATTAATAAGGAAATGATTTGAATGACCTTATCCTTAAATTTCGATTCCTTGAAGTCAACACCACGAGAGGCTTGTGCCTTCATGATCTTTTCTGTTTCACCAAGTAGTGTAGGAATATATCTTAAGGTTAAAGATAACATCATCGCGATGACATCAACAGGGACCTTAACGACCTTTAAGGGCTTAAGCAAGGATTCAATACCGAAGTTTAAATCGGTAGTCATTGTTGTAAAGGTAAGTAATGAGGTAAGAATAATCACGTTAGTAATACGAATAAAGATAAATCCTGCACGAATTAAGCCTTCATCATAAATATTTAATGTGTAGCTTGTTAATCCGATATAAGGTAGCATATGCTGAATAAAGAAAATCATTAAAACTGCGAAGAAGAAATATAGTATTCTAGTTTTTACATATTTTTTCGACCAATTATAGAAGAAAACAAACAAGATAATTGCTAGAACGCTTGTTACAGATATATACATTTCATAGGATGCAAGTAGCGTTCCTGAATTGACATAAAATAATTGGATAAAGAATGTAAATGTGAGTAAAAATACAATTGGACGCAGTCCATTGATTACTTTTCTAAGTGGTACACCTGATGTTGATGTTAAAATCATCACTGCGATAAAAATACCACCCATCGTAATCATAGGAATGATATCGGCTGATATCGGAATAATGAATATACCCACTAATAAAATTACTAACGATAATAATTTAATTCTTGGGTCTAATTTATGTAGCCAAGAGTTCCCTGGTATATATTGACCTATCGTAATATTATTCATGGCCTACCTCCTTTAAATAAGAAAGTAAACTCTTAAAATCATATTTTGGAATATATGGAATTCCTAGGTTCTTCTCTAAATGCTTTAAAATCTTTAATGGTGTAGGAAGGTCAAGATGGAAATCAAAGAAGTTTGGATGCTCAAAGAGCTCCTCCTTTGTCCCATCGAAGACAATCTTGCCTTCATCTAAGACAATCACACGCTTCGCATATTCAGAAACAAGATCCATATCATGTGAGATTAAAATAATCGTTTTATCTTCATCCTCATGAATGCCTTGGAATATTTTCATTAAATCTCTTCTACCCTTTGGATCAAGTCCTCTGGTTGGTTCATCTAAAACAAGAATTTCAGGCTCCATAGCAAGTATTCCAGCAACTGCGACTCTTCTCATTTGTCCGCCACTAATTCTAAATGGGGACTGCTCATAAAGTGATTCATCAATACCAACGATTGAAGCTGCTCTCTTCGCTTTTTCAGTCGCTTCAATTTCTGTTGACTTAAAGTTCTTTGGTCCAAACATAATATCCTTTAAAATAGTTTCCTCAAATAATTGATATTCTGGAAACTGAAAAACAAGACCGACTTTTTGTCTTAAAAAGTTAATCTTTTCCTTTTTCTTTGGTGGTAGGTTTTGACCGAAGACTGTTAGTTCTCCACTCGATGGCAGTAAAAGAGCGTTCGTGTGCTGAACGAGTGTCGATTTGCCAGAACCAGTTTGTCCTACAATCGCTATAAATTCACCTTTGGGTTGAATGGTTAAGTCAATATTTTTAATTGCATCATAATTAACCTTAAGGCCCTTATATGCATAGCTTACATTTCTGAATTGAATGCCCATAGTGCCTCCAGTACATTCTTATTGACTTGCTCATCCTTTTTTAGTTCATTGTAAAGACTGAGTCCAAATGGAAGCTCTAGATGAGAGGATTTAAGAAGTTCTTCTTCTGCAAATACTTTTTTAGGTGTTCCCTCTAAAATGATTTGACCATCCTTTAAGACGATTAGGTAATCACTTTGTGCAGCGAACGATAAATCGTGAGTAATTGTAATAATGGTTTTTCCATATTCTTTGTTCAGTCTTTTGATTAGACCGATAATTTCTTCAGTACCTTCAGGATCTAGCATGGAGGTTGCTTCATCGAGAATAAGGATATCCTGTTCCATTGCTAAAGCACCAGCAATAGCAACTCTTTGTTTTTGTCCACCGGATAATTGGTGTGGTTCTTTATCTAAAAATTCAGTCATTCCGACGAGCTCTGCATAATGCTTAATCTTTTTAGCCATTTCGTCATGTGGTAAACATTGATTCTCTAAACCAAATGCGATATCATGTTTGACGGTGACACCGACAAACTGATTATCAGGATTTTGAAAAACAATACCTATCATTCTTCTGATTTTTGGAAGGTTTAGATCATTTAACAGCATGTCGTCAATTTTTATCTCACCTTGGGTTGGAGATAAAAGACCTACGAGACACTTTGATAATGTTGATTTACCCGATCCGTTATGACCTAAAATAGATACCCATGAACCTTTGGGTATCTCTAGACTTACATTTCTTAATGCTTCATCATTTGCGTTATATGAAAAGCTTAAATTGCTTACTTTAATCATCAAATTCACCTACAATTCGTACCTTAACATTATATCATGTATGATATTAATATAAAAGAAGGGTGATGATATTTAAGGAATAAATCAAATGCCCTAGCAATGTGAAAGAAATAATCAATGATTAAGGGATTCAAAACATAATAAGTTAAAAAGATGGCGTTTTGTTAACATTTTATTTATAATAGGTATGATAATTAATTGAGGTGGAGAATATGGTAATCAATTTTACAACTGAGAATTTTAAAAAAGAAGTTTTAGAAAGTAGTGTCCCTGTCTTAGTCGAGTTTTGGGCATCTTGGTGTGGACCATGCCAAAGAGTCGCTCCAATACTTGAAGATTTAGATGGAGATGTGTCAGGTCATGCTAAGGTTGGCAAGCTTGATGTAGATGAAGAATATGAAATTGCTGATGAATTTGGAATCATGAGTATTCCAACATTAATCGTATTTAAAAATGGTAAGGTTCATCAATCTACAATTGGTGTTCAATCAAAGGAAACATTAAAGAAATTATTAGAGCTATGAAAAAAGTAATTATTATAGGATATGGACCTGCAGGTATAACTGCAGCAATCTATTTAAAAAGAGCTGGCATTGAGCCGCTCGTTATTGGTAAAGATTTAGGTGCACTTGAAGGCTATGATGATTTGGTTGAAAACTTTTATGGATTGGCAAAGCCTATTCCAGGTAAGGAATTAATTCGTAACGGAATCGAACAAGCTAAAAATCTTGGGATTGAGGTTGTTACAGATTCCGTCATTTCATTAAAGATGGAAGAAAATCATTTTGTAGTCATCACTGCAAGTAAAACCTATGAAGCAAAATCAGTTCTTCTAACCACTGGTAAGACAAGACAAACAATGACTAGATCAGGCTTTGTTAAATACAGAGGAAAAGGAATTTCAATGTGTGCAACCTGTGATGGTTATTTTTATAGAAGAAAGAAAATAGCAATCGTTGGCTGTGGAGCTTATATGCAGCATGAGCTAGAATATCTAAATAGATTATCACCAGATGTAACAGTCTTTACGGATGGACATGAGCTAGAATGTGAAGTGAAAAATCCTGTGGTTAAGGATAAGATTACAAAATTCGTGGGCACAGAAAAGATTACACATATTGAAACGAAAAATCAAAGCTATCCGGTTGAGGGTGTATTTATCGCTTTAGGTATACCGAGCAGTGTAGAATTCGCAAGTCAACTTGGTGTCATTGTTGAAAAAAATAATTTGGTTGTAGATAGTAATTACGAAACCAATATTAAAGGATTATTTGCTGCAGGAGATATCATCGGTGGTAAGCTTCAAATTGCTAAGGCCGTTTATGATGGTATGAATGTAGCCGATTCAATCTACAAATTTCTAACCGATAAGGGTAAAAAAGCATAAATTAAATACTTATAAAAGTAAAAGGTTCCGTTAATCGCTTAACGGAGCCTTTTTTTATTTAGTTTTTATATTTGTATCTTAAATAAGCTCCAAATACTATAAGTGCAATTACAATAATCCCTAGGATCTCTAAATATCTTCCCAAGAAGGTAACAATGAAGAGTCCAAAGAAAAGTTGAATAGTAACGATAGCTGTTAATGAGTCATCCAGTTTATCCTGTAGCTTTGGCTTTATAAAGAGAAATACCTGAACTACTGCATGATAGAATGAACCAATGAGTATCGTCCAAATGAAGATATTTCCAACAATGAAATATTCATTCTTTACCAACGCTTCAAATCCTGTAATTGGAATAACTAGTGTTCCTACATGGTAATTAAAGGTGTTGAAGAAAAACGAGATAACGATCAAAAATTGGACAATTACTTGTAAATATCTAATCTTCATCTTACAGTTTTGAATCGTCAACAGAATCTAGGTAAGCACGAATTGGCTTCACAATTTTAGATACTGTACCGTCAATAAATGGGTTCTCTAATTTCGCTGATTCTACTAAGCCTAGGAAGCTCTTTGATCCACCAAGCTTACATAAAGCAAGGTAAGAATCTAATGCAGCTTTTCTATTTTCTTGATGCTTGATCCAATATTGGAATGCACAGACTTGCGCAAGTGTATAGTCAATATAATAGAATGGTGCGTGGAAGATATGTCCTTGTCTAAACCAGAATGTTCCCTTATCTAAGAAAGCATCATCACCATAGTCCTTAAATGGCATATACTTCTTCTCTAGCTTTCTCCAGGTTTCTTTTCTCTCATCTGGAGTCATTTCAGGCTTCTCATAAATATGGTGTTGGAAGTCATCGACTAATACACCATATGGAAGGAATGTTACTGCGCCTGCTAAATGATCAAATTTGTATTTTGCAGTGTCTTCTAGGAAGAATTGATCAATCCATGGCCATGCTAGAAATTCCATACTCATGGAGTGAATTTCTGCAGCTTCCATGGTTGGCCAACGGTAATCAGGAATTAAATCTCTGGATTGGTAAACCTGAAAAGCGTGCCCTGCTTCATGGGTTAATACGTCGACATCGTGTGATGTACCATTGAAGTTTGCAAATATAAATGGTGCCTTATGATCTGGAAGATATGTACAATATCCACCTGCTTGTTTACCTGGTTTTGAATCAAGTTCTAGTAATTCACGGTCTAACATAAAGTTAAAGAATTCAGAAGTTTCCTTTGACATTTCATCATACATCTTCTTCGCTCTTTCAACCTGCCATGCACGGTCTCCCTTAGGTGTTGGGTTACCGGATAAAAATGATAGTTGAAGATCGTAGGACTTTGGATCTTTAATTCCTAGTCTTTTCGCCTTACGTTTTGTAAGGTCAGAGACTAGAGGAACGATATCCTTATAGATTTGATCTCTATAGGTTTTTACATCTTTTGAATTATAATCTGTTCTGCCAAAGCGATCATATCCGAGTTGAACAAAGTTTTCATAGCCAAGCTTTTTAGCGATGTCATGTCTAATTTTAACCATGTCATCATAGATACGGTCAAATTGTTCTTCATTGGATGCGAAGAACTTAGAGACAGCGAGCTGTGCTTGGTGTCTAGTTTCTCTATCCTTATTTTGAATAAATGGAGCCATTTGAGAAAGGTTATAGGTTCCACCTTGGAATTCAATCTTCGCGGATGCAATAAGCTTTCCGTATTCAGTCGTTAGCTTGTTTTCCTTTTGAAGATCACCTATAATTTCTGGTTTAAAAGTCTTTTGAGCAAGTTCTCCACGTAGGAAGATTAGCTTGCCATATTTTTCTTCTAGTCCAGGTCTATTCTTTGAAGCGAGTGCTCTCATAAATAGCTCTTGCTCGAACTGTTGAAGCACTGGTCTGTTTTCATCAAAGAATTCTTGTTCCTTTTCGTAGAACTCATCCGTAGTATCTACTGAATTACGGATGGATACCAAAGTTCCCATCGTGTTTAAATTGTCAAAAATTGCAAAAAGATTATCAATCGCTTTAATTTCGGTTTGTAAATCGTGGCCTGAATTGATTAAAGCTATTTCTTTTTCTAAATCCTTTTTAGCCTTTTCAACATCAGGTCTTTCATACTTAAATTCATTGAATTTCATGATTGTTTTACCTCTTTTCCTATGTATAATTATACTATCTTTTGACTCACCTTACAACAAAAAGAAAAAGCTAGTAGTGTTTTTGCTTATCTACTAGCATTTTACTAATCACGACTTTACTTATGAGTTGTCTTTCTTACTGATAAATATATATCCAATAACCGTGTGAGTTCCAACTTCAAGAGTATATCCTAATATTAAGGATTCCATAGATTCATTGGTGCTATGTGCATTTTCAATAAATCCTTTTTTGATTGTCAGTTGGTTCCCTGAAATTGAATAATCACTTGTTTTAATGTTATTGCCTGAAACTGATTT
The DNA here is from genome assembly GCA_002345705.1 of Acholeplasmataceae bacterium UBA2284. Lineage (GTDB taxonomy): Bacteria > Bacillota_I > Bacilli_A > Acholeplasmatales > Acholeplasmataceae > Peloplasma. The sequence goes on along the minus strand of DDWO01000012.1, from coordinate 26,645 downwards.
TATTTCCCCACCAAACAACTCAAATGTGAAAGTGAGATTGGAAGTAAAATCTGATTCAATAGTACTTTTTGATATCATATAAGGTCTTGTGGTATCAATAACATTTAGATTTAAAACAAAGCTCCCTTGTGATGTAGTAACATTATAAAGATATTCCCCAACACTTAGGGATTTAATATATGATGATTTTAGTTTAAGTCCATTTTTATCATGAATAACATTCGATAAATCTAAGTTGATATCATTGACTTTTAGTGATGTGACCTCTATGCTTTCTGGCAATTCTTGAATGACTAAATCAAAGTCAGAGTGAATAGAATAGTTAAAATGAGTGTCAGAAAAGATAAAAGGTTCTGTTGTTTTGCAAGCCGATAATGTAAGTAATAATAGGGATATGATTAACAGTTTTTTCATAATGTCATTGCCTCTTTTTTCTTCATTGAACTATAATCTACTTCATAATTAACCGGTATTGATGTTAAATTTGAATCATATTGAAGCATGTAAAATTGTTGATTATTTGATAATGGAACTGGTCCGAAAATCTTTTCAACAAAATCGGGATAATCGATAAATGGGTTCCTATTTTTTTGGTAATCATAGATGACATCGTTCCTATTTCTTTCAAAATCATCCACTGGATCATCAATATGCCACTGCAATAATGTATTTAACATAGCCATCTTATATAACGTTGGTGTGGTATTAATGAGTTCAAGATAGTCATACATCACAATCATGTAAAAGAGTATTCTAGCTAGATCTCCTCTAACTTCTTCTCTAGGAGCATAAGAACTTGTAGTTGTAAAATAGTCGTAGTATTTATTACCCCTACTTGAATTTTCGGATGGGTTAGCTGGTTTAAGATTGTGTAGGTCAGATCCAATGTTTTTAGATGTATTAGTGAGTGTGGTTGTCATCATTAAGGATTGTGGCCATACGTGTTCTCTATTCCAAGTTACTCCAACATCCCAAGTGCCAGATACAGAAGTTCCTAAGTAAACTAGTATTACATTATTTGAATTTAAAGGATCTTGATCGGTTATATTTAAGATGTATCTCGCATCACCATAGGAGACCCTAATTAATCCTGTGTTTATAATTGAACGCAAACTTAAAAGAAGATCATTTCCAGTGAGTCCAGTTGCAGATGAATAATATGCAGTTAGTTCTACTTCATTATCAGGATTTTCTGGATCAATTACAGTATAAGTAATAGCAATTGTTGTTTCATTATCTGATGAATCGATTGCATAATATGTAACGACATAACTTCCAGCTGTAGATGTGTCGATAGTACCAAAGGTTTGGCATGTAATAGGTCCATCGACGTCATCGATTGCTGTACAGCCCAATGTTGGTTCTGGGTCCCCTACTGAGAAAGAAGACACCTCTAATAGAGGTGTTATTTCTGGGGCTGTGGTGTCTTCAGTGGGGTTAGTTACTCCGAATAACCATTCCACCTAATATTGTCAACTGTTACCTGTTTATTACCTGTAGCTCCTGTAACAATAATCTCGAATATGACAGTGCCAGTTATATTAATATTTGACTCGGAGAAATTGACAATTAAAGAACTGGCTCCACTGCCATAATTAATGTTTGAGTATGTTGTAGTGTATAAAATTTCGTTTGTTCCTGAATTTTTTATATTTACAGTTAACTGACGAAGTGTATCACCTGTGTAGGCTTTTCTTGTGTCAAATGAGAATGATGATATTCCTCCTGATATGGTAGCATATACACTAGAAGAAGGGCTGTCACTTCTTCTTAATATTGGTGCTTTACCGTCGATAGCATAGTTATTACTTTCAGCATTTTGAACATGAACATAATTCCAAGTGATGGAGTTATTGCCTATAAACGAATTTGTAGTATAGGTTGATCCAGTTGCAATGTTACTATTATCAAAGGTTTCAATATTCGTAAATACCTGACTTTGATTCTCACTATAAATTGTATATAAAGTGTCTTCAAACTTATAGATGACATATGCTCTAATCAAGTTGTATTTTGAAGGATTAAAACTGGTAATATATTCATTTGTAGCATTTTGTCTATTGCTAGCTTGAGCAACAACGACATTAGTAGTGTCAAGGGTTAGTGTTCCACTTGATAAAGTTTTATGAAAAACAAATCCATACTCAATAAGATCATACTCTAGTAACTCAAATTGGCCAATATAAGTACGATATCCCTCTCTTGCAGAAAGTGAACTTGACATTGTTACAACTGGTTGAGGCGTCACTGACGCAGCATACGTTGCTACTAAAGTTCTATTATATAAAGCTGAAAATTGATATGAGGGGTTGTAGCTTACAACAATCCCGTTTTCTTCCCAACCAGCAAATACTTGTTCTGCTGGTGCTGCATCAGCGGTAACTGTAACAAGCGAGTTAAATGTGACAGGATTATCTATAGAGGTTGTCCCATTCGTCACATTAACAGTAACATCGCTGAGTGGGGTAACATCTGCTTCATAAGTTAGCACAAAAACCGAGTTTTCTTGTACATCAGCAATAGATGCTGAACCAGAGATAGAAGTCCATTTCGTTGTTGAACTAACGACATAACCAGGTCTATCTGCAGGTGTGTTTGCTAGTCCTGTATCAACAACAGCACCACCTGTAGTATACTTAACACCTAAATATGCTCCATTACTGTCGATGAATACAGCCGCAAATTTATCAGTTGGAGTAAATACTATTTGCAAAGTATTCTTAGTAGTAAATACGTATTCATGACCAGGAAGTAAATCTTTTCTAACTACACCATTGATAATCCAAAATGCGAAATCATGGCCTGCTGGTTTACTTGAAATATCAAATGAGATAGTGTTTCCTCTAGTAGCTGTACCAGAAAGTCCATCCCATGTGCCACCTGTGTCAAAAATACCATCTACGGTATAATTTACACTTGTGCTTGCTTCTACACTGATCAACGAGCTAGCCACAAATCCTAATAAAAAGACTGTGATTAAAAGAGTGAATAGTTTTTTCATGTTATTCATCCCCCCAAATGGTCTCATTAAACCATGCACCTTGCAAAGCGCTACTTGCAATGCTGTCCTCAAAGACAAATTCAATAATTTCTACTTCGGGTTTTACATATGTTGCTTTGTTTTCCATCATAAAAAACCTCCGTGTGAATATTTTCAAATACTTGATTTTATTTTAACATCGTTTAGTTGTTTTTCAAAACCTTTTTGTACTTTATACTACGTATATGCTAAATTTTTACGAAAAAAAAGTACTTCATTCCAAAATGAAGCACTTCATCATCATTTCAATCCTAATTTTGAAAAAATCTCTTTACTCTTTTCTAAATCTTCCTTTTTCACTTTTAGTGATTTAATCTTCTTAAAACTAGACTTAGTCTTTAAAAATAATAGCTTAAACCATCTTGATATCCATCCAAAAATAATGAGTATTTTTGCTTTTCTGATGTATGGATACATTCCACACATCGATTCATAATCAGGAAAGATTAATCTAAAAATAAAACCTATCTTACTTCTATTTTTTATTTCTTCACTAGCGAGTCTTGATTGGAAGACATTGAAATCTCTTCCTATACCATGAACACCAGATACTGCTAGGTATTGGACTACTTCATTTAATGTATCACTATCCATAAAATATTCATTATTAAGATTCATTTGAAATGCTAAACCAAAGCATTGTCTATTGATATCAACCATACTTTGATAGAATCTCTTCATATCTGCACTCTCTAAATATTTGATCAACACTTCTTCATCCATCGTCGCTTCAAATCTAGATAAGTAAATACCAATATCCAATACACTTCTTAATCCAATTCCGCCTGAATCTAAATGCTTTGCTAAATGATATAAAAGATAGGTGATTTCAAACTCATGAGTGAATTCATACCTTGAATCACTCATGTGCTTTGTATATTTCCATACATCACTAAATAATTCTTTATATTTAGGATTAAAGTCTTTATATAAGAATGGGTGTATTTCAATCACTAGCTTATTCTTCATTTCAAATACATCATGTTGCCTCGATCTAGATGTACAAATAATATCTTGACTCTTAAATAGCTCATGAACTTCTTTCATCTTTGTTTCGTGAACTAATATGTCAATATCACCCATTGCTCTCATATAGGACTCTGGATATATAGATTTCAAGCGACTACCCTTTAGAAATATATGCTCTATTTTCTTATCATTTAATAGTCCATCAATGTAATTAATCGCTTCTATTTGTTTGATATCTCTAGCTACATAATCATAGAAGTTTCTTTCTAATCTTTTATGGAATAATTCAGATACTCTATATTTATCTATGGCACTATAAATGATACCAGATAGTCCATTTTCCATTGACATAATATAAAAAGCTTTCTCATTAAGAATAGGTTCTATATACTTATCTTGCTTCAGTGCGCATTTCACTGCACTAAATAGTTCTTGGATGGTTTCTTTCATTTGAACCTCCTAAGTCTTAAACTGATTGGTTTAAATAATAGATATCTTTTAACTCTTTTTAAATAGCTTTTATCATCTGATAATGTAATAGTTCCATCGGTCTCAAAGGATTCAACTACTCCGATGATATCAAAAGTAGAAATCATTTCTTTAGCAAATAAGGCGTCTCCTCTAGCAACAATCTTTTCATCATTTATTTTAATGATTCTATGTAGCTTAAAGGATTCCTTATATTTGAATAGGATCACATCATATTTTTGATATGGTAATTCCTTTTTTCTTATTGTTACTGATGTTTTTCCATGAGTAAAAAATGGGGTCATGCTACTACCCGTTACCTTAAAGGTTGCCTTTTGATTGTTATTGATGGAATCTATAACAAGATTCATTAATTCAGATGTAGCGATGACTTCCTTTTTCACTCAATAATTCCTTTACTCTTTAGTTTATTTACAAACGCATTCACATCATTCTTAGCAGTTTCTTCATCGATATCATAATGCACAAGCATTAATTGAACAAGCTGAATCATTTCAACATCTCTATGCATTGCTTCAAAAAGCATTTTTCCACTTGAATTCAAGGTGATTAGACCGTTAAAATTAACCGCTTCCTCGCCAACTGGAACAACTATATTTTTCCCTGAAACATTTTTAAGAATAAATCCTTCTTTAATTTTCATTGTCATACTCCTCTAATCAAGTTTTTTAACTATAAGATAAATGATAGGATCACAGTAATACCAATCATTACCACATTGGTAAAGCTATGCATAATCATTGGATAAATCACACTCTTTGATTTTTCGTAGCAATCCCCATAGAAATATCCTAAGACCATTGCGTATACCACTTGAAATACCGTATAACTAACCTCAAATGGACTAAATCTAATATAGACATGCGCGAGACCGAAAATGATTGCTGCAAACAAATTCGCATAGCTAATATGCTTGTTCAATCTTTTATCTGTTATCAAGAGTGCGAAGATAGTAATTGCGAATGCACGAAAGATGAGCTCCTCTGATGGTCCAGAAAGTAATAGCTGAAAGCCAAGATAACCTGTAATGTTTAATCCGGTGAGTGGATATTGGAATGGCTGAAAGCCACCCATTAAAATCATAGAACCAAATGCACCGACAGTGTAGATCATGAAAAAGAACATAAATCTTTTCAAATACTTAATTCCTACTTCTTTATCTCCAAGCCCAAGATTAAAATTGATGGAAAATAATTTGTTGCTTATCCATATTAAGATGAGTATGACTATTGCTTGAATGATGTGGTGGACACTAATCCATAAAAATGAACCATCTGGATCTAATCTACTAAAATCAAATAGATTCGCTCCTAATCTTCCCAAAATTGGTGCACCTAGTAAAACAATACTTAGTAAAATAACAAATAAGACCTTTTTTAGATACATCATTTCAAATTCTCCTTATATATCATATCATGCACTGCTATTGCTGCTTCACTGTCCATAGTTGCTTCTATTTGATAAATAGGTATCTCATTCATTAATACAGATATTTTAGATAAGACTTGATCCCACAAATCTGTGCGATCAGGTCTTAATATATTTCTCATTAAATTCTCAATCTTAACTTCATCAGTCATGATTGAAACCAAATTTGTTAATCCTTGTCTTAAAAAGATAATAGATTTTAAAGGTGCGTGTCTATTTTGATTGATTGATGTTTTACCAGAGAATGGAGAACTATAAACCATAATCTGATTATTTTCTAGCTTTAATAAAGGTTTATCATCATTCAAAAGCTCAACACCTTCAAAGGTATTGATCCATATTTTTGCATGTGTTGATTTTCCTGTTTGAGAGGGAGCAGAAAATAAGATAGCCTCATCTCTATATAATATAGCTGAAGCGTGTATAGGTAGAAATCCACATCTTAACGCAATTTCTAAGAATGTAACACCTAGCATAATATATTCTACTTCCGCAGGATTTTTTAAAAGGCTTGGATTGATTTCAATTTTGGTATGCCTATAATCATTTGTGTGTGTAATCAATTCCTTAACATCACCATTTGCGTTTAGTGCATATATAACCCGGTGGTCATCCTTCATGATGACATAGGGATTCATTTTAGAAATTGTTTCTTCTTTAGGCTTTTTAATTTCATCACGCAAAAAAACTTGAATCTCGTAGTCACAAACCTCATTTTCATCCGTCAAATAAGATTCAATATTACCCTTAAGAAATTCATCATAATGATAATTGAGTTCAATTTTTATTCCTGCAATATTATATTTTCTTTTCATTGTATCCTCATGTTTTTTATGATATCTCTATTATAGCATAGGTAAAAACTCTCTAACCACGAGATAAATGAAACTTCATCTAAAAAAACATGTTAAAATAGAATCAATGAGGGATCACATGAAAAAGAACTTGACAATCGCTTGGTTACGCACACACAATAAGCACTTAAAATATCCGATTTTAATTCTATCGTCGTTAAGCTTAGTCTTAAGTTTAACAGCGATACTTTTTGCGTTCTTCTCAAAGGAAACGATTGATAGTGCAATCAATTTAAATAACCAGCTCTTTTTAATCAGTGCGATTATTTTAGCTTCATTAATCCTAATTCAAATCATCGCTCAGGGAGTTAACTCCTATTTAAAGACCTACTATCAAGGTCAAACCAATATCAGCTATAAGGATCGTCTTTTCCAAAAGATACTAAAGTCAAAGCTTAAGGATACATCGAAGCTACACTCTGGTCAAATGATGAATTACTTAAACAGTGATGTTGAAAATGTGAGTGATGGTTTAATCGATGTAATCCCAAAGCTCATCTTCTTTACCGTAAGATTCTTAGGTGCCTTCGTATTACTCTTTTTACTGGATTCAATGTTTGCTATTTTATTTGCTGGATTTGGAATTCTCTTATTATTGGGTAGTAGACTAATCAGCAAAGAAATGAAAAAAAGACATCATCATCTTCAGGATGCTGAAGGAGATCTTCGTTCCTTTATGCAAGAGAGCCTAGAAAATATTTCAGTGATCAAATCCTTTGAATCTGAGTCATTAATGTCGAGCAAATTATCTGTTTTTCAAGAGGCACATTTCAAGGCTTTACGTAGAAAACAAAAGCTTTCTATATTTGCCTCAACTGGCATGAATATTTTCTTTGGTTTTGGCTATGCTTTCGCAATTATTTTTGGTGCGTATAGACTCAAAGAAGGTGTCATAACCTTCGGTGCGCTCACAGCTTTGATTCAACTCGTATCTCACATTCAATCTCCGTTCTCTGGACTCTCACATTTACTGCCAAAATATTACACGATGATGGCTTCAGCAGAACGTTTAATGATGATTGACTCCTTTGAGTTGGAAACACCAAATATTACAAAGAGACAAACTGATTTTGATACGTTAATCATCCAAAAAATGACCTTTAAATACGACTCGAATAATGTCATAAATAAATTAAATGTTAAAATAAACTTTGGCGAATTTGTTCATATCCATGGTGAGTCCGGCAAGGGTAAAACAACACTGTTTAAGCTATTTCTTGGTCTATATCAACCACTTGAAGGATTCATTTTCTTCACATTAAAAAGAAGTAAATTTTTATGCGATGCGTCAACTAGAAATTTATTTTCCTACGTACCTCAAGGTAACTTTATTCTTTCAGGAACCATTAGGGAAAACCTAGAATTATACCAAAAATCAAGTGATGAAAAAATGATAGAAGCCTTAAAAATATCCTGTCTTTATGAGGATATAAAAGCCTTACCAGATCAATTGGATACTAGACTTGGAGAAAAGGGTCTAGGGCTCTCAGAGGGGCAAATTCAGCGTCTAGCGATAGCTCGTGCATTACTAAAGAATGCACCAATTATGCTGCTTGATGAAATAACCTCTGCACTGGATCCAGAGACTGAGAAAAAGATATTTGAAAACATTAAATCTCTTACCGATAAGACATGCATTATCATCAGTCATCGAAAGCTACCTGAGTATTTAATTAATCAAACCATCGATTTATAATAAATAAGCACCTTAGCGATTATCGCTAAGGTGCACTTTTTTATGCCTTCATTTTGTTGAACAATGGGCCTGATTTTGTTTTAACAATGTAGATGAATGGTATTGCTAATACCCCATTGAGTATCACCATCCATAGCATGATGAATGAAAGCTCTAGATGTGGACTGACTAAGTAATAGAACAATCCATTGAGTGCCATAAGTCCAAATGCTCCAAAGATAGAAAGCATTGCTCCTGCACTTTGTTTAATAACTTCTACTTCGTTTATAAAATCAAATTTTGGAACCCATAAATTAATGGATGAATCTATGACTGATATTAGAATTCCAAATGTTATGACTAGAAAAATGAGCATCAACTGATTTAGAACACCGATTCTTAATGAAAATCCAAATAGTAGAATACTAATGATTGCTATCGGAAGAATGAGTAGTAAATTGAAAATGATCTTAGAAAGCATAACTGTTTCTGCTTTAACAGGTAAGCTCTTAATAATCCAGAAGTTTTTACCTTCAAGAGAAAGACTAATTGCAGGTGTATAAGTCATCGCTACACTAAATCCTACCAATGCCATAATCAGTATTTCAACATCTAATCCAGCACCAACCATTTCAACTAAGAATGCTTCAATTTGTTGTGTGTAAAATAAACTAGCTATCGAAAGCACTGTCAAAAGCACGGGTCCTAATCCTGCATTGACTGCATAGAGTGTAATGCTGAAAAACTTCTTAAATTCCTTTTGAACTAATGCGGTAACTATTGAACGTTCTTGATAGGTTATTGCTTTTCCATTCTTCTTGATATTCGCTCTTATGCCTCTTTGATTGGTTCTCTGTACAAAACCATGAATAAAATGAATGAATAGGAAAAAGAGAATACCATTAGATCCTACTAAATAGATAAGGCTTAAAATATGATGATTGTGAACTGCATCCATAAACCAAGCAAAGGGTGGATATGCCCTAGATATTCCGGAGAATAGATTGATTTGTCCTGTGAGTGGATTGGTTTCAACATCATTAAATGAAAATGAAATCATGAAGATACCGATAAAGATAACAAACATCAGAATAATGTTAATAATCTTTGATTTTCTAAATCGTGCAGTAACCATCGCAATAAGTAGCGAAATAAACGACATGACAAGTACAGGAACTAAAGGAAGAAATATAAACCCAATGAGATAGAATAAAAATCCCACGATTGAAAAACCATTCCAGTAGAAATATGAGAAAACAATTGGTAATGTAAATACGAAGCTTGATGCATATAGAATGAGTAGCAGTACCGTCATTTTAGCCCATAAAATAGTTCGTGAGTGAATAGGAAGCGGCGCGGTGATATCATAATCCTTATAATAGAAAATAGATCCACTTGCTCTAAATAAAACAATAATAACAGATAAGCTGAGTGAATAGATAGTAAGAAAGCTGAGTAGTATATGTGTTTGACCCATTTGTTTTAAAATATCCCCTAGGTCAAAAAACATATAACCAATCGCACCAATAAATACTACCAATGAATAGACAATAGCAAGTCCAATCAATATCGCTTTCACCTTGGACTTCTTTAAATCAAATCCCAATAGTCGCTTGAGAGAAAAACTTTCCTTAAGATATAATTTGACTAAAGTTTTATACATTATGATTCACTTGCGATTTCCATAAATATATTTTCAAGCGACTTATTTAAAATAATATCCTGAGTTTTACCCTGAGCGACAATTTTTCCTTGTTTAATAATAGCAACTTTATTGCATAGTTTTTCAACAACTTCTAGGACGTGGGTTGAAAAGAATATTGCAGTTCCATTTTCACACATTTTCTTAAATATTTCTTTAAGCTGAAAACTTGCCTTTGGATCTAACCCTACAAACGGTTCATCTAATAGCATCAATTTAGGCTTATGAATCAAGGCGGATATAATCACTAGCTTTTGCTTCATTCCATGTGAATAGGATGAGATTGGATTATTAAGAACATCAATAATCTCGAAGAGTGTTGCATATTGATCAATTTCTTTTTTTCTCATCACAACATCAATCTTAAAGACATCTGCTATAAATTCAAGATATTGAATACCCGTTAATGATTCATATATATCTGGATTATCCGGAATATAGGCAATCATCTTCTTTACCTCAAGTGGATCTTTTTGAATCGAATAATTATCAACTATAATTTCTCCAGAATCAAAGTTAATAATACCTGCAATTGATTTAAGTAATGTTGTTTTTCCTGCACCGTTGTGTCCAACAAAGCCAAACAAATCACCCTTCTCAATTGTTAATGTGACAGAGTCACAGGCTTTTTTAACTCCATCATAGCTTTTTGAAACATTATTTATTTTTAGCATAATGATTCTCCTTTGAATTGAATTGTGCGTTATTAATCCTATTTTACCACTTGTAGTAAAATTAAACATAAAAAATATAGTGAACCCTTGTCAAATAGTAGACATAAATGACATATGAGTCTATAATAGTAATTAATAAAACCTAATGGAGGGTATATAAATGAAAACTAGTTCTGAACTTAGAGCTTTAGCTCGTCAGCAGTTAAAACCACGCCTATGGTGGGTAATACTGTTTGTATGGATTGTTGCTGCAGTGCCAAGTGCAACCTCAGTTGCTGCTGTAGGATTTATTATTCTAGGACCACTCCTAGTCGGACAATCCTATTATTTAATTGACATTATTGAAAATAATGCCAAGGGTGATCGTTTAGAATTTTTATTTGAAGGATTTAAAAAGAGCTTCTTAAATTCTTTCTTAGCTTCTCTACTATCATCAATCTTTATTTTCTTATGGTCACTTCTATTTATTATTCCAGGTATTATTAAGGCGTTTGCTTATAGCATGGTTCCTTATATTATTGCTGAAGAACCAGAAATTGATGCTATTGCTGCGATTACTAAGAGTAGAGAATTGATGAATGGAAATAAGCTAAGATTATTCTCACTTTACTTAAGCTTTATCGGATGGTTTATTCTTTGTATATTTACTTTCGGTATCGGATTTATTTTCTTACTTCCTTACGTTCAAATGAGTATTGCAAACTTCTATTTAGATATTCGTGGTAAAAAGGTTGTAGTTGCTCAAATCGTAGAATAATTTAAACCAAACAAAAAGGCCAAGTGATTGGCCTTTTTTTGTTACCAGAGATAGTGCACTGGATTTTTAATATAGGTATTATAAATCTTTTCGACTGCTTCCATTTGCTTTTGAGTAAGTGGTGGCATCTCTGATGCCTTCACATTCTCTAAAATTTGTTCAGGTCTTGATGCTCCAGGAATAATTGTCGATACTGCATCAAACATCAAAATCCATCTTAATGCGAATTGAGCTATATTTTCTGTGTTGAAAACTTTTTTGAGTTCATTGACTGCCTTTAAGCCTAAATGGTAGTCAACACCTGAGAATGTTTCACCCTTATCGAACCTTTCACCGTTTCTGTTATAGGTACGATGATCATTTTCTCCAAAGGAGGTTCTAGCATGATATTTACCAGTTAAAAGTCCACTTGCAAGTGGTACTCTAACGATGATACCCACATTTCTTTTCTTTGCCATTTCAAAGAATAGCTCTTGTGGCTTTAAGCGAAACATGTTAAATATTATTTCTATTGCTTCAACGCCTTGATAATCTAATGCCTTTAATCCTTCTTCAATGCGTTCAACACTTACTCCATAATGCTTAATCAAGCCTTTTTCTTTAAATTCATCCATCCATTGGAAGGCTTCTGGCATGTAATATAAATCTGTTGGTGGACAATGTAGTAAAACCATATCAAGAGCTTCTTGGTCTAAATTTTTTCTTGAATCGTTGATGTATTTTAGTAGAGCTTCTTTTGTGTAAAACTCCTTGGATTGCTTAGGAAGCTTTCTACCAACCTTCGTAATAACGAAAGGCTTGTTCTGAAGGGGCTTAATATGCTCTCCAATTAACTTTTCACTTAAACCGCCTTGATATACATCTGCTGTATCAAAACAATTGATGCCGGAATCTATCGCCTTTTTTAATGTTTCAAATGCGACTTCAGGGTTGACAGGGTCACCCCACTTAGAACCTAATTGCCAAGTTCCAAGCGATATTTCAGATACCTTTATTCCTGTACTTCCAAATGTGCGATACTTCATTTCTACACCCTCTTTTTCTATACTAGATATTTTGATTCTTTTTTAAAATCTATATAAAGTATATCATAGCTTATGATTTCAATTGTTTCAAACATACTAGGGAAATCCAATTCAATTGTAAATGTCTCGTTATTGGATGCTGTAAGTGTAATAGGTCCCCATATTTTTTCTACAAACTCTGGATGATCAATAAATGGATTTCTATTATTTTGGTATCCAAAAATAATTTCATTTCTGTTTCTTTCGAAATCATCTACTGGATCTTGTAGATGCCATTGTAATAATACATCTAATTTACCCATTTGATAGGTTGCTGGATATGTGTTCACAAGATTTAGATTGCTATATGCAAGATCCATATACATTAAAATTCTCGCGATATCTCCCTTGACAGCATCTCTAGGATTGTATGTATGTGCATTGGTAACATTATCAAAATACTTATTACTTCTACTTGAGTTTTCTGCAGGATTTGCAGGCTTTAGGTTTTGAAGGTCTGAAGCTGCGTTTGCTACATTATTGACTGCACTGACTCCTAGTAGGGATTGTGGCCAAACGTGTTCTCTATTCCAAGTGCTACCGCCATCCCAAACTCCAGAAACTGAAGTTCCTAGGTATACAAGAATTAAATTATTAGCGTTATTTGGATCACGATCTGTATCATCTAAGACATATCTAGCTGTACCATAATCAACGAGTGTTTTGCCGTTGTTTACTCTCATTCTTAAGAATGTTCTTAAATCAATACCGGATAATCCATCTGCACCATCATAATAGCCTTCATATGTATAGCCATCATCAAGTCTCCAAATAGCGTAAAATGTTAAATCATTTGATACTATGTACGGGAATATATAAGGTGTTGTTCCACTTGGTGTGGTTGCCCAACCAACAAGAACATGACCATCTTTTTGAGGCTCTGTGTTTTCATTTAATGTAAAACCGTATTTATATTGGTTAGCGGAAAGCTCTACTCCCTCAGAAATAAATGTAATGCTGTATGTATTTCTTTCTAAATAAACCTTAAGCACGAGTGAATCATCTGCCTTGATAACTCCTGCTAAAATGCTTTGCTCAAAATCAATTTGGAACCCATATACATCTATAGTTGCACTAGCCATGAATCCAACTCTGCCCTCAAGCACTTCAGTTGATACTAGCGTATAGGCGTCATCTAGAATATTCTGATTGTAATACTCAATAGTATAATCAGCTAAAACTAAAACATCAAGCTTAGCAACCAATTTGATATTATCAGTAATTGGAGTGTTAAAATCGAACTCATTCACTTCGTCATCTGCTGTGTACCAGCCTTCAAAGCTAAATCCATTAATGATTGGATCATCGATTGGCTCAACTAAATCTCCATCTTTAACTTTAAAAGTTCCATAGTTAACTCCATCAACTTCAAATATAACATCGAAAAATTGATATTTACCAATGATAATAATATAGAATTTTTTTTCTCTTACTTCATTATTTAACATCACTTTAACTGTGAGAACGACTTCAGCGTTTTCATCTGGTCTGTTGACAGTACCAAACTCGTCTAAAATATAGGGTTGATCTGAACTCCAGGATAAAACGGCAGATTTATTCAAATCTGTTTTACTTGGTAATATTACATGCTGAGTAACAGAGAATACATTATCTCCCTCTGCATAAATAACATCGACGCGATCTAGTACGCGATCAATTGAGTAATTTGCGCTTTCAGTACAAGAAAAAAGTGTAAATGATAAGAGCATTATACTGATAATAAATAGTAGTTTTTTCATGAAATTCCTCTTTCTAATTTTTAGGTGCATATCTATTTTAGTACGCTTTGTTATAAATAACAAGTTATATTCTCAATTGTGTTTAATAAATAGTCATTTTATCGTCTTTTAGATAAAAAAAACAGGAAATTCATCCTGTCTTTTTATATGTGCTTCTTTTAGCTTCCTGTAGATTCGTAATGCTTAAGACCCTTCTTCCAAACATAAAGTCCTAGACAGATTAAAATACCTGTTACAGTGACTAGATAGCTTATCACTTGGATGTAGTCTATTTCGCCTAATAGGTAAAGTGCTGGAAAGTATGAGATTAAAGCGAATGGAATAATAAATGTCATTAAGACTTGAATAAATTTTGGATATATCAAAATAGGGTATTTTGTAAAATCTGAAATATTATAGGTAATTTGCATTAAGGGGTATGAGTTTTTAAGCCAGAACGATGTTGAGGATGTCAAAAGCTTTAATGCTGTATAGACAAATGTACCTATGATGACGATGGATAATAAACCAGCTAGATTTCCAATTGTAAGAGTAAAGTTCAATCTTCCTAATGTAACGACTAATAGCGCTATTCCTAAAAAGATTTCTCCAAACGCGTCAGGCTGGAAGCGTTCAATAATAAACTGATAAAGAGGATTAATGGGTCTAAGTAGATATCGATCCATTGAACCTTGTCTAACTGTTCTAGGCAGTAGCCATAGGTTATCAAAAAGTAGATGGTCAATACCTCTAGGCAATAACGATATAGCATACATCAAAAGAATTTCATCGATTGAAAAGCCCGCGAGTGCATTAATATTTTGGAAAATAATAAATAAAAATAATAAACCAGCTGCCTGTGTAAAAATGAATGCGAACATACCAATTAAAAAATCAACACGATATTCCATCAATCGCTTTAAATGTTGTTTTAGGAAGATTCCATATATTTTAGCAAATCTCATAGGTTAACCTCCGAAAACAACCATCTTTTTGATGGATGCCTTATATACAAAATAATTAATAATCTTAAATCCAACAACCCATGCTGCAAGCACAATTAAACCAGTGAGTGCATCATTTATAGATAGCTTGTTTAATAAAATGAGTGGTGGATAGCTAATGAATCTAAATGGAATGTATTGAATAATATTGAGTAAGAACTGTGGATAAAATGATAAAGGAATGAGCTGTCCTGATACAACTCTTGTAAATACGCTCATAAATATAACTAAACCAAACTCATTGGATGTATGAATAACTAACGTTCCAAAGAAAAATGAGAATTCAAACATCATCATTAAAATAAGAGGTAGATAAACTAGAGTGATTGCTACTTGAGTGATGGATATAGTCCATACAATATCAAAGATAAATGTTAATGCAATACCCATAATGATTGCTATAGGGATAAAGAGTAAAAGAATTCCCATGACCCTACCGATAATCTCTGTGAATAATCTTGCTTTATAGGAAATAGGCTTAACTAAATATAAGCTAATTCGACCTTCCTTGATTTCCTCTGACATCGCGAAAACCGCATCAACTTCAGTAAACACATAAAATACATTGGTTAGTAGAAAATAGACAAGCATCTCATTAAAGGTAAAGCCACTGATTATATCATTAAACTGATAAACTGATTTCCATAGGAAAACCATCATAACAAACTGAAAAACATCGACTAGCATCCATAGCCAAATCGTTCCTCTATAGATAAACATGTTCATCATCGACGCCCTAAAAAAGGGTAGATATTTCTTGACTCTGTTCATTATAATCCCTGCTTGTAAATCGCCTTAATGATATTTTCTAGATGGTCATCTGAGATATCGATATCTAATACATCAGACTGTCCTAAAACATGATAGGTAATATCCTTAATTAGTAATTTTTGTTTGTTGAATACAAAGGTGATTTTATTTTCTTCAATCACTGAAGTAAGATCTGGGTCAATTTTCTTGAATGCGGAAACGTCAATTGCTTCAGCCTCTTGCTTAGATTTCATTGTAAATGTTATGATCTTTTTTGATCCAAATTTTTCTTTAATTAAATCAAGATTTCCATCATAAATAATTTTTCCTTGGTCAATTAAAAGAATACGATTACACAGTTCTTCAATATCACTTAAATCGTGAGTGGTCAAAATAACGGTTGTGTTATATTTTTTATTCACATCTAAAATCGTTTTTCTAATATTTTCCTTAGCAATGACATCAAGACCTATTGTTGGCTCATCAAGAAATAAAAGCTTTGGATTATGCAGAAGGCTAGCTACAATATCTGCCTTCATTCTTTGACCTAGTGATAGCTGTCTAACTGGCTGCTTCAAAAATTCATTCAATCCAAAAAGCTCATTGAAGTAATCCATACGTTCCCTAAAGTCTTCATCAGATACTTGATAAATTTCCTTAAGTACGGTAAATGATTCATTAAGTGGTAGGTCCCACCAAAGCTGTGTGCGCTGACCAAAAACAACGCCAATTTTTTTAGCGTTTTGTGTTCTCTTTTGATAAGGCACTAATCCATCAACAACTACAGTTCCACTTGTCGGTGTTAAAATTCCTGTTAATACCTTTATAGTAGTTGACTTACCCGCTCCATTTGGACCGATATAGCCAACGATTTCTCCTTGATTAATACTAAAAGAGACGTCATCCACTGCTTTTTTAATAATCTTCTTTGCATTGAAAAAACTCTTTAGTACGCCCTTTAAACCTGATTCCTTCTCATAGATAGTAAAGCTTTTGCATAACTGATCAACCTTGATGATTTCCATGTTGTCCCTCATTCTATAAATAAATTTTTACAATCACTATTATATCACTTAGTGTTTAAAGAAAATTCATTTTAAAATAAAATGCATATAGATGGGATAAAATGCAAAAAAAAACAAGCCTAAGCTTGTTTGATTTATTAAACGAATTCAATAATTGCCATTGGGGCAGCGTCGCCTTTTCTTGGCACTGTCTTGATTATTCTAGTGTAGCCGCCATTTCTTTCTTGGTAACGAGGTCCTAGTTCAGAAAATAGTTTTTGAAGAGCATTTTGTCCTTCTTTAACATCTTCGAAGCGTACTGTTTCAGCCGCTTGTCTTCTTGCACTTAGAGAACCATCTTTAGCCAAAGTGATCATCTTGTCAGCTAATTTTTTTAATTCTTTTGCTTTTGCTTCGGTCGTAGTGATACGTTCGTGTATGATGATATCAGTTACAAGATCACGAAGTAAAGCTTTTCTTTGATCGCTATTGCGTCTCAATCTACTATAAGCCATGATTTACTCCTTCTCTTCATCGTCTAAATGAAATTTTGAATCTTTAGTTGAAGTGTTTTCAAATTCTAAACCATGCTCAGAAAGTTTTTCCTTTAATTCCTTGAAGGACTTTCTACCTAAGCTTCTGAATCTCATTACATCTTCTTCGGTTAAACGAATAATTTGTGCAACTGTATAAATACCTGAACGCTTTAAACTATTGAATAGACGTACAGATAAATCAAGTTGTTCAATCTTCATTTCAAGCTTCTTATTGGTTGGTTCTTCTGCTTGTTCAAAAATAAAGTCTGTTGATGCTGCTTGTTCTGAAATTTGAACAATGACGTCAAGATAATCGATTAGCATTT
This sequence comes from Acholeplasmataceae bacterium UBA2284, assembly GCA_002345705.1. Lineage (GTDB taxonomy): Bacteria > Bacillota_I > Bacilli_A > Acholeplasmatales > Acholeplasmataceae > Peloplasma. Next base: position 8,655 of record DDWO01000012.1, on the reverse strand, counting down.
TTGAAGCTAAAGCTAATGCTTCTTTAGCAGCGATTGCTCCATTGGTTTCAATGTCTAACATGAGTTCATCAGCATCTCCTCTTGTCTTTTCAACATGATAAGAAACTCTTGATACTGGTGTATAAATTGAGTCAATTGGAATAATGCTCTTTTCATTTTTGCTGAATACTTTATTTTTTTCTGCGTTGACATAGCCAACACCACGACGGACAGTGACTTCCATAGAAAGTCTTCCTGTATCGGATAGATTAGCAATCACTTGATCAGGGTTGATAATTTCAACACCATCCACATGATTGAAATCAGCGGCAGTAACTTTACCTGAACCTACAGCGTATAGTTCAAGCTTTTGTTCGAAATCAGGATCTTGTGATTCAACTTGGAAAATTACCTTTTTCAAGTTTAATACAATTCCCATGACATCTTCGTAAACACCTTCCATTGTTGAGAATTCATGTTCAATACCGTCAATTTTGATATTAACGATTGCTGCTCCGGGCAAGGATGACAGTAGAACTCTGCGGAGTGCGTTTCCTAAGGTAATGCCGTAGCCACGTTCAAGTGGTTTGATGACAAAGCGACCTTTATTGCCGTCTAAAGATACTTCTTCAACTGCTGTTGGTTTTTCAAACTTTAAATCTTTCACAAGTTAGCCCTCCTTAGGATTATCCACGTGGACGTTTTGGTGGTCTACATCCATTGTGTGGTACTGGTGTTACGTCTCTAATCGCAGTAATTTCTAAGCCTGCAGCCTGTAATGAACGGATTGCTGCTTCTCTACCTGGACCAGGTCCTTTAACGGATACTTCTACCTTAATCATTCCATTATCCATTGCTGATTTAGCAACTGCTTCAGCAGTTAATTGTGCAGCAAATGGTGTGGATTTTCTAGATCCCTTGTAGCCTAGTGCACCAGCACTGCTCCAAGCGATTGCATTTCCATCCATATCTGTGATGGTTACGATTGTATTGTTAAAGGTTGTATGAATGTGTGCAACACCGAGGGGAATATTTTTTCTAACCTTACGTTTAGTTGTCTTTTTACGAGCCATGATTTATTCCTCCCTTACTTCTTCTTGCCGGTGATCGCCTTTGGTTTACCTTTTCTTGTACGCGCGTTGTTTCTTGTATTTTGCCCGCGAACAGGTAATCCTTTACGATGACGGATTCCACGATATGAACCAATTTCCATTAAACGTTTGATATTTAATGTGACTTCACGACGTAGGTCACCTTCAGTGACATACTTAGCGATTTCCGTACGAATACGGTTCATTTCATCTTCTGTTAATGCCTTAACGCGTGTGTCTTCACTCACGTTTGCATCCTTTAAAATTTGTTTGGAAGTTGGTAAACCAATTCCATATACATAAGTCAACGAAACCACGACGCGTTTGTCGCGTGGGATGTCAACGCCTGCTATTCTTGCCATAGTTCCTCCTAATTAACCTTGTCTTTGGTTATGTCTTTTGATTTTCTTATTAATGACGTAAATTTTGCCTTTACGCTTTACGATGATGTCATCTTCACTTCTCTTTTTTACTGATGCTTTAACCTTCATATGCGTTTCCTCCTTATTTGCGGCGATATGTGATTCTGCCACGTGTTAGATCGTATGGTGATAACTCTACAGTTACTTTATCACCAGGTAAAATGCGTATGTTATTCATGCGGATTTTACCAGAAACATGAGCCAATACTATATGGCCGTTTTGTAACAGTTCAACTTTGAACTTTGTATTTGGTAATACTTCGATTACCTTTGCTTCTACTTCAATTAAATCTTCTCTTGCCATAGACTCACTCCTTTTTTAATGTTGTTAAAATGTCATATCCAGTTTCCGTGATTACAATCATATGCTCAAAATGAGCACTAGGCTTGCGATCAACTGTAACAGTTGTCCAATTATCTGATAGGACTTTGACTCTCTTCGTTCCGAGATTAACCATCGGTTCTACACAAAATGTCATGCCTGGCTTCAAAATAGGACCCTGCTTAGGTTTCCCAAAGTTGGGAACATAAGGCTCTTCATGAAGCTCTCTACCGATACCGTGACCGGTGAATTCTTCGACGATGCCGTAGCCAAATGGTTTTATAAAGGATTCGATTGCATGGGATATATCTGATACATGATTTCCTGGTTTAGCTTGTTCAAGACCGATGTAAAGAGATTGCTCTGTGATTTCTAGAAGTTTCTTTATATCTGAACTGATTTCACCAACAGGATAAGTTGTTGCAGAATCCGCATGATAACCCTTATAATTGACACCAAAATCTAATGTAATAATGTCGCCTTCCTTAAGCACATGCTTTGTGGAAGGAATACCATGAACAACGACTTCATTGATTGAAGTACAGATGGATCCTGGAAAGCCGTGATAACCCTTAAATGAGGGTGTTGCCCCAAGATTTAAAATATAGTTTTCGGCGAGGATATCGAGTTGGTGCGTATTGATGCCAGGTTTAATATGCTCTTTGAGCATGTTTCTTGTCATTTCTAGGATGTGTCCAGCTTCGCGCATCAACTCAATTTCGCGTTTTGATTTGATTTGAATCAATTCATCTCACCTAATACTTTCTTAATAGCGGTATCTACTTCCTTGATTGATTGTGTTCCATCAATCATGACAATAGCACCTTTATTTTGATAATAGCCAATAACTGGTTCAGTTTGTTCATTATAGACACGAAGTCTTCTTTGAACTGTTTCTTCCATATCATCAGCTCTTTGAATGAGCTTGCCACCATCTACATCACATATGCCTTCAACATTTGGTTTTTTATTTGTGACGTGATAGACTGCACCGCAAGATTCACATACTCTGCGACCACTAATTCTTTCAATTAAAACTTCATCAGGTACATAGATATTAATCACTGCATCTAATTTCCATTCTTTTTGAATTAATAGTTCATCAAACCATGCTGCTTGATCGACATTTCTTGGATACCCGTCAAACAGGAATCCCTTCTTTGCGTCAGCGTGATTCAAGCGATTTCTAACAATTTCATTGGTAATGTCATCGGGTACAAGTTGTCCCCGGTCGATATACTCTTTAGCAATTTTTCCAACTGTGGTGTTATCCTTATATAATGCTCTAAAGATATTACCTGTTGAAATATGAGGAATATGATAATGCTTCACTAACAATTCCGCTTCTGTTCCCTTACCTGCACCAGGAGGTCCCAATAGGATGATTCGCATTTTATATCCTCCGATTATTTAAATATGCCGCTATATTCTGTTTGACTTGCGTCTGTTTCAACCTGTTGTGTAGTTTCTATTGCAACCCCAACAATAATCAGCAAGGAAGTACCGCCAAGAGTGATTGCCTGCGCTTCAGTTCCAGTGAAACCGAAAACGATGGAAGTCAATACTGGTAATACTGCCAAAATAACTAGATATACTGTACCAATTACAGTAATCTTGAACAATAGTTTTGCAACAAAGTCCTTAGTGTCCTGACCTGGTCTAATACCTGGTATGTATGCGTTAGATTTTGATAGATTTTCTGCAATCTTCTCTGGGTTGATGGTTAAGAATGAATAGAAGAATGAGAACACAACGATGAGCAATACATAGAGGATAAATCCGATTGGCTGCTGATAGTTAAATATCGCGTTTAACCAACCTGATATACCTGTCGTGCTACTTCCTGCAAAACCGACTACAGTGAGTGGAATACTTAGGATAGTTTGAGCGAAGATGACTGGAATAACCCCTGCACTGTTAATCTTCATTGGAATGTTTGAATCTGACTTACCTTGACGGTTAGCGTATTGAACAGGAATCTTACGTGTTGCAATCTGCATGTAGACTACACCAAGGAGAATTCCAAAGTATAATGCCATGATGATAATGAAGAACACAATATCCCATCCACCACCACCGTTAGTGATGTATTTTGTCCATAAAGTTGTCCACATGGTTGGTAAGCTGGTTACAATCCCTGCCACAATTAGCATGGATGTACCATTTCCTACTCCCTTTTTAGTAATTAAATCACCTAACCAAATTGCTAATGCTGTACCACCTGTCATAACAAGTGCCATGTAAATATAGAAGAAATATCTATAATTTTCAACAGCTGAAGCTTCTAGGCTTGGGATCAAAACACTACCGTTTGTAGAAATACCGATGATTAATGCAAACCCTTGAATAAATGCTAATGCAATTGCAAGATATCTTGTAATTTGGTTTAGCTTAGATTTTCCGGATTCACCTTGTTCACTTAATTCCTTAAACGAAGGAACGACCATTTGAAGTAATTGAACTGCAATGGATGCAGTAATGTAAGGCGAAATACCAAGTGCCATAATAGAGAATCTTTCGAGAGCTTGTCCTGAGAAGTTATTTAGGATTGCGACAAAGCTACCGCTAGATGCCATAAATGCAACGATGGCACGAGTATCAAAAAGTGGGACTGTTATATGACTTGCAATTCTAATGACTAACAGGATACCTAACGTAAATGCTAAACGTAGCATTACGGTTTTGTTACTTAGAATTCTTTTTATACGCAACCACACTTTAAATCACCTCTACTGTTCCACCGGCTTGTACGATTGCTGCCTCAGCAGCCTTTGAGAAAACGTTCGCTTTAACAGTTAATTTTTTCTCTAAAGTTCCATTAGCTAGTACTTTAACGCCTGATTTAAGTTTCTTTAAAACATTTCTAGCGATTAATGCTTCTGGAGTTACAACTTCGCCGTCAGCAAACAGATTTAAATCTGCAAGATTAACGACTGCGTATTCCTTACGGTTTACGTTCTTAAAGCCTCTTTTTGGAAGTCTTTGGAAGAATGGAAGCTGACCGCCTTCAAATCCTGGGCGAGGTCCGCCACCAGAGCGAGAAAGTTGACCTTTGGTTCCTTTACCAGCTGTTTTACCGGTACCACTTCCGGGTCCTCTACCTAAACGTTTACGGTTTTTGCGAGCACCTTCTACGGGTTTTAGTTCGTTTAACATTGGTGTTTCCTCCTACTCTACTTCTTTTACTTCAACCAAGTGTGAAATGGTAAGAATCATGCCATCAATGGCTTCATTAGACTCTTTCACAACAACTTGGTGAATCTTTTTTAATCCGAGTGCATGTGCTGTTTTAACTTGATTAGGCTTTCTGCCAATCAAACTTTTCTTTAATGTGACTTGTAGTTTCATTATACCAACTCCGAAATATCTACACCACGAAGGGCAGCAACTTGTTCAGCAGTTCTTAATTCCTTAAGACCAGCAAATGTAGCGCGTACCATGTTGATTGGTGTTCTTGAACCTATGCATTTTGAAAGAATATCATTAACGCCAGCAAGTTCGAATACAGCACGAACCGCCCCACCAGCGATGATACCAGTACCTTCTGAAGCTGGCTTAAGAAATACTTTACCTGCTCCATAGTTTCCTGTAATTGCATGAGGAATAGTTGTTCCTACGATTGGAATATTGATCATGTTTGTTTTCGCATCTTCAACAGCCTTCTTAATTGCATCTGGAACTTCAGCTGCTTTACCTGTTCCAAAACCAATTTGTCCTTGCTTGTTTCCAATGACCACTAAGGCAGCAAAACGGAAACGACGACCACCCTTAACAACTTTCGTTACACGGTTGATCGAAACAACACGTTCTTCGAATTGATTGTCTTGTTGCTCTTCTTGATTGTATCTTTCTCTAGCCATGTCTGTCTCCTCCTTAGAATTGTAGTCCTGCTTCACGTGCAGCTTCAGCTAATGCTTTGATACGTCCATGGTATAAATAACCACTTCTATCAAAAACTACTGATGTTACACCTTTAGCAAGCGCCTTTTCGGCGATTAGTTTACCAACTGCCTTAGCTGATTCAACGTTTGAACCCTTAAGGCCTGTTTCTTGACTACGAGCACTGATAAGTGTTGATTGTTTTAAATCGTCAATTATTTGTACATAAATCGCAGTGTTTGAACGGTATACAGAAAGTCTTGGACGTTCAGTTGTACCTTCTACAATCTTGCGGATACGTAGATGACGTTTTTGTCTTGTGACATTCTTAGATATTTTCTTAATCATCGTGATGTCCTCCCTTACTTAGCAGTCTTTCCAGCTTTACGTGGAACGTACTCATCAACATAACGAATGCCTTTTCCAAGATATGGTTCAGGCTTTCTAACACTTCTGATCTTAGCTGCGAATTCGCCAACAACTTGCTTGTCTGCGCCTTCAATGATGATATCAGTGTTTTTTGGAATGGTGACGGTGAGTCCTGCTGGAATCTCTAGGTCAACTGGGTGTGAATACCCCATACTTAAATTCACGACATTGCCTTGTAGAGCTGCTCTATAACCAACGCCGCGAATTTCTAATTGCTTTTTGAATCCTGTTGAAACTCCAGTAACCATGTTTGATAACAAGGCGCGTGTAGTTCCGTGGATTTTTCTTGTAAATATTGCATCATTTGGACGAGTGATTTTTATTTCAGTACCTTCCATTTTGATGTCTAAAAGTTGATTGAATTGGAATTCAAGTTGACCTTTTGGGCCTTTAACTACTGCGTAGTTTTCTGGGCTTAACGTTACAGTAACGCCAGCAGGAACTTGAATCACTTTATTTCCTATACGTGACATAATTTCCTCCTTATTACCATACGTAGGCGAGCACTTCGCCGCCAACTTGAGCTAGACGTGCTTCACGATCAGTCATAATTCCCTTTGATGTGGAGATAAGCGCAATGCCTAGTCCGTTTAACACCTTAGGTAAATTTTCTACTGCAGCATAAACACGAAGTCCTGGTTTCGATATCCGCTTTAAACCTTTAATTACACGTTCTTTAGTCTTCGTGTATTTTAAGGTAACAACAATTTTGCCTTGTGGTCCTTCTTTAACTACTGAGTAGTCAACGATGAAACCTTCCTTTTTAAGTACTGCTAGAATATCAGCCTTTAATCTGGAATTAGGCATTTCTACTTTCTCATGACGCATTTTATTTGCGTTACGAATACGCGTAAGCATATCCGCGATTGGATCAGTCATAACCATGTGTTCTTCCTCCTAATTACCAGCTTGCTTTTTTAACACCAGGAATTTGTCCCTTATGTGCTAAATCACGAAACGTTAGTCTCGACAAGCCAAACTTGCGCATATAGCCGCGTGGGCGACCATCGATTGAATCGCGATTTCTGACACGAGTTGGAGAAGCATTTCTAGGTAGCTTTGATAAAGCTGCATAGTCACCTTTTTCCTTTAACTCTAATCTAATTTCACGATAGCGTTCAACAATTACCTTGCGTTCTTCATTCTTAATGATCAATGATTTCTTTGCCATAATACGCCTCCTTACTTCTTAAACGGCATGCCAAGTTGACTTAATAATGCGCGTCCTTCTTGGTCGGTTTTAGCCGTTGTTACAATTACGATGTCCATACCACGAACTTTTTTAACTTTATCCAAACTAATTTCTGGGAAAATGATTTGTTCTCTAATACCAACTGTGTAGTTTCCGCGACCATCAAATGAATTTGATGAGATACCTCTAAAGTCACGTACACGTGGTAAAGCGATTGAAATCAATTTATCTAGGAAATAGTACATTCTATCTCCACGAAGAGTTACTTTGGCACCAATTGGCATTCCTTCTCTTAACTTAAAGTTAGAAATGGAATTTTTAGCCTTAGTTACTAATGGTTTTTGACCAGTGATTGCTCTTAATTCTTCCACAGCGTCATCTAAGACCTTTGGATTGAATACAGCATCGCCAATACCCATGTTTACTACGATTTTTTCAATTTTTGGCACCTGCATTACAGATGTATAGTTGAATGCCTTAATCAGTTCGGGTTTGACAACATTTTCATATTTAGTTCTAATTTCTGTCATTGTCTAAACTCCTTATTTATCAAGGCTTTCNNCTTCACGGTAACCAACGCGAGTTGGTTTGTTAGTCTTTGGATCAAGGATAGCTACGTTAGAAACATGAATTGGTGCTTCTTTTTCAATAATGCCGCCTTTATCATTGGCTTGTGTAGGACGTTGGTGCTTCTTCATTAGATTGACACCTTCAACCAATACACGGTCAGTGTTAGGATATACTTTTAAGACGCGACCTGTCTTGCGGGTAGTATTTCCTTTTTTATCAGTTACAAATTGATCGCGTCCGGCAATAACTGCAACTGTGTCTCCAGCTTTAATATACATA
>DDWO01000012.1:0-398 GCA_002345705.1 Acholeplasmataceae bacterium UBA2284 | reverse complement strand
TCATCAAATTTGATGTATGAGCCGTCTGCGCGACGAAGGCCAGAAACCGTACGAACGATAACTGCTTTACATACTTCACCCTTTTTTACAATTCCCGCTGGTGTAGCACGCTTAACTGTTACCACTACGATATCACCGATATTAGCATAACGACGACNNTTCCCCCTAAAACCTTAATCACAAGTACTTCTTTTGCGCCAGAGTTGTCTGCGACAACCATTCTGCTTTCTTGTTGGATCATGTTTTTATCCTCCCTATACTAAGTCGGCCTTAGCAACAACTTCGAGGAGACGGAATCTCTTCGTTTTGGATAGTGGACGAGTTTCCATAATGGTAACTTTATCTCCAATACCTGCTAAGCCTTCTTCATCATGCACATGAAACTTCTTTGATACCTT
>DDWO01000022.1 GCA_002345705.1 Acholeplasmataceae bacterium UBA2284 | reverse complement strand
CATTCAGTTTTCAAAGACCTTTTTCACATGCCTTGTTTGGCGTGCTTTTTAATTCTACCACTAGCAAACTACGTTTGTCAACACTAAACTTAAACTTTATTCTTTTCGTGTTTTTGTAGTTCCCGTAGGGCTCCTTTTCGGGAGCGACCTTTATCATTCTATAATATTAGACTTGATAAGTCAATACTTTTGACTATAAAAAAAAGAAATCTTCAAATTGGTGATTTGAGAATCTCTTTAGACTGTTAATATTTCGATTATATACGCGATAAATCAGGGTTTTTGTATATATATGCCTCTTTATACCACTCTTTAAAGAAAATCCATAATCCAATTTGATATACCACTATAAAGAAAGGAATCACGACAATTGTGGGATTTGATTGATTATTTGGAAGCAAAGATATGATCTGAACTGATATATAGTAGATAAATGAAATGATAATTAATGAATAGCCCTTGATGGTTAGCAATGGTACTTGAATTGTTTTAACCTCGAGTATCCATAATGTCAACATAACCACCTGTAGGAATAAAAGAATATTAGGTACAAGATGATAGCTTTCTGTGACACCAAAATCAATGACTAAAAACCGAAGGATACCTAAAAGAGCAAATAGAAAGCTGTATACTTTTATTTTTGGATACTTCTTTGTCGATAAAAAAAGTCCTATAAATCCGAAGATAATCAATAGATCACCAAATCTAATGAATAAATCAACAGAAGGATAGAACATCGGCAAACTAAAAAAAAGAGAGTCAATTTGATTAATCAAGTGGCTAAAGATAGTTAAAGCACAAGAAAGCAAAATGAGCACTATCGACATTTTTTTCATATAATTCCCCCAAACTATACTTATATTTTATCATTTATTGAATAAAAACAAAAGAAAAGAGGATTAAATTATCCTCTTATTAGTCTTAATATGTCATTATATGTAACAAATACGAATAATCCAAGTAGTAGGAAGAACATCACGTTATTAATTGTATTTTCTACTTTTCTATTGAGTGGTTTTCTTGTAACTGCTTCTATACCTAAGAATACGAGTCTTCCACCATCTAGTGCAGGTATCGGTAACAGATTCAATAGTCCAATGTTAATAGACAGGAATGCTGTAAAACCGAGAATTGCGATAAATCCTTGTGATGTTGTACTGCTCACAAGTGAGAATATTCCAATTGGACCAGATAGATCGCCTAATCCTAAATTTTCCTGACGATCAAATAGTAGGCCAAGTGTATTAAATACTTGCATCATATTGCTATAGAATGTTTTAAATGGATAAAGCAGTGTAAATCCAAAGTTAAATTCTGAGGTTGGTGTGATACCAAGTTGGAAGACAATTGCTTGATATCCAAGCTTTCCTAATGCTCTTTCACTAATCAGTTCATAAGTTGTTTCGAGAATCTCTGTACCTCTTTGATAGTTAACTGTGATTTCTCCTCTATTGTTTTCTTGGAAGAACTCAATTAAATCATCCCAGCTACCAATTGGGTAGGTTACTCCTTCATACTCAATAGAAAGAATTTTGTCTAACGCCTCTAGTCCTCCATCTGAGGATGCTCTACCGAAGGCTTGTCCAATAATAACTTCATCACTATAGATATTTCCATTGGCATCAATATTTGCAAATCCAGCCATTTGGATAATCGTAATGACCCTCACATCAGTTTCTGTATATTCCACGCCCTCACGCGTATAAGATAAGGATAGGGTCACTGAATTTAATGATCTCATGACAGTAGATAAATCATTCCAATCATTAATTTGAACACCATTAATCATGGTAATTTCATCGCCAGGAAGTAATCCAAAGCTCTCTGCTGGTGAACCAATTGAGACTTGATCGACTACACTAGAATCAAGATTTGGCTTGAAAACAAAGAATCCAACGATTAGAAATAATACAAGTGCAAGGATGAAATTCATCATCGGACCTGCAAATATAACTAAGAATCTTTGCCATAGTGTCTTACTTTCAAAGCTTTTTTCTGATGGTGTAATCCACATTTCTTTCTTTTCAGAGAAACGGTATGTTGCATCTCTTAAAACAGTATATGTTGTTTGATTTCCATCTACATCAATTTCAATGAATAAAGGATTAAAATCCTTTCCATATAAATCAAAGGATTTGACAATCCCAATAATATCACTTTGAACTGTATCACTTAAATTAATCTGATATATTTGACCTTGAGTATTTAATTTGATACCGATGACTTGTTCCTTTTTGATTAATGCATCATTGATGGATTCGCCAGCCATAGAAACAAACCCGCCAATAGGAATACTTCTGATGGAATAAATGGTTTCGCCTTTTCTTTTTTGATAAATTGCTGGTCCCATACCGATTGCGAATTCATGACACAAGATCCCTGCTTTTTTTGCAAAGTAAAAGTGACCTGCTTCATGGATTAAGATAATGACTCCGAGTACGAGTACAAATACGATTAAATCAACTATAAACATAAACTACCTCTTTTCATATGCGAGTAGAATTTCTTTTTGGATCAATAGGTCTGTATCGATGATTTCATCGATGGTTGGATTCAAGACATTTTTGAAGCTTTCTACGTAGTGCATAACTATATTTTCAATTTCTAAAAATTTGATTTTATTTTGAATAAACAGCTTAACTGCAGCTTCATTCGCTGCATTCATCACTGTCGGCAATAAGCCACCTTGAATTCCAACATGAAATGCAAGTTTTAATAATGGGAATCTTTCAAAATCCATCGGCTTGAAGCTTAGATTGTTAAGCTCTAATCTCTTATTAAAATATGCTCTTTTTGGATAATAAAGTGCATATAAAATAGGAATTCTCATATCCGATACACTTAAGCTTGCTTTAACTGTTCCATCTATAAAATAGGTTAACCCGTGAACTACCGATTCCTTATGTAGTACAGTTTCAATCTTTTCATATGGAAGATGGAAGAGATGATGTGCCTCAATGACTTCTAGTCCTTTGTTCATCATGGTCGCACTATCTATTGTTATTTTAGCCCCCATGCTCCAATTTGGATGCTTTAATGCTTCCTCAAGTGTAACATCTGTTAATTCTTCTCTGTTTTGGTCTCTAAATGTACCACCACTTGCAGTAATGACGATTTTATCGATATTGGATAAATCCTCTCCATCCATGGTTTGCCATAGCGCACTATGCTCGGAATCAATTGGATAAAGCTTTACTCGATATGTATCGATCAATTGATTGATATAATCACCAGCCATCACCAGTGTTTCCTTATTGGCAAGAGCAATATCTTTTCCCGATTGAATTGCTTCAATCGTTGGTCTAAGACCAGCAGATCCTGATAAAGCATTCACTAATATACCCTTAATTGGATAGTTAGCAATGTCAATTAATCCTTGGTCACCATAGGTAAATTGGATAGATGGATACTTTAATTGATAGTTCTTTAACTGACTTTCATGTCTTAGACAAACAATCTCAACCGAAAAACGATCGAGAATTTGATAGTTTGATTCCTCGTGACTTCCAAGAGAAATACCGATTAAATTGAAATCATTTGGAGCTTTTTCGATGATATCAAGTGTTTGAAGTCCTATCGAGCCCGCTGCTCCTAATATATAAATATTTTTCATACGATGATTGCTGGGTATAATCTATAAATGAGTAGGAACACAGCTGTTAAAAACATAGCAACAAATAAAACAGAATCAAAACGATCGAGAAGTCCACCATGTCCTGGAAGAATTGTTCCAAAGTCTTTGATATTATAGGTTCTCTTTAAACGAGATGCGACTAAATCGCCTATTTGAGCAAATATACTTGCGAGTAATGTCACTGGGACAATAATAAGTCCTTGAACCCACAGTGGATTACTTTCACCAAGTGTAGAAAAATTATCTAGTAAGGTTTGTTCTCCACCAGCATTTACAAAATTACCAATCCATGTTCCTGGATAGAATACAGATCCATAAAATAATGCGAATGCAGAGCCAATTATTGTTGCAAATATAGTACCTGCGATAGCACCTTCCCATGATTTTTTGGGACTGATATGAGGAGCTAACTTATGCTTTCCATATTTCATACCAAAAATATATGCGAAAATGTCAGTTGCAGATGTAATGATTAGTAAATAGACGATAAAGCGAACACCTAAGAATCTTAAAACAATGATTGAAGCTGCTCCTAAACCAACATAATTAATAATCGTGAGTGCCTTACCAACATCTTCTCCATTAAAATCTCTAAATAAGACAAGAAAGCTTAGCAAGATAATTGTAAAAATTGGAATGGTTATGCTTAATGCACCATTTGCTTGTAATGGATTATGATCAATATTACCTAATACACCGCCTACTGAAAAGAAGGTTGCTAAGGATAATAGCATAATCCCAATTTTTGGAAGTAGTTGAAACTTCTTTTTGCTTTCGTACATCCGTATCATTTCATGTGATGCTATCAATACAAACAGTGACATCAACACTTGAAATAATTCAAGAAATATTTCAATGCTAACGACTGGTATTAAAATAGCAGCAAGTATGATACCTGTAATTAATCTATCTCTCATGCTAATCCTCCAAAACGACGGTGTCTTTTCTGATAACTTTTTATTGCTTTTTTCAATTCTTTTTCTCTAAATGCTGGCCAATGTATTTTAGTAAAATAAAACTCTGCATAGGATGCTTGCCACAATAAGAAATTTGATAATCTTTGTTCTCCACTGGTTCGAATTAAAAGATCAACCGGTTCCTTAATCATTAGCTTTTCTTCTAATGACTCCTTAGTAATCGGAAGCTTTGAAGAGTTTACAGCTGTTATGATTTCATCATAAGAACCATAATCTACAGCAACACATAATTCAAAGCCTACATGATTTTTTGTTTCATTTGTTATGATATCCATAACCTCTAAGAGTTCCTTTGAAAATCGGTCTTTTCTTCCAGCAAAGGTTATCTTATAATCGATTTCATTCATTCTATTTCTATTTTCATAGAAAAGTTCAATAGGTTTAGTCATTAAATAGGTAACTTCATCTTCTGGTCTTTTCCAGTTTTCAGTTGAAAATGCGTAGACAGTAAGCTTTTGAATACCTAAATTTTTAGCGATTCTAGCAATACGAAAAAGATTTCGTCCACCTTGATAATGGCCAAATGATCTTGGTTGTCCTAATTTTTTTGCCCAGCGTCCGTTACCATCTAAAATGATTGCTACATGAGATGGTATTTTTTTATCTATCACTCATATCACCTTAATACATTATACCGTATTTGCCTTTGTTTTTAAACAGTAAAACTGTTTTAACATATTTCTACAAAAAGAAAAATTGAACTCCAAAGAAATGATGACTTTATTGAAGTTCAATTTAAGTTAATCCAATTTAAATATCATAATAGTTTAATAAAGTAGCTGGAGATTTTCTTAGCAATCTAAACATTGGAATCATTCCAAGTAACCCAATAAAGTAAATTGCAGCGATACCAATGATCACACCAATTGGTGTAACTAGGAAATAATAAGAACCTCCTACTAGTGCTTCATCGATACGATCAATAAAGATAGTAAGTAATATAAATCCTATCACTGATGATGCAGTGAGTCTTACATAAGTTTCTGCAATATATTTTTTCATAATGTCAATTTTTCTAACACCAAGCGCTCTATAAACACTAATTTCTTGAATTTGAGCTGCCAATGAAGATTTAAGCATGAAATAAATACTCACTATAGAAACGATGATAAGTAATATGCCTAAAACCATCAATGTTCTTAATCCAAGTAAAAATACTCTACCTTCATTCATAGCATTCTGATATGGCCATGAAATCTGAATTGATGAGAATGTGTTTTCAAGGTTAACAATTGTTTTTGCTGGATTTGCTGAATAGATTGCGATATTGATTTGGGTAATCGTATATTGGAATAAACGATAACTCACATCATTTGCTGGCAACAGCATTGTTTCTTCAAAGTCTTCATCATCATAGGAGTAGGTTCCTGTAGCATAAACCTTAAAATCGATTTCAAAGCGATCTCCATTTGAAAAATCAAATGATTCAATTCCTGGATATGATGACATTAAGGATTCTGGTACTAAGACCTCATAATCATTTCTTTCTAGGTTGAATGCTTCAGGCATAAAGCCATTTAAGATAAACTTTTCATCTCCAATAAATATTTCAGAGGATAAAATGTTATGACCGTTATGTGAATTAAAGAAGACAAGTGCTTCTCTAGCAAGATATATTCTTCTCGCACCTGTGTTGACGATACCTGTAATGACAAATGGTCGATCTGGTATATACATGTTTTCAATTTCTCTACCAATGACTTGGTCATAGGTCCACATGCCTGCTTTTCGAAGTGTGGATGAGTTTCTAGCATAATCGGAAAGAATAATTGAAAAATCAACAGCTATTTCATAGGCATTCTCTGGTAATCTTCCGTGTACCAAATCAGTATCCGATAGATGATCGTGTATGCCTAAAGAAGCATTTAAAAATGGTCTTTGAAGTTCATCGATGGAATCTATTTTAAAAATCATTGGTGATGGCTTATATACATTGATAAAGAATGAATCATCGCCCTCTTCTTTCATCGCCATGATGGTTCGATAATTCGCTCCACTTGGTATCACACCATTTGCAGTGATATAGCCTTCTTGATCGGAGGTGAATAGCATTCTATTGGACATCACGTTATTAATAAATGGTATACCAAAAGCCATTACCATTCCCATTAAGAAGAATATAGATAGCATTAGAGAGGTTTTCTTCGTCAAATGGAACATTCCCTCGATTGCTTGCTTAAAAGCCTTCTTAAGCGATAAAAAGCCATTAGGGTGAGTGATTTTCTCTATACCTTCAAGCTCAACTAGGGAAAATTTAGTTTCCTCTATCATTTTTTCCTGTTCTTCGCTTGTGAGCTCTTTTTCAATGGTGATATTGGATTCGTTATTAACGATTCTAACGTTTTTAATCGTCGATCCAACATTCAAATAAAGCGTTTCATTTCTTACAATTAATGTGACTTCATTTGGTCTAGTTGTTTCTTCATCTTCGTGATATGTATCGATTTTCCATACTTTATCTTGAATTTTTTGATCTTCCTTTAAATCCTTTAAAAAGATCGTATGATCGTCAATTGCATAATGTGATTTCTTTTCGTTTAAATAATCGTTTAAAATCTTACCATCTTTGATTTCTATGATTCGATCTGCATAGTGATTGACAAGATTTTTTTCATGAGTAACTAAGATAACCAGCTTTTCCTCTGATATCTTTTTGATGATATTCATAATTTCAAATGTGTTTCTTGTGTCTAGGTTTCCAGTAGGTTCATCCGCTAAGATTACCTTTGGGTTTTTAACTATTGCTCTTGCTATCGCTATTCTTTGCTGCTGTCCACCAGAGAGCTGATTAATATATCTCGCTCTAAAATGATGCATCTTAACAGCCTTTAATGTGTAGAGTACTCGTCTTTCTATTTCTTCTTCATCCTTTAATCCAAGGATTCTTAAGGATAATGCGATATTTTCATATACTGTGAGCGTAGGAATTAAATTGTAGTTTTGGAAAATATATCCAATGTCTTGGTTTCTAATTGCATCCCAGGTTTGACTGCTTCCGCTCTTGATGATTTTGTCATCAATGATAATATCTCCAGCACTTGCTTTCTCTAGTCCACCCATAATGTTTAAGAATGTGGTTTTTCCTGAACCAGATTGACCTAAAAGAACAATCAATCCCTTGTTAGGGAAATCAACTGTAACATCCTTTAAAACATTGATTTTATTGTTAATGCCAAAGCTTTTATATAAGTTTTTAATTGATATCATCTGCTACACCTCCGCACTTTTGCTCAATGTTTCAATCACAGATATTTCATAAATACTTTGATTGAACTTGATTGGTGTAATGATGGTCATATAGGAAAATACAAAGAAGACGACAAGAATATCGATGGTTTCAATGTATCTTAAACTATTTTGTACAGTTGGTACGAATAGAACTAGGATTAAGCCAAATAATAAAGTTAAAATTGAACCTATAATAATTTGAAGTGACTGCTCAAGGAAGATGAGACGACCTAAAAAACGTTTGCTAGCTCCAATTGAACGATAGATAGCAAAATCCTTTCTTCTTGTAGCGACCATATTCTTAAAGACCACTCGTAGTAGCATCAGCATCAATAGACCAACGAAGAAAATCATTAAATATGAGCCTACAGTGAGTACATATCCAAATGAAGAATAGTCTTGATTTTGAGTAAGTGCTTCATAGTAAACAATATATTGACTTTGATCAATAGAGTTTTTTAATCTTGTTCCATCATATCTGTCATACACATTTAAGACAATTCGATACCTGTAATCGAGTGAAGTGAATTCTTCTACCATTTGATCATAGAGATCTTCACTTAGGAAAATGTCCATAGAGGATTCAGAAAAAATAAAGCTAGCAGTCACATTGATTTCTTTTTCTTGTTCATATCCTGTGACCATTTTTAATATAGTTGCTCTACTACCCATTCCTGGGTAATTGATATAGGCAACTACATTTCCTGAATCAAGGTTACTATCAACAATATAATTTCTATAGAGGTTTACTCTATTTTCAGATTCAAAGGTATCTAATAATTGCATGGTAACTTTATTAACAATAGATTTGAAAATAAAATCTGAGTTAACAAAGAAATCATCATGAAAATATACTGATTTACTCACTCGACTTGAAATGCCGACAAGTGTAAACTGAAATGGCTCAAAGCCTATCGTTCTTAGGGTTAATGTTTGACCAATTTCTGCATTTAGATATATTTCTAAATCCTCAGAAATCATGACTTCGTTGATATTTTCAGGGAATCTTCCCTCTAAAATATCACTTTCCTTTAGGACTGCAGTGCGTTCTGTAAAAATTCTTGTTCGACCAATCGATACAAACAATGAAGTGATTGTTTCATATTCATTGACTTCTTTTACATATCTATTATTTCTAAACATTAAAATTTCTTCATCAGTCAATGCTTTTTGATCTAGTCTTTGAATAATTAATTGATGCTCACTCGCTTCAATAGAATCAGGAAGTAGACTATTTTGATGAAATAGACTATTGGTAGTACCATAAATCATAAATGCTAAAAATACAAAAATAACTTGTAATAATAGCATAAATATAAATTTTTTAGGTGCTGCAAATAGGTTTCTTATTGCAATTCCAGTCGTTGTTTTAAAATCAATTCGCTTTTGTTCAACTGGCTTAGCTTCGCTTTTAATATCCTTTGGTAAAAGCTTGATATCCTCAATGACTTCACCATCACTCATTTTGATTCTTCTAGTTGCATATTTCTCAACTTCAGCAAAGTGGTGGGTAACCATAACTACTAGCTTATCTGTTGATATTTCATGAAGGAGCTTTATGATTTCTTCACCAGTTTTTGAATCTAGGTTACCTGTTGGTTCGTCACAAAGTATAGCAGGACAATCCTTGGCAAGTGCACGAGCAATAACAGTTCTTTGCTTTTCACCACCTGATAATTTGCTAGCCTTATGATGGATTCGATGTGATAGCCCAACTCGGTCAATTATTTCTAGTGCTCTTTCTTTTCTTTTATCCTCTTCATAGCCTTGAAATTCAAGAGACATTAAAACGTTTTGCAAAACTGTATAGGATTCAATAATATTATAATTTTGAAAAACAAACCCAACATAGGCAGCACGGTATGCTTCCCATTGTGCAATTGTATAATGAGATGTTGGCTCATTAAATAGAAAAAATTCACCCTCTTCAAAGGTATCAAGTCCAGATAATATATTGAGAAGTGTTGACTTACCAGATCCACTTTCACCTGTAATCGCAACAAATTCTCCAATTTTAAATTCCAAATTCACTTTTCTCATTCCAACTGCAACAAGTGCGTTGGATTTGTAGTACTTTGATACTTGTTCTAGCCTAATCATGACATCACATCCATCTCTTGTAATATTAATTATACCTTTTTTTGATTAGATTTGTTCATTTCTTTCGAGTTGGATTAGTGAAATAATTAAAAAGGTCTAGCTTTTTAAGCTAAACCTTGAATGAATAGGATCTAAATATCGTAATCGGAAAGTATTTGTGCTGGTGATTTGGATAATAACCTCGATATAGGTATTAGACCAACAAGACCTATTGAATAAATAATTACGACTCCAATTAGGACTCCTTCGAAGGATACTAAGAAATAATTTGCACTTCCTATTAATACGTTTTGAATCTCTTTAATTAAGAGTGTTGCGATTAAGTAGAGAGCTAAACTTGAGAATGTCATTGTCATCAATATCTCGACAAGATATTGCTTAACGATATCAAATTTCTTAACACCTAATGCTCGGTAAACGCTAATTTCATAGATCTTCGATGTCATTGAAGCCTTAAGCATAAAGTAAACACATGCTATCGATAAAATAACTAATAAAATACCAAGAATAATAAACGATTGAAGTCCTAGTAGAAATACTTTTCCTTCATTCGCTGCAATTTGATACGGCCAATCAATTTGTGCGGTTGAAAATAATGCATCGATAGCAATCATTGTTCTCTCTGGATTTCTAGATGAAATGGTAACATTTCTTTGATTTGTTGTGTACTGGAAAAGTCTTAATGAAAGATCCTCAGATGGTAATAAGATAGTTTGTGAGAAATTCTTTTCTCCTAAATATTCATAATATCCAGAAGCATAAACCTGATAATCAACCTGATAGGGTTCACCACTTTCGAAATCCCAATCCTCTAAATCTGTATAAAAGCTTAAGAATTCCTTTGGAATCATTACTTCATATCGACCTAAGTTAGAATCATAATCACGTGGTAATCTACCTGTGTATGTAAAATCTGGATCATCGACAAACATTTCATAGGAAAGCATTCTTCGATCATCATTGGTGCCTAAGAATACCATAGCTTCTCTAGCTGCATAGACTCTTTTAGCACCACTATTGACTACAGCAGTTATAACAAATGGTCGCTCTGGTAAATATAGATTAACCACTTCTCTACCAATAATCATTTCGTAATCCCAAATACCTGCAGTTTTTAGCTGACTGATGCTTTGTGTATAATCCTCTAGTATTAAGCTAT
Organism: Acholeplasmataceae bacterium UBA2284; assembly: GCA_002345705.1. Taxonomy (GTDB): domain Bacteria; phylum Bacillota_I; class Bacilli_A; order Acholeplasmatales; family Acholeplasmataceae; genus Peloplasma. The sequence goes on along the minus strand of DDWO01000022.1, from coordinate 42,963 downwards.
AATCGATTGCAATCTCATACTTATTTTCTGGTAATCTACCATACAGCAAGTGGTTACTTGCTAGATGATCATGAATACCTAAATCTGCATGGATATATACTGTGTTTTCACCAAGTAAATTGGGTGAATTAAATAAAATTGTTGATCGCTTATAAATATTGATATAAAAGGAATCATCTCCTGCTTCCTTAACCGCCTGCAATAGACGATAGTTAGCACCACTTGATGCAATATATCTAACATTGATTAGGTTTTCTTGATCACTTACATACATGACGCGATCTGATTTTACATTCATTAAAAATGGAATACCTACTGCAATAACAAAGCCCATCAAGGCGAAAACGAAAAACATCATTCTTGATTTCTTAGATAGATTAAAGAGTGATAAAAATGAATCTTTAACAGCCTTTCCTAGGGAAAGAAAAGATCGATTACGCTTTCTATTCTCATCATGAGATAGAATCGATAAATCAAATTCTGAGCCCTTATGGTTCATTTTTACATCACTGGACATCTGTTCCTTATTGAGCTGAATCGTCCGATCCTGATTTAGAATCTTGTAGTTTTTAATCGATCCACTGACATCAAGATAAAGTGTTTTATTTCTTACAATCATCGTGATTTTATAGGGAACCTTGGGTTCATCATCATCACTAAAAAGCTCAACATTCCATTTATTTTCTTTAATCGTCGCATCATCATTTAAATCCTTTAGATAGATGGTGTTATCATCAACAAATGTGTAGTTTGTCTTTTCATTTATATAATCATTAATGATGATTCCGTCTTTAACTTCAATTATGCGATCTGCATAATGCTTAACCAAGTGTTTTTCATGTGAAACTAATATAACGAGCTTATCCTCTGCTATTTTTTGAATAATATTCATCACTTCATACGTGTTTTTAGAATCTAGGTTTCCGGTAGGCTCATCTGCTAAAATAACCTTTGGATTTTTAACGATTGCTCTAGCGATAGCAACTCTTTGCTGCTGTCCACCAGATAGCTGTGTTGAAAGTCTTCCTCTGAAATTAAGCATGCCTACTGCATCCAGTGTATAAAATACACGTTTCTCAATTTCCTTTTCATCCTGATATCCAAGAATACGCAATGACATAGCAACATTTTCATAAACAGTTAATTTAGGAATTAAATGATAGTTCTGAAAGACATAACCGATATCCTTACTTCTTACATTTCCCCAAGCCTTTTCAGATGTAAGCTTGATGTTTTTTTCAAACATTTCAATGCTTCCTTCATCTGCAGTTTCTAAGCCTCCAAGAATGTTTAAAAACGTTGTTTTACCAGAACCAGAATGGCCAAGCAAAACAACCAACCCTTTTTCAGGGAAGTCGATTGATAAATCCTTAATGACTTTAATTCGATTATTATTCCCGAAGGATTTGTTTAAATGGTTGACTTTAATCATCATCTACACCTCCGTACTGCTTCTCAAGGTATCAATGACTGATATCTCGAAAATCATTTGATTAAATTTGACTGGTGTTCTTATCGTCATAAAGCTGAAGATTAAGAATACAACGAATATATCTAGGATAGATATAAACTTCATGATCGCTTCAACCTTATCGCTAACAAGTACTAAAATCAATACAATGATAAATGTAATTGCAGTGCCTATGATGATTTGTATGACTTGCTCTAGTACGACAAGAAAGGATAGAAACTTTTGATTTGCTCCAACGGATCTAAAAATGGCAAAATCCTTACGTCTTGTAGCAACCATATTTTTAAACACAAATCTAAGCAGTGTGAACATAAACATAGCAACAAACAAGATGGAAAGGTAAGATGCTACTTTGAGTATAATACCAAAGGATGATGCACCAGAATTTGGTGTGAGTATATTGTAGTATACGATATATTCATTTTGATCAATAAGCTTCATCAATCTAGTTCCATCATATTGATCATATACGTTTAAAACAATTTTATAACGATACTCAGGATCTGTAAAATGCTCTACAAATTCATCATAGGTGTCGCTATTGACAAACAATGTTCTCTCTCTTTCAGTGTAGGCATAGGTTGTTTCTAGGGATACATTGAGTTCGAGTCCATAGCCTGTTTCCATTATGATTGGTGAAGGTCTTTGTCCTGGTAGCTCGTAGTATACTGTAGCAAAAGCTTTACCTTCTAATAAGTCTGGATTTTTATAAACCATGCGATAGTTCGTAACTAAAACATTTGAGTTCACATAATCAGTTAAGGTTAAACCTACAGTTTGCACAATCGATTTAAATATCATTTCCTTATTACTAAAGAAATCTGGATGAAAGTAAACAGCACCACTTACCTTGGATGTAATTCCAACGATTTGATACACAAATTCTTCGTTATTAGATGTTTTTAATGTAACTGGTTGGTTGATATCAACACCGAGGAAAATGACTAAATCAGCTGAAATAACGACCTCAGATTCATTGAGCGGGAATCTGCCCTTAGATAGATCACTACGCTTTAGAACTTCCATTCTTTCTGAAAATATAGGCTCTCGATCAATGACTGAGAATAGGGTACTAATCGATTCATAATCATTGACTGCTTGGACGTATTTTTTAGTTTTAAAGGAATCAATTTCATCTTGAGTGAATGGTTCATTATTCAATTTTTGAATAACGAGCTGATGTTCACTTGCTCTAATGGGCTGTGGTGTAATCTGATTTTGATAGGCAAGAGACGATACGGTTCCATAAATCAAAAAGACTAAAAAGACAAATACAAATTGTAATAGCATAAAGAAGACAAAGCGTTTTGGGGTTGCAAAAATATTGCGTAACGCAATACCGACAGAAGTCCAAAAATAGACTTGTTTTATTTTTGTTTCTAATTGTTCTTCAATAAGTACTTGCTTTGGCTCTAAATCAATATCCTCGATAATTTCACCATCACTCATCTTAATTCTTCTTGTGACATATTTTTCAACTTCTTCATAGTTGTGTGTCACGATAATCACGAGTTTATCCTGGCTTATTTCATATAAAAGCTTCAATATGTCTTCTGATGTCTTACTATCTAGATTACCTGTTGGTTCATCACATAAAATAGCTGGACAATCCTTAGCTAACGCTCTAGCAATAACTGTTCTTTGTTTTTCACCACCAGATAGCTTACTTGCACGATGATGTAAGCGACTTGTTAAACCAACCTTTTCGATTAGCTCAAGTGCGCGTTCAGTTCTTGTTTCTTTATCATAGCCTTGAAATTCCAATGCTAAAAGAACGTTTTGATAAACGGTATAGGAATCAATAATATTGTAGTTTTGAAAAACAAATCCTACATACTGAGCTCGATAGCTTTCCCATTCAGCAACCGTATAATGTGATGTTGGTTTTCCATAGAGAAAAAATTCACCTTCCTCGAAGGTATCTAGTCCACTTAAAATATTTAAGAGTGTAGATTTTCCTGAGCCACTTTCACCTGTTATTGCTACAAACTCACCAATTTTAAATTCTAAATTGATTTTTCTAATCCCTACAGCGATTAAATCATTCGACTTGTAGTACTTGGTTATCTGATCTAACTTTATCATGTAATCACCTACCTAATGTATTTAACATATTATACTATTTTATTACCTACTAATCAAAGGTTTTTTTAAAATTATTATAAAAAAACTCCCTTTTTTTAAAAGGAGTATGATTTATTCTTCTATTTTCAAGCTTAAATCTTTAGTAATTCCTCTGATTTAACCTTAACTTCTTCATCAACTTTTTTAACGAATTTATCAGTATATTCTTGGATATCTGCTAAATAACCCTTTTCATCATCCTCTGATAATCCTAATTTCTTGATATGGTCGTTTCCGTCACGACGTACGTTTCTTACACCAACCTTAGCATGCTCGCCCATTCTTTCAATATCTTTAATGAGTTCTCTACGTCTAGTTTCAGTGAGCTGTGGTAAGAATAGTCTAATTCCTGTTCCATCATTTTGTGGATTGAGACCTAGGTCAGATGCATAAATAGCATGTTCGATAGACTTCAATGTCGATTTATCGAATGGTTTAATGAACAGTTGATTTCCTTCAACTGCAGTAATCGATGAAATCTGTTTAAGTGGTGTATCAACACCGTAATATTCTACATGGATTTTATCAAGCAATGCTGGATTCGCTCTGCCTGTTCTTACTCCAGCAAATTCACGTTTTAAGACCTCAAGGGTCTTTGTCATATGATCTTCAATTTCCATTAAAATCATATCTGCTTGTTCATTCGTCATTTGATTATTCCTCCCATTTAACGATTGTTCCGATAGGTTCTTGTAATACTGCTTTTTTCATATTCCCGTGTGTATTCATGTTAAACACAAGGATGTCAATCTTATTTTCTCTACAAATGGATGCTGCTGTTTGGTCCATAACCTGAAGCTTTTCTTGAAGTACTTGCTCTTGAGTAATTGTATCAAACATGACTGCGTCACTATGCTTTCTAGGGTCCTTATCATAGACACCTTCAACACCATTTTTCGCCATCAAGATGATATCTGCATTGAGTTCAGCTGCGCGAAGTGCTGCTGCTGTATCTGTTGAAAAGAATGGTGAACCTGTTCCTCCAGAAAAGATAACAACTCTACCCTTTTCAAAATGTCGCATCGCTCTTCTTCTGATATAAGGCTCTGCTACGGCACTGATAGGTAGTACTGTCATGACTCTGGTTGGTACCATTACTGACTCTAATGCATCCTGAAGTGCAAGACCGTTCATGATTGTGCCAAGCATTCCCATATAGTCAGCTTGTGCACGATCCATACCAAGTTCTTCTCCAGTTTTTCCTCGCCATAGGTTACCTGCACCTACAACAATTCCAACCTGGACTCCAAGCTCGTAAATCTCTTTAATCTCTGTGGCAATGCCTTTGACTGTTACTGGGTTAATGCCGTAGGTTCCATTACCTTTCAATGCTTCTCCACTAAGTTTTAAGATCACTCTTTGGTACATTTTGCCACACCCCTTTAAAATTATTATTTTGAGACATTTGCTGCAGCTGCAACTTCAGCTGCGAAATCTTCTTCCTTCTTCTCAATACCTTCACCGACTTCAAGACGGGTAAAGCTTAGTACAGAATTTTTATGTGATTTCAAGTATTCGCTTACCTTTTGGTCAGGATCTTTAACAAATCCTTGATCAACTAGGCAAATGTCTTGTAAATATTTATTCAGGCGACCAATAACCATTTTATCAACGATATTTGCTGGTTTACCTTCAGCAAGTGCTTGTTGAGTTAAGACATGTTTTTCATGTTCTAATGTTTCTTGATTGACTTGTGTACGGTCTAAATAGAGTGGCTTTTGAGCAGCAACATGCATTGCAATATCCTTAGCAACTTCTGAGTCATCAGCTGCAAGTAATGCTAGTACAGCAATTCTTCCACCCATATGCTTATAGGCACCAAAGCCTTGTTCATTCGTCTTGACGACTCTTGATACTCTACGTAGTGAGATTTTTTCTCCGATTGAAGCGGTTGCTTCAGCGAGTAAAGTTTCTAAATTTTTTCCATCCACTGTTAAGACTAAGGATTCTTCAGTAGTCATAGCCTTTGAATTTAGGATTGTTTGTCCAACTTTATCTAGTAAATCTAAGAATTTATTGTTTTTAGCAACGAAGTCTGTTTCCGAATTTAATTCGAAAATGACTGCTTCATTACCACTTGTAACGACTGAACATAAACCTTCTGCTGCAATTCTTCCTGCTTTTTTAGCTGCCTTTGCAATACCCTTTTCTCTAAGATAATCAATAGCTGCCTGTAAATCACCATTTGTATGATCAAGAGCACCTTTGCAATCCATCATGCCTGCTCCAGTGATTTCTCTTAATTCTTTTACCATTTGTGCTGTTATAGCCATATTAAAAACTCCTCCTCGTTATCGATGTTATTTTTATATTTTTTTACAAATAAAGGGGATTATATTTATCCCCTTTTTAGCATTTATTTTAAGACGTCAATGAGTTCTGCTTTTTTAAGGGATGAAGTTCCAGTAATCCCACGTTCTTTAGCAAGGTTACGTAGTTCAGCAACTGTCATTGCTTCTAAATTGATTGTTTCAGTTACTTTTTCTGAAGTGACTTCTTCTTGAACGACTTCCTCAACAACTGCTTCTTGAACTTTAGGTTCAGCAGGTGTTTCTACTACTGTTTCTCTAGCTTGTTCTCTTGGCTTGTATGCTTGTCTTTCTCTCTTAGGGGCAGCTGATGTGATTGGTTCATCTTCGAACTTCTCAACAACACCACCTTGAGCTTCAATAACAGCATTACCCATTACCCAAGTGATTAGCTTCACAGCACGAATTGCATCATCATTCGCTGGAATGATATGGTCAACGTCATCTGGATCACAGTTTGTATCAACGATACCGAATACTGCAATACCTAATTTACGTGCTTCAAGAATTGCATTGCTTTCTTTTCTTGGATCAACGATGAAGATTGCTTCTGGAACCTTCTTCATTTCCTTGATACCACCTAAGAACTTTTCAAGACGTTCGCGTTCATGCTTTAATTGAAGAACTTCTTTCTTAGGAAGTTTTTCAAATACTCCGTCAGCTTCCATCTTGTGTAGATCTTGTAGTCTCTTAATTCTGCGACGAATTGTCTTGAAGTTAGTTAATGTTCCACCTAACCATCTTTGGTCAACATAAAACTGACCAGTACGGATAGCTTCTTCTTTAACTGCTTCTTGAGCTTGCTTCTTTGTACCGATAAATAGTACCTTACCGCCATCTTGCACGATGTTAAATAGTGCTTGATAAGCCTTCTCGATTTCTTCAGCTGTCTTTTTTAGGTCAATGATATAAATACCATTTCTAGACGTGAAGATGTATGGTGCCATTTTAGGATTCCAACGACGCGTTGCGTGGCCGAAATGTACACCAGACTCCAATAATTGTTTCATTGAAACGACTGCCATAAAATATAATACCTCTCTTTTCGTTGTTTTCTTCTGCATCACTTCAAGCGACCCACCCGAAGGCACTAGGATCTCCAAACATGACACATGCTTATTTTCATAGCCTGTATAAATATAACATATTTAAGTGCCATTTGCAAGATAAAACCACCATTTTACCTCTAAAAAGAATGTAAATAATGGTGGTCTTTCTATTTATTCACTTATTTTTTTTAATGTTTTTTTTAAATCATCATGCTCATATTTCCAAAGTGAAGTGCAAAGCCACCAAATATTAGAAAGAAAACGATCATAAAGATAAAATAGATAACAAAGAATCCAGCATAAACAATAACTGAAATTAGAGCACCTTTACCAGCTGATTTTGCTGCTTTTGGTCTTTCATCCATCCAAATCAAGTATAGAATAAGTCCAACGATTGGGACGAAGAATCCTAAAACTGCATATCCTACTGTTGATTCACTTTCATCATAAACTTTCTTTACAGATCTATTTGGAAGTGCTTTTCCACAAGATAAACAAATATCTTGATCTTCATTGACTTCCTTACCGCATGTTGTACAAAAAGGCATGTGAATACCCCCCTTTTTATTAATACATCATTAATCCTGACAAGCTTAATAAAATAACAAAGATGATGTAACTGACAATGCCAAAAATAAACCCGATGAGTGCACCTTTACCAGCTGATAATGACGCTCTTGGTCTTTCATCCTTCCAAATTAAATATAAAATTAATCCAACGATTGGAACGAAGAAACCTAAAACTGCATAGCCTGTAGTAGAGCCTTCTTCTTGTACCGTTCTTTTAGAACCACCTGATTTTAAGCTTTTACCACATGATAAACAAACATCTTGATCATCTCTAACCTGAGTACCGCAATTTGGACAATAAGCCATCTTTATTTCCTCCCTTTATAAAGCTGATAAAACGATAATATTTAAAATAAACCCAATCAGTGCACCAACACCAGAAGCCTTGGATGCAGCTGGTTTTGTGTCTCTCCAAATAAGAAAAAGGATAAGACCTACTAAAGGTATAAAAAAGCCTAAAATCCCCCAACCAATTTGACTTCCATCTTCAACAACAACCTTCTTTGGTTCCTTTAAATCCGTACCACAAGCAAGACAAACATCTTGGTCATCTCTTACAGATTCCCCACAATTCGGACAATATGCCATTTTTGAAGCCCCCATATCTTTTCTTTTAATTGTAACATAGACATATTATAAAAAACAATGTCTAATGACCACTTGATCCAAATCCACCTAAACGCGTGATATTTTCTGTCTCATCGTCCGTCGTTTTTTGATATTGTAGGAATATTCCTTGAGCAATTCGTTCACCTTTTTGAATTTGAACAGGTTCGTTACGCATGTTGATTAAGGGTACCATGATATGGCCTTCGTTATCCGAATTATTATAGTAGTCAGCATCGATGATACCGACACTATTACTCATCATTAATCCTCTTTTAATCGCTAATGATGATCTTGGAAACACAAATAAAGCCTCATTTTTGGGCATTAAAACCTTAAGACCTGTTGGAATTAATTTGATTTCCTGTGGCATGATGGTTACATCTTCGATTGAAGATAGATCATATCCTGCAGACCCTTCGGTAGCTCTTTTAGGAATGATTGGATTCATCGCTTTAAATTTAGTAATGATTTCAAATTTTCTCATGGCAATTCTCCTTATGTTTTTTGATTATTTTCTTTTTTTATCATTCTTGGATGCGTTGATTTGTATTTCTCTTTTAAGGTTTCCGAGGAAACATGTGTATAGATTTGTGTACTCTTTAAATGCTCATGCCCTAACAATTCTTGAACGACTCTTAAATCTGCACCATGATTGAGTAACGTTGTAGCGAATGCATGTCTAAGCATATGTGGGTGTATTTTAAAGGTTTCACCAGAGTTTTTAATGATTTGCTTTAGGATGAGCTGCAAACCACGCACGGTGAGTGGTGTTCCCTTGTAATTAAGAAATACTTCAAGTATGGATACATTAGGTCCTTTGGATAATAGAATCGGTCTAATATAGGTTAGATAATGCTTGATGTCATCAATAATATTTTCATGCAAGGGTACATAACGATCCTTTGAACCCTTCCCATGGATTAAGATTTGTTCTCTATCTAATTGAATATCCTTAATTGTTATCGATGTAATCTCACTCGCACGAAGACCACATGAAAATAAGAGATCAAGAATTAAGTAATTTCTAAATCCTAGAGGTTTAAATCTATCGATGGACTGAAACAACATTTCAATTTCGTCATCATTGATGATTTGAGGTAGCTTTCTTGGCACCTTAGGTGTTTCAAGTGTTGTAAATATATTAATATCTATTTTTTTATTTTTGATAAGAAAATCGTAAAATGTACGAAGGGATGATATTTTTCTTGCTATCGATTTCTTTGTATACTCTTTGGTATCTAAAAATGCTAGATAATGTCTACCTAGTCTTTCTCTTGTTACATCCAAAAGACCATCAGCAAGCTCTTCTCTTTTAATGAAGTCTTCAAAATCTTTGATATCCTTCATATAGCTTGTAATGGTATTTTCAGCATAGTTTTTTTCGATTAACAAATAGTTTTTGAAATCTAAAGCAACATCCAATTACATTTCCTCCTTATACGCCTTGAGCGCTTCAAGAGATCTCTTGGCATAAAGTTCTTTTCTCATTTTTTTGTAGTGCTTAAATTCTAGAGGTGGAAATAACCCTAGATTCGCATTCATTGGAACAAACGATTTATTTTCAGTAGAAATATATTTAGCCATCGCACCAATCATAGTAACCTCAGGAAGAGGCTTTAATGGTTTATTTTCGATATAGTTCGCTACCTGTATTGCAGCATTCAATCCTGAGGCTGCACTTTCTACATATCCTTCTACACCACTAATTTGTCCAGCAAAGAATAAATTAGGATATTCTTTAGTTTGATAGCTAGCATTTAATATTTTAGGACTTTCTAAATAAGTATTACGGTGCATGACACCATATCTTAAAATATTAGCTTGTTCAAGACCTGGAATCATTCTGATAACCTTTTTTTGTTCATCCCATGTTAGATGTGTTTGAAAGCCAACAATGTTATACATGCTTTTAGCAGCATCATCTTGTCTTAGCTGCACAACAGCATGTGGTCTTTTCTTACCCTCTTGTTCAAGACCAACGGGCTTCATTGGACCAAAAAGAAGCGTATCAATTCCACGTTCTGCCATCACTTCAACTGGCATACATCCTTCAAATACATTGTTTTCAAAATCCTTGAATTCAACTTTTTTTGCACTGATAACTGCAGCATGAAATGCTTCATATTCTTCTTTTGTCATTGGACAGTTAATATAGGCTGCTTCACCCTTATCATATCTACTTTTTAAATATGCAATATCCATATTAATTGAATTTGCATCAATGATTGGTGCTATCGCATCAAAAAAATGAAGATGATCTGTATGAATCAGTTCATGAATAGACTTAGATAAAGCATCAGATGCAAGTGGTCCTGCACAAATGATAGTTACTTCATTTGGATCAATTGATGTCACTTCATCATAGATGACTTCAATATTCGGATGATTCTTAATATGATTTTCAATATATTCTGAAAAAAGCACACGATCTACAGCTAGGCTTGAGCCAGCTGGAACGCTTGCATGATGTGCTGCATTCATAATCAAGGAATTAAATTCCATCATTTCATGTTTTAATAATCCGACTGCATTATGAATATCGTTAGATCTTAATGAATTTGAACAAACGAGTTCTGCAAAATTCCCGCTCTGATGGGCTGCAGTCATCTTTTTAGGTCTCATTTCATAGAGCTTAACTTTGATGTTTTTATTTGCAAGATAGAAAGCAGCTTCACTGCCTGCTAGTCCTGCACCAATTATTTTGACCATTTTATCACCACTTCTATTATACATGAAAAAGCACTTCGAAATAAAAAAAACTGCAAGCCTTTTCGACTTGCAGCAATATCCTTTTTTCTAATTAGAAACGACCAATAATAACATCTTCAATCTTAAGTATTCCAGCAGCTACTAAGGCCTTTTGGTAGGACTCAGATTCTCTTGATAATCTTACAGTAGCTCCTGCATATGTATCAATAGAATTTTGTGCTGTGCGTGTAGCACCTGCAGCTACATCGACACCAAATTGATTCTTATCATTAATTGAACCTTCATATTTTTCATCTGACCAATCGACAAGTGATAAAACCTCTAGTGCATTCTTACCCACTAGATAGCTTCTTATAGCTCCATAGTTACCTGCCCAACCACCAAGACCTGTAAATCCAGTTTTAGCAGTCATTTCTTGTGGAACACCTGAGGTGAATGTTACACCAAACTTCTCAAGCATTAACTGTACAGATGATGAGGATGAAATCCCTTCTAAAATACCTGTATCCGTAACGACATGTGACCAATAGCTCATATTGAAGAAATGCTTTTCAGCAAGTGTAGCCCAATCTGTAGGATTGATCAAAGCACCGCCTGCAGTTCTTCTAGTAGGCACCAATAGACCACTACCAATGGTTAATACAGATACATTTTGGCTGAAATCAAATGTAGAAGGTAGTTTAATTTCATATTGGTATCTAGTAATTGGATCTACCATTAATAAAGCAACAGTTCCTTCAGCACTTACACCGATTGCGTAAAAGCTCATCCAGTCTCCTGTAGTCACTGTAAACATTGAAGTTCCTGCTTGATAATTAGCACCTGGTGTAGCTGCAACTGGATCAACTGCATAATTGATTTCTGCAGTCGCTTCAGTAACTAAACGACTCTTCCAAACACCATTGCTTAATATTTGAAAATCCATAGCTGCGTCAACGATGGTACCATCTTTAGCGATGTATAATGTTGTCTTAATGTATTGAGTAGCCTCTTCAAATAAAACACCTGACGCTTCTCCATTCCATGAATACCCTTCATAGACACCACTATAGTCAACGACTTCTTCTTTAGCACAGGAAGCTAAGAAGAGGACGGCTGTTAATGTTATAACTAATGTCAATATTTTTCTCATTTTTTATTTCTCCTTTTTCGTTATATGACATGGGTGATTATATAAGAAAAAGTTAAACATATCAAATGATATCATAATGAAATTGAACTTGTTAGGAATCATTATAATTTATGTGCTTTTCATTATAAATTTAATAAAAAAAGACGTAAAATTACGTCTTTAGTTTTTCAGGCTGTAAACTGTATTGTTCGTGGAATGGGATAAGCTTTCGATAAAGATCCTTAACCAGAACAAAGATAATAATTGAGTTGAATGGAATTAATGCCATTCTAAGTACTAATAAAGCAAGTGTAGTCTCTATCCCAAAATGCATAAATAATGCAAATGTGTTGGATAGTGAAACCAAGAGATAAGTTAGTGGAACAACATATGCTAGCTTATAGGGTTGATATCTCTTATGTAGAAATAAACCTGGTACAATTCCCCAAATCATTGGTCCGATTACAAAGAAGGGTAGATATCCTTGACCTGCAATCATTACACCAATTCCATCACCAACAAAACCCATGATTGCTCCATATACTGGACCTAGGATAATGCTGCCTAATACAATAGGTATTGCATAAAATGGTAATCCAAAGTTAGGAATTCCTATTGCGTATTTAAAGAATACGTCGATTACAATACTAACTGCAGCAAGTGAAGCTGCCAAAACAAGCTTTTGAATCTGTAAATTCCCTTTCATGAAAAAAGACCTCCTATTTTTGAGGTCCACCATAATTGCTTACAGCGGACGCATTAGAAAACCGCCACTTTCGTGTTCGTTCTAATCCGACATCCCATGATTAGACACTTAACGCTTTCTAATTACTCTGCATGTTTATTATACAAGATTTATTATTATTTCACATCTAAAACGAAAAAAAATGACAGTCGCTGTCATTTATAGTTCCCAATTAATTGGATTTTGTTGATGCTTGATTAAGAATTGATTTGTTTTAGAAAAGGGTTTGGATCCAAAAAATCCTCGATGAGCAGATAGTGGAGATGGATGAACTGATGTAAGGATTAAATGATTTGGATTATTTAAATAAGCCTTAAATTTAATGGCTTGTGATCCCCAGAGAATAAATACGACTGGAGAATTTTTCAAATTAATTCTTTTTACCACTTCTAGCGTAAACTCTTCCCATCCTTTTTTTTGATGGCTCATAGGTTCATGTAAAACAACTGTAAGTACAGTATTGAGTAATAACACACCTTGTTTCGCCCAGGAGGTAAGATTACCTGTGGTTGGGTAGTTGATAGATAGATCGTCAACAAGTTCTTTGTAGATGTTTTTTAAGCTTGGTGGATAGGCTCCTTTTTCAACTGAAAAAGCGAGTCCATGTGCTTGACCTATATTATGATAGGGATCTTGTCCAATAATAACAACCTTTACTTCATCATAGGGTGTTAGCTTAAAGCAAGAAAGTCGATCATCTTTTGGAGGTAGGATTGTTTTATGTTTGTCCTCTTCCTTAAGAAAATGAACTAATTCTTTGAAGTATGGTTTATTTAATTCTTCTTGAATCAAATCATTCCACAGCATCTTGATCTTCCCCTGGTTTTTTCTTGATTAATTTAATAATAACGACAATAATGACAACATTCAATACGACTAAGCCTAAGAATATTGGATTTTCAATTAAGATTAAAGCGAAAATAATAACATAGCCCACCCAAGGAATCTTAAACGCTACAACTCCTACAATATCGTCATCATAAATGGTCCAAGGATCTGCGTAATCTCTTCCCTCAGGAACAGTTTCATACGCACGCACACCATCAATTGTTTCAATTGAAAAAATATAGTGGGTAACTAGCTCTTTTTTTCCATCATTATTTAAATCGATTCTAAAGGTAATTGGGTCTCCAATTTCTAATTCATCTAAATTGGCCTTTGTTGAAATCACAATATCACCAACATTATAAACAGGTTCCATCGATGGAGTAAGGACTGCAAATCCCTTAAAACCAATGATATCCATGGTTTTATTTGGAGCAATCACCTCAAGTGCGATAAAGATAAAAAGGATCGAAGTGATCGTATAAAAGATGATATTCAATATTTTTTTCTTTAAACTTTGATTTTCCATAGTCACCTTAATAAAAGAAACCTACTATCTAGAAGGTTTACTTTTTTTGTCTTTTTCGTTAATAAAGAAATAATGCACAAGGCCAAGTATCAATACATGCGTACTCAACATAACCAAGTAACCTCTTAAATTGGATGATGTGAAGTAAATTACACCAATAAATGATGATTCTCTAACAAATTTATAATCGATATTTTCTATTTGATTTGTATTTCTTATGAAACCATCAAATGATGTATCAATTTCGCCTAAGTTTTCTCTAATCTCAATAATGGTCTCAACCCAATATACTTCTGTTGAAAATCTTCCGTAAACAATAACTTTATCACCAACTTCAATATCATTGATATCGAATGGATGTACTGTAATTACTCTTTGATATAGTTCTTCATCAAGTTCTTGAGTATTAGGAATAGCTATTATATTTGCATATCCTAATAGATTGATTCCACGATTCGGTAGAACCAAAGGAATTGTAATAAATAGAATGTGTAGAGATGCTAAACCAGTAATAATCCAAAAGATTGTTTTTTTGTTAAATTTAAATTTCTTTTTTTTAGTTTTTCCTGCAGTCTCTAGTTGCCTTTTCTCACCAATTTCGCTCATTTTTTGCTGTTTCAGCAATAGAACAAGCTCATCAGTTGTCATAAAATCAGTCAAGTTATCACATCCTATATTTCTGTCGTTTCTACCTTTTCAATTTTTTCTTTCTTGCCTGATTTCACTAAATAAACGATTGCACCAATTACAATTAAATTTACAGAAACAGCAGCAATTCCAAAAGGACTCTTAATGAAGTTAACCACTACGCCAAGTTGACGAATTCTAAATCCATAAACCCCAATAATATCTGAATCTCTTAGGATCCATGTATCTGGTGTTGTACTCCCATAACGGTTGGTTCTAAATATGCGATCTCCATCGTTATTTTCAGTAATTGTGTGTATGTAATGTGTAACAGTTTCTTTTGTTCCGTTATAGTCAATATCAGCCTTAAAGGTAATAATATCTCCAACCTTTAATTTATCTGGGTTAGGATTCAAAACAATCACCATATCATCAACATCAATGACTGGTTCCATACTTTCTGTTAGGACAACATATGGTTTAAATTGAAAAACCTTAATTGTCATATCAGGAATAAATAATTCCAGTAATATATAGAGAACTAACAAACCGGAAAATATAAAAAATGCGATAGTTCCTACTGTTTTAAGTGTTTTCTTCGTTTCTGTTTTCACTATACCAATCCCCTCGAGATAAGTTTTTGAATATCGAAGAAATTATATCATAAAAAACAAAAAAAGTTAATAAAATCCTGAATAATTAAGGCTATTAACTTTAATTGTTAGAATATGGTGCCCAATAGGATTCAGAACCCGTTTCACCAGGGGTGATATTGGTTGAAGTTTGAAGTGCTATGTAAGCAACATTTTCGTAAATCGCGATATTATTTTGTAAATATGTGTTGTAACTTTGATAATATAGTGTTCCAATTCGATTCCAAGCATTATTTGCAGTACCTGGTATAACGTTATTATTCGCGTTATTCGCATTTACTACTTTATAAGCATAATTACCGTAGAATGCATAATCATCAAGTGCATAAACGTTATATGGTTGCCATTCTGATGTGTTGACTACATTCCATGCATTATATGATGTACCTGGTTCATTTGCATTCGCATTTGTCAGGTTGGTTACTTTGTAAAGTAAACCATTATGGAAGATATGATTGCCTGTTTCGTATGTGTTATATGGTTGATATATATCAATGTCCATGCGATTCCATGCGTTGTAGGTTGTTCCTGGTGTGTTTGCATTTGCATTGGTTAAATTGTATGGTTTATAGATTCCACCATTATGAATTACATGATCTGTAGCTACATATGTGTTATATGTTTGATAGTTTGGTGTATCAATTCTATTCCAAGCATTGTATGAAGTTCCTGGGAAGTTTACCTTCGCATTTGCTGCATTGATTGCTTTATAGATTCCACCATTATATTGTACAGTGTCGCCTACTTTATAGTTTGTATTGTAGGAATATGTAGGCATATTATATACTGCCCATGAGTTGTGAGATGATGGGATATTTCCTGTTGTATAAAACTTAGCTTTATAGAAAACTCCATTGTATCTGACAATATCATCTTTAACATAAATACCGTAAATACTCCATTCAATAGATCCCTTGACTCTCCATGAAGCGTTGGTTCCTGGTGTGACATTTAAATCATATCCTAATGCAGCATAATATAATGTACCATTGTATGTTACATGATCATTTTGTGCATAGGTTAAGTATGGATTCCATTCCATGGAACCAATTTGTTTCCAATGAAGTGATGTACCAGGTTCGTTGGTGTTTAAGTTATACCCAACGACTGCTTGATAGATTTTGTTGTTATGAATGACATAAGAGCCTTGGACATAGGTTTGCCCAGTTGACCATGCAATAGAATACATGTTTAGCCAACCTGCGCCATTAGTTCCTGGAACACTTGAGTTTGCTACACCGGCATTTAATACACGGTAAAACATTCCTTCATGAAGTACAACATCGTTTGCGTAATATGTATTTGTAGGTACATATTCGTGATAAACTTCATTAAAAGGACCGTATGGAGCGGTTGATGGTGGTGGTGCGGATGCGTATCCTCCACCGATGATTTGGTAAATTTTACCTTCCCACCATACATAGCTTCCTATTGAATAGGTTTCGCCAAGTACGTATTCAGGGATACCTTCGATACCACCGACAGCAATTCCCCATTCACCAATAGATAAAAAAGCTGAGGAATTTGAATTCGAATTCGCTATACTGTCAGTCCAATAAGCATAAGTTGAGGAAATAGAATATGATAAAAGAATAACGAAGATATATATAGTTAGTAATTTTTTCTTAAACATAGCATTTCCTCCTTTTTAATTCACTAAAGGCAGCGTGTCCGCTGCCCCTCTTTATAAAGTTTGCAATAAAAACCGTTATGCGTTTGGTGTAACTACAAAATTAACTGTGATTTCTAATTCTCCGTTTGCAACTTGAGCATACATAAGCTGAGTAGCTGGTTCGTTTTCAAATATTACTGTAATAGTAACTACTACTTGACCGCCTTCAACTGAAATTGCAGCACCATTACCTGTTGACACTTCAATACTAAACATTGTTTCTATATCTGTTTCAGAAAGTGTTCCTAAAGTGAATGATTCAATAGATACTGCTAAAGTACCACTAGCACTAGCTGTATCAGGTAGATCTTCATTCCAGTTAACATTAAATGTTAAGACAGCAGTGTTATTTGCTCCAACAGTTGCTGGTACTAAGTCTACAGCATCAACACTACCAAATGCAACCACAACAGTGGTAGCTCCACCTTCACCAATTGTTACTGTACCAGGTACACTTTGATCAGCATCTGCTACTGAACTTGCCCAAAACGCATATGTGAACCCCGATGTGATCACCGCTAACATAACTAATAATCCGATTACTAAACCTCTTTTGTTCATTTTAAATCTCCCTTTTTCATTTTTATTTTTTATTTTTTGTTTTAATCATTATTTCTTGGAGTAACACTAAATTTCACGACAAAGCTAATGTCTTCTCCTTTAATGGTGTTGTATGCTAATTCCGCATCATCAACATTAACCAACTCAAGGTCTAAACCTCTTTCAACTGCCTCTTCATTATCTATAGGCTCAATCAATCTAACTACTATTACAACAGTTATTGTACTGTTGAACAGCTCATACTCGAATGAATCTCCACCACTTGCTATCCTTATATCTACTAGGTGTGCGTATGTATCAGATTCACCAATTTTTACTTCAATTGCTTCTACAATTAAATTCATACTTTGAACGAGCGGTTTATCGATGTAGACATCATAACTAAATACGACTTGATCAACTTCTCCTTCAAAATAGACACGACCTTCTGGAACTAATCTTCCTGTGAAGCTGTCGCTTGTTTCCAATACTTTAAGCTCTGCGTCAACTCCGTCGAAACGAATGACCACATTACCGATACTGGATACATCTTGCCAATATGCAAAGGCTGCTGTAGAAGTGAAGCCAAGTGCAATGATTAACATGATGATAATTCCTATCGGTATGTATTTCTTGACCACGGTTCTCTCGCCTCCTTTGACTAAATAAAATAAAGCCAGCATGTTTTCACACGCCGACTCTAATGTCATTTAAAATAAAATGCCATATTGTCAAGCGTAGAACGAGAATCCACAATTTGTAGATTTTCCTCTAAATGACAACTGGCTACCTTGTATAGGCCCTATAGCTTTGCGTCCCAGGATTTCTCCAGGTTTGCCTTTAACATTTGTGACTGAAAGATGTTATTCACATTTTCCTCTATATTATATACCACACATACAGGTATGTCAACAACAATGCTGTAAATATGTTGAATTTGTTTCATTTCTTTACATTTTACTTACATTCAAATAAAAAAAGCGTTGAATCATGTGATTTAACGCCTTTTTACACTTTATTCGTTATTAATAATTTCTTTTTTACTTCTTAATTAAACTTGCTAATTTCGTAACAGTTCTAATTAATTGTGCAGTATAACTCATTTCATTGTCATACCAAGCCATGACTTTAACAAGTTGGCGATCATCGTAATTCACGATTTGAGTAGTATTTGCATCATATAAAGATCCGTAATGTGAACCGATAACATCTGATGATACGATAGGATCAGATACGTAAGCTAGAGTTTCATTTGCTGCTTTTTTAAATGCTGCATCAACTTCTGCTAATGTAGTATGCTTTCTAACTTCAACTGTTAAGTCAACAATTGAACCAGTGATTGTTGGAACACGAAGTGCAGTACCATCTAATCTACCCTTTAATTGTGGTAAGACTAAACCGATTGCTTTAGCTGCACCTGTTGAAGATGGAATAATGCTTTCAGATGCTGCACGTCCTCTTCTTGATGCAATACCTTTTTTATGTGGTTGGTCCATTAAGGATTGGTCAGCTGTAAATGCATGAACTGTTGTCATGAATCCACCAACAATACCGAAATTGTCATCTAATACTTTTGCGATTGGTGCTAAACAGTTTGTAGTACATGAAGCACCACTTAAAATGTCTTCTGTTCCATCAAGTGTGTCATCATTGACGTTAAACACAATTGTCTTCACATTACCAGTTGCTGGTGCAGAGATTACAACTTTTTTAGCGCCTGCTTCTAAATGCCATCCAGCTTTCACTTCATCAGTGAAGAAACCTGTACATTCTAGAACAACATCAACACCTAATTTACCCCATGGTAATTCTTTTGGATCTTTTTGGCTAAAGATTGGAATCTTTTTGCCATCAACAATTAAATCAGTACCTTCATAACTTACTGAGTTTAATTTGAAATTCCCTTGTGCTGTATCATACTTTAAAAGGTATGCTAAAGTTTCAGCATCTGTTAAATCGTTAATACCGACTACATCGAATGTAGGATTGTCTGCCATCAATCTGTAAGCAAGACGACCAATGCGGCCAAAACCATTAATTGCTACTTTTATTGCCATAATTTAATTTCCTCCTAGGATTGTTTTATTCATCGACTACATTTTACCATTTTATCTAGCAATTTCAAATATAATGAAACCGTGTTCATGAATGTAAACGTTTTTCCTTTCTTTTAGAACCTTGTTTTGATATAATATAAGCGGCATAATGATTTAGGCAAAGAAGTTGGAGAAGGTGAGATACATGAATAAGAATATCGAGATTGAATTTAAGACTGAAATTTCAGTCGAAAAGTATCAAGAACTACTATCTTTATTTAACCTAGAGAACAATATTTTTAAGCAAATTAACCATTACTTTGATACGGATGATTATAAGCTAAACCAAGAGAAAATAGTCCTTCGCATTCGTCAAAAAGGTGAAAATCATTTTAAAGTAACCTTAAAGAGTCAAAGTGAATTTGGTGCCTTTGAAAGTCATGTATTACTTCAAAAGGATCAAGCACTTGATATGATTAAAAATGGATTTAACACGAAAGACTACTTTGATGATATTGATTACTTTGTAAAATTTAGAGTGTCTCTAGATAACTATAGAGTTTCAACTCCTTATGAAGGAGGCGTCTTATTTCTAGATCGTTGTGAATATTGTAATGTTACTGACTACGAAGTCGAATATGAAGTAGGTAATTATCATGAAGGTGAAAAGCTATTTCACCAGTTTTTAGAGGACCACAATATCCCTTTTAAACAGACCAAACGAAAGAGTGAACGAGCATTTATATGTAGAAGATAGTTTAGGCTATCTTTTTTTTATATTTTTATTTCATTATTTCTTCTGTTTTGCTATAATTAAACAAGCAGGAGATTAACTATGTCGATCATGAAAAACATAATGAAACAAAATATTTTAGTACCTATTATTTTTAGTATTTTGTTCATCATTACCTTTACAATTGAACCTATTGATCAAATCATCGATGGATTTATTAAAATTTTAATGAGTCCAAGTATTTTGGTATCTGATTATTTATTAGTCGGTGGTTTATCAGCAACTCTATTAAACGTTTCCTTAACCGTTCTTTTGAACCTATACCTACTGAAACGTATGAATTTAAAAATGACAGGTCCAATATTTGCCTGTTTATTAACCATTGCTGGATTCGCCTTCTTCGGTAAGAATTTATTCAATGCGCTACCTCTTTATTTAGGTATCTATTTATATGCTAAGGCTACAAAAACCGAAATGAAAAATTATGTCTTGGTTCTACTACTTTCATCAGGTATTTCACCTATAGTAAGCTATTTAATCTTTGGAGTAGGATTACCATTTTATCAATCGATTCCACTTGGTATCATCATTGGTATTTTTGTTGGTTTTATACTACCAGCATTTAACGCACACGCGATTAAATTCCATCAAGGATATAATCTTTATAATACAGGATTTTCCATGGGTGTAATTTCCATGATGTTAACTGGTATTATTTCCGTATTTACGACAATTAATCGACAAGTAGATGTCAATAATGCATTCCACTTTGAGTTACTTTATGCAACGATCATTGTTTCAGTTTTATTAATTATTGCAGCTTATATCATGGATCCTAAGGTTCATCTTAAGTATCCATTAATATTAAAAAAATCTGGACGTTTAATCACAGATTTCCCAGCTATTGCAGGTAAGGAAGCTACGATGTTAAACATTGGTATTATGGGTTTGTTATCGATAGTCTTAGTCTTAGGATTAGGAATCCAAATCAATGGACCTGTGATGGGAGCTATTCTAACTATTGTTGGGTTTGCTGCTTTTGGTAAACATCCTAAGAATTCAATTCCTGTAGTTATAGGGGCAATTCTTGCAGTAGCACTTACTCCAATGGAGCTAACATTAGGTCCAATTCTTGCAATATTTTTCGTAACTGGTCTTGCTCCACTTGCAGGACAATATGGTTTCTTTGCTGGAATACTTGCAGGATTCGTTCATTTATTAATTACACCACTTGCATTACAATTCCAAGGTGGGTTTGACTTATATAATAATGGCTTTGCTGCTGGATTTGTTGCAGCTGTTCTATCGTCACTATTCGCTATTATTAAACCAGATACCGACACTAAACCTATCTAGATAGTTCAAAAAGTCTAGATTTTATCTATTTAAAGCCATTATACACAATATAACATTGACAATGACTAATAATAACTTTATAATATTATATGTAAGTAATTATACGATGGAGGACCATATGAAAGAAAGAAGTTTACTTTATTTTATTACAGCTGTGGTTTCAAGTGTACTTTTCCTTGTAGCCCTATTGATTAGAACACAACCATGGTTTATCATGTACGGTTCTCATGCACTACCAAGTTTATATACATTATTCATCCCTGTAGTTTTATTATGGATTGGTTGGTATTTTCAAAATAAAGGCTTTCTGCTTTCAGCATCCATTTTCTTATCAGTTATCCTCACAATGTTTTGGGATAAATCAGCAGGCGTTTTAAACGGTGACATTCATGTAATAAGTGCTTATGCTCCAGGAGTTAAAACAGCATTCGTCTTAGGATCAATGTTAATGATTGGAACATTTGCATTAGGATTCTACACCTACTTAAAATCCGATTTAGATAAGGAAAAAGTTGTAACTGAGTAAATATCAAAAAACGAATAAAATAAAAAGGAACCGAAGTTCCTTTTTTTATTTAATGCGTATGTTGTATCTCTTTTTTAATTTCATCAAAATAGCGTCTGAGCGCACTTTGATAGTCACAGTGTTCACCTTGAGGACAATCAACACACATAATCAATTCTCTAAGTCTTCTAGGAATGAATACGCGAATCTCTTCATCATTGTAACCTACTTGCATCTTATCTCCATCAATCATGATAGGTCTTTTTAAGACACTTGGATTGTTGATAATGAACTGTTTAAGCTCACTAATTTTCATATCTTCAACATCTAAAGATTCTTCTTTAAAAATCTTTGATCTTGTTGATATAATATCTTCAAATCCGTTCTCAGCGTTTTCAAGCATGCGATCAATATCCGCTTCTGTTATACGCTGGTTAAATAGGTTTTTTTCTTCATAAGGTATCTTATGATCATCAAGCCACTTTTTCGCTTTCCGACATGACGAACAACTTGGGGTTGTAAAAATAGTAATCATTGTCTTCCTCCTTTAGAGATAGGTTTTAGCCTACAGCACTTTGTGTTCTTGCATGGGTTGCCCCGTTGCTTAATTATATAATTATTTAGAGAATTTTACAACCTGTGAAAACGTTTTTCCTATCATTTTACACATTTTGTACATACCATTAGTCTTTTGATAATGTAATGCGTTATAATAGAAGAAACTAAAAGAACGAAAGGAATCATAACATGTCAAAATGGGACTTATCAACTTTTTATCCAAATTTAGAGGCTTGGGATGCAGATTTAGTCAAAATGTCCGAGCATATCGATCTACTTGCTATCTTTCAAGGTAAGCTAGGTGATCTAGAAAACTTCAATGCTTTTCTTGAAGCTGAAGAAAGAGCATTAAAGTTATTATACAGACTTTATGCATATATTCATTTAAACAGTGACTTAAATTTAAAGGATCAGGTGAAGTCATCAAAAAATCAACAAATGCTATTAACCCTATCCAAATTGAATCAAAAAACTTCTTTTGCTAAGCCTGAGATGATCTCTATTGGTGAAGAAAAGATTATGAGCTTTGTAAACTCAAGCGATTTCTTAAAGACTTACACCTTTGAAATGAAGAAACTCTTTATGCAACAAAAGCATGTATTATCTGGAGATCAAGAAAGCTTGCTTGCTAATTTTGGTCCAACCCGTAGTATTCCTGCTTCCTTGTATCAAGCACTTGCTATCGTAGATAGAAGTGATGAAAAAGTGACTTTATCTAATGGTGAAGAGGTTATGGTTACTCAATCCAATTTTCGTTCACTTCTTCCTGAAGTACCTACAGCTGATGATCGTCGCAAAGTCTTTGAATCCGCCTTCAAGAGATATAAGGATAATAAAGCGGCGTTTGCTAGCACCTATAATTTAGTGCTTCAACAGCTTGCTGCTAACTACAAATCAAGAAACTATAGTTCTTCTTTGGAAGCTGCACTAGATGTCAATAACATCCCAACAACAGTTTTTCATAATTTAAAGGATGCTGCTTATGAAAATACAGCTCCAATTAAGAGATATATAGCATTAAGAAAAAAACATTTAGGTCTAGATAAATATCATACCTATGATCGTTTTATGAAGCTAGCAAAGGATGATACGAAATATCCTTTCGAAACAGCTAGAAATTTATTCTTTGAGGCAATTGCTCATATGAGCGAAGAATTTACCTCTCATCAAAAAGAAGCTCTTAGAGACGGATTTGTTGACGCTTATCCAGCTGAAGGCAAGAGAACTGGTGCATACTCCTCAGGTTTTTATGGATTCCATCCATATATCTTGTTAAATCATGATGATACGCTTGATGCAGTCTTTACACTTGCTCATGAAGCAGGACATAGTGCACACACCATTTTCTCAAATGAAAATCAACCAATGCCTACTTCTGATTACACAATCTTTGTTGCTGAAATAGCTTCAACCTTTAATGAACATATTCTTCTTGATTATCTATTAACAAAGGCAACAACGAAGACTCAAAAGATTGATTTACTAGAAAAAGCAATTGATGGGATTATGGCAACCTTCTTTAGACAAACACTATTCGCTACCTTTGAATTTGAAGCGAATCAGTTAGTAGAAAAGGGTGTTCCAATTACTGATGAATCGCTATCAAAAATTATGATTGATCTTTATAAGCATTATTATGACTTAGATATTACTGAAGAAAATGGTAAGCAATATGTATGGGCATATATTCCTCATTTATATTACACACCATTCTATGTCTATCAATATTCAACATCCTATAGTGCTTCATTAAAGATTTATGATAATGTGAAGACAAACCAACCAAATGCTATGGAAAACTTTATCGGTTTATTAAAATCAGGTGGAAGTGATTTTCCTGTCAACCAGGCAGCTAAAGCTGGTGCTGATTTAACTAATAAAGAAACCTTTATGGCTGTTATTAAGAGATTTAACAGTCTAATTGATCAACTAGAGAAAGTGCTTGAAGAAAAATAATAATTGATGTATAATAAATGTGCAATGAAAAGAAATAGTAGCATGATTAATAATGTCAAGAGAGCTGGGATGGTGGAATCCAGTCATTGGATATCATGTGAATGGGATCTTGGAGCACATAGTAAATCGGCTATAACGATATCGAGGGCTAGAGTTTTTTCTCTAGAACTAAGGTGGCACCGCGTAACATTTACGTCCTTAGATTTATATATCTAGGGACGTTTTTTTATTAGAATAAGGAGGGCTGATTATGCCAACTACAGCTAAAAAGAAAGAAATAAGTAAACCAACGGTAAGTGAGCCTATCAAGGCACCAGCTAAAATGACTTTAGTGTCTGGTATTCAACCGACTGGAAAACTTACATTAGGAAACTATATCGGAGCTTTAAGACAATTTGTAAAGCTTCAGGATGAATTAGAGGACACTGAGCTCTTCATTTTTATCGCTGACCTCCACGCGATTACCACACCACAGGATAAAACAGAGTTAAGAAAAAGTATTAGAAATGTAGCTGCCTTATATTTAGCTTGTGGATTAAATCCTGAAAAGGTTAATTTATTTATCCAATCTGAGGTTTTAGAGCATTCAGTGCTTGGCTATATTATGGAGTCTACAGCTTATGTAGGTGAAATGGAAAGAATGACTCAGTATAAAGATAAAAAGGGTAAACAAACTGAAGGTATTCGTACATCACTTCTAACCTATCCTGCATTAATGGCTGCTGATATCTTATTATATGATGCAAATATCGTTCCTATTGGAGATGACCAGAAACAACACCTTGAACTCACTAGAAATCTAGCAGAAAGATTTAATAATCTTTATGGTGAGACATTTATAGTTCCTGAAGGCTTCTTCCCAAAGACAGGTGCGAGAATCATGAGTTTATCTGATCCTACGAAGAAAATGAGCAAGTCAGATGAAAATCCTAAATCCTATATCAATCTTTTAGATGATTTAGGACTTATTCGTAACAAGATTAAAAGTGCGGTTACAGATTCTGATGGAGCAATTAAATTTGAACCAAAGAAAAAGCCTGGAATCTCCAATCTATTGACCATATATTCTTCATTAACTGATTTACCTATAAAGGATATTGAAGATGCCTATAAGGATTCAAACTATCAAACATTTAAGGCTGAACTAGCAGAAATTGTAGTCGATGCAATTCGTCCAATTCAGCAGGAATACTTTAAGATCATCAATGATACAAAGCTCGATGACATCTTAACAGCAGGTGCTGAAAGAGCAAGATTTGTTGCTCAAAGAAAGATGCAAAAGGTTTATAAAAGAATTGGTTTAGGTCGAATTAAATAGAATAAGAAAAGGGTTGCTCGATTTTGAGCAACCCTTTATGTTTTTATTCGTATGACTTTGCAGTAATCATATCAACTGGATATTCAACATCACCATCAACTTGAAGATATGTTGGTTTATCGAATTTGACAGTAATTTCTGTCGATTTATAAAATTGGATCCACTTCTTAAAAATGACATGACCACCAAAATAAATAGATGGGAAAATTAACATCAAAAGCCATTTTGGAACCTTTTTAACAACGACTAAATATAATTCTTTACTATTTCGATGTGCCTTTGGTGCAATCATCATTCCACCACCATAATAAGCACCATGCATAACACTAGCAAACCACAGTTTTTCTTCTCTCCATGTCATGCCATTTACTGTAATTTCAGCACCAATAGGTTTAAATTTAGCGAAGCCCTCGAATGCATGTCGAAAATAGTTTATTTTGCTTTTTTTGAATCTAGACGTATTGACTAAGTGTCCAATATACCCATCAAGACCAGCTCCAGTGCCATTTAAGAAATGTCTAGATTTATCCTGAAAGGATACACTTGGAAGTCTTCTAATAAATCTTTTGATAGGAACGATTTTATTCTTTGTTTTTAAGCTTCTAATAAAATCATTTCCCGTACCAGCTTGATACATAAAGATATCTTGCTTGATATCTAAATCATAGATTCTATTTGCAAGATGGTTAATTGTTCCATCACCACCTACAATAATGATTCGATCTTCTGGGTTGCACCCAGATGCAAATGCATCCACATCATCGATAGCTAATATATTATAGCTAACAACAGCATTTCCTTGTTTTCTAAGCTCTTGTATGATTTTGTCGATGAATTTTTCATTTTTACCATTTCTTGATAGCGGGTTATAAAGTAGTATGTCCATATTGGCTCCTTACTTGAATAGAATCATTGCGTATTTCTTCTTACCTCTTCTAACAATAGCGTACTCATCATGCATTGCATGCTCTTTGTTTATTACGTATTCAATATCATCCATTTTTAAGTCATTGATCATGATTGCTCCACTTTGAACAAACGTTCTAGCTTCTCTTTTTGAGGATGCTAGATTGGTTTCTACTAGAACATCAAGTAATCCTTTAGGCTCATCGATAACAACTTGATCTAAAGTTCTTGAAAGCATTTGAAACTCTTGCTTTGATAAATCTGAAAACTCACCTAAAAAGAGTGCATCGGTTACCTTAAGAGCTTGTTTAATCGCAGCTTCACCGTGAATAAGTTTAACAACCTCGTAAGCTAGCTTTCTCTGTGCTTCACGAAGCTCTGGCTTTTCCTTCTGTTTGATCACTAATTCTTCAATTTCAGGTCTTGATAATAATGTTAATTGCTTTAAGTAGTTTTCAACATCATCATCAGATGCATTTAAGAAATATTGGTAAACCTCGTATGGTGTTGTTAGATTTCCATCTAGCCATAATGCACCAGACTCGCTCTTCCCAAATTTCGAGCCATCAGCCTTTAATAAAAGAGGAGATGATAAACCAATTGCCTTACTATTTTCTCCTTCAAGCTTTCTAATTAATTCTAAGCCTGTCGTAATATTTCCCCATTGGTCTGAACCACCAAATTGAAGCTTACAATCTAGTTCTCTATATAAATGAAGGAAGTCGATTGCTTGAATAAGCATGTATGAAAACTCGGTATATGAAATACCAATTTCTAATCTCTTTTGAACTGTATCTTTAGCAATCATATAATTGATTGAAAAATGCTTTCCATAATCTCTTAGGAAAGAGATCATATCTATTTTACCAATCCAATCATAATTATTAACAAATATTGCTTTTTTAGGGTCTAAAAATTGTGAAAGCTGTACCTTAATCTTCTCAGCGTTTAGTAATGACTCCTCAAGTGTTAATAATTTTCTTTCACTGGTTTGTCTTGGGTCTCCAATTAAACCAGTAGCTCCTCCAATTAATACGATCGGAGTGTGGCCATATTTCTCAAGTAATAGCATTCTAACAACCTGAACTAAATGACCTATGGTTAAAGATTCTCCTGTTGGATCAAACCCACAGTAGAACTTAATTTTGTCGTTATCGAGTAAATCTCTTGCTCTTTCTTCATTGCTGACGTCTTTAATTAATCCACGCCAAAGTAATTCATCATATAATTTCATATTCATATCTCCTCTTGATTTTTAAACAAAAATCGCCCTTAGAAAAAATCTAAGGACGAAAATATTCCGCGGTACCACCTTAGTTCTAGAATCAAATTCTAGCACTTAAAATTCATATGATCTCCATAAATGTACTTCAACACTTGTTTTCTCTCCATGTTACACCCTCATGAAGTCTCTAAATTAGGCTTTCAAGTCTTTACTGTTTTTATTTCATTGATCGATTTAGTTTGTGGTCTGTCTCTTGACGATATAGTGTGGAAGTGTGATTCGGATATTATCTACATCCTTTTGATTCATTAACTTCGTTAACAGTCTCATCGACACAGCACCTATATCATATACTGGAACATCAATAGATGTCAAGGTTGGACGTGATAAAAGTGCATATTTTGTGTTTTGGAAGCCTGCAACTGCTAAATCCTTAGGAACATGACGACCATTATCTCTTGCAATATTCATAAATGATACGGCAATTGAATCTCTTACACCGATTGCTGCATCAATTTTCTTATCAGCAAAGAAGGTGGAGAAGTGTTGACGATTAATATTTGTGTCCCCACTGGTTCTAAAAATCTTTGGCTCTAGCTTAGCTTCTTCCATCGCTCTTGTATATCCAGCTTCTTTTTTATCATTCACTGAATATCTTCTAGCAGTTGATAAAAGATATATATTTTGACGATGATCATTAATCATTAACTTCGTAATTTCATATCCAGCTTTTTCATAATCGATGGATACTGTTGGAACATCTGGATCATCAGATACGACATTTGCAAATACAAATGGAATTCCATTTGAATTGAACATTCTCTTAATATCTTCGACACGCTTTTCATTGAGTTCATCATTCAAATACAAAACACCGTCAACCTGTTCAGCGACAATATCATGGAGTGTATCAATAACATCCATATCTTCTCTAATTGCGAATAGTTTAATAGAGTATTTATAGTTTTGAGCGATATCAGAGATACCTCCAAGCATTTCTGCAACTGAAGCTCTCGTAATATCGGAGATGACGACCCCTACTGTAGTAGTTTTTCTGCTTGCTAGACCTCTTGCAATAACGTTTGGTCTATATCCAAGCTCTTTAATTACTTTTAGGACTCTTTGTCTTGTTTCTTCTTTAACCTTTTCAGGGTTGTTGAGTACGCGTGATACTGTTGCAAGCGATACGCCTGCAGCACCAGCTACATCATAAATTGTTGCGTTACTCATATAAAAAAATCACCTCTACATTTCATATTATACAAAATCATTATAGCATTTAATGTAAAGGCTTTCAAGTAATTTATGAAAATATTTTCATTCGCTTACAAAAAAATAAAAGGGCTATTCGCCCTTTTACCTTGTTTACCGTTTTTCTTTAATTCTTGCTGCTTTGGTTGATAATGTGCGGATGTAATTTAACTTCGCGCGTCTTACCTTACCACTACGTGCTACCTCAATACGATCGATTGATGGTGAATGTACTGGGAAAGTACGTTCTACACCGATTCCATAAGATATCTTACGGACCGTAAATGTTTCAGAAACTCCTCCGCCTTGTCTTTTAATGACTAGACCTTCAAACAACTGAATACGTTCGCGGCTACCTTCTTTAATCTTTACGTATACCTTAACGGTATCTCCAGAGTTAAATAGTGGTACTTCCTTGATGTAAGAACTTGTGATCGCAGCGATTAAATCTTGACCTTTTAATCTTGACATGTTCGACTCACTCTCTTTCTTCCAATGTTCATGTTCCTTGACAGCGGACCATTGTGCTAATTTGATACGGCTTTCTTATTATAACAAAGTTAAAATGAAGTTGCAACCGTTTTATGACTAAATCTTATAGATTAATCAACAATTTTTGGTAAATATGTCATGCGATCGATGAAATAGTTAGATTGGAACATCTTCTCATATTTATCAATCACCTGATAAACCCAGGTTTTCTTTGCAAGATAGTCTACTGGATCGTTATTTCCAGACAATACCACATCAAACATAACAACATTTTCACGACTTATCCAGCTTGAAAATGAAAGGATGATTGGTCTATCTTCTTTTTCTTCTAAAAAGATACTTTGACCATAATAGAAGTCTTGGTAATATGAAATCCCTAATAAATCCATAATCGTTGGAGTGATATCATAATGAGATGTTAATGTATCTAGTTCATTTGAACCAAGCTTTTTACTATAAATAATAAATGGCACTTTTTCCATTTCATAAGGTATATCTCTTGTTTCTGGATTTGAGTATTCATAGGTGGTTGGGAAACTTGAATAGTTTTTATGATCACTAAATAAAATGATTAATGTATCCTCTAAAAGATTCTTTTCTTCTAAATCATCTAAGAGCGTACCCAACCCTTCATCAAAGTTCATTTGTGCAGCTGTAATTGTTAGTAATTCAATTGGTGCATTTTGATACTTAGGATCATTTGCCAATATATCATAATATGTCTTAAGCTCTTCACGATATTTGTTGTGTGGACCATGTGGAGTTACTGTCATGACAAAGCTAAAGAATGGATCATCTTGAATAGGAACAATTAAATCTTTATAATTTTCAAACATAATTGAATCCAATGGCCAATTGTCATTTTCTTCAATACCTAGATCCTCAAATGCATAATATCTTTCAAAGCCCATATTTGGGTGAATCTTATCACGATTGAAGAATGTTTGATAATAGTTATGGAATGAATTTGCTGTATATCCAAACTCACCTAAAACATGTGGTAATGCGTTTGAATATATGTTGTTTCCAAATGAATACATAAAATTATCTGCTTGGAAATACATCATCGATGTTAGCGATTTAAACTCAGCATCATATGTGTAATTTGATTTTGCTGCTGAATAGAAGTTTGTAAAGGTGATACCCTCATCATATAGTCTATAATAATTTGGTGTATGCTCTCTTGTGAATGCATAATCCTCACAGGTCTCACACATAATCATAATTACATTTTGACCCTCAAGAAAGCCGTAAAATGCTGATTTATCAGCAATCGTTTGTGTAACAACCTGATCAATTTCTTCGATATACTCATCAGCATATAATAATGGCTTGATCACATTACCTGCGTAAGTCATTATGTCTTTTGTATGATATGTAATCGATCCAAATTTTTGAACAAACAAGCTCTTATCAGCAGGTGTATTGAATACTAAAGTATCTGACTCATTAATAATTCTAGGGCTTAAGAATAAGCCTAGCATTGAAATCAATAAATAGATGGTTCTAAAAACATATCTTTTAGGATTATTTTCAGGGTGTAGTTTAACGATATGTTTTAGGAATTTAAAGCTGAAAAATAAGAACGCTAAAATAATTGCCCATATAAGTATTCCATAAGGAGACAATGGGTTATATTTCAAGCCTATCTTCATTGTATTTTTTCCTGATTCAAGAAGCATTGCTATCGATGTAACATCTTGCTTGAAGAAATAAAGTGTGCTGTCCGTCAAAAAGAATGTAAACATGATTAAAATGTAGATAAAATATGCAAAATATCTGTTTTTATTCTTCTTAATGAAGGAAAGTGCAGAAATAACAATGGCAACATTAAAGAACGCAATGAGCCAATGCCCAAAGGTAACTCCAAAGCCATAGCGAATAATAAAAATAGCATCAAATGTAAAAACAACAAAAATAATGAATAGGAATTCAACGATTTGGCTGTTTTGTGCTATTCTCTTGATGAAATTCATAGTAATCCCTTCCTTTCAAAATTCTTGTTTACCAAAAATTTACAGTTTTTTACACATATATTATACATCAAAAAAAATAATATGAGTAAAACTCACACTATTTTTTGATTGGATTGTTTAGTTTTTGTAAAACTTTTTCTTCTTTTTCTGTTAATTCAATTTTATCGATTAAGTCTGGTCTTTTTCGCATAGTTTGCTTAATGGATTCCTCAAATCTATATTGGTCAATTAATTGATGATTTCCTGATCTTAGCACCTCTGGTACATGGTATCCCTTGTACTTTTCAGGCTTTGTAAATTGAGGAAACTTTAGCCAACCATTTTGCAGGCTATCTTCTTCAGCAGAATCCGCATGAATGACATCAGGTATAAGTCTAGTGACTGCATCTGTAATAATCATTGCTGGAATCTCACCGCCAGTTAGTACATAATCACCAATTGATATTTCTTCATCAATCAGCTCTTCAACTCTGGCATCAATGCCTTCATAATGACCACATAACAAAATTAAATGTTTTTCCTTAGATAATTCAATTGCTTTTTTTTGATTAAATAATTTCCCCTGAGGTGATAGCATAATAATCTTTGATTCAGGAGTCTTAATCTTTTCAATACAATCATAAAATGGTGGAAATGCCATCAGCATTCCAACACCACCGCCATATGGAGTATCATCAATCTTTTTATGCTTATTGTGTGAATAATCTCTAAGCTGATTCAATCTAATATCCACTTGGTTACAAATAATCGCTTTTTTAATAATTGAATTGTCTAAAAAATCATTGAAAAACTCTGGAAAAATCGTTACGATATCGATAATCATAGTAATCCCTCGATTGGTGTAATAATAATTCTATCCTCCAAGACTTGAGATACGAAAACCTTAATGAATGGAATCATCACCTTTTTACCATTTTCTCTTTCAATCTCTAAAAGATGTCCTTGAGGAACTGGTATCAAATGAATGACACGTCCTACATAAACATTTTGATCGGTATAAACGTCCTTATCTAATAAGGATTCGTAGTGATAATCATCATCTTCAAGCTCTTTGGTAACGGACGCATCAGAATATACCTCTAGCCCTTTATAAGCTAGAATATCGTTGATATCATCATATCCTTTAAATTTNNACGATTAAAAGATTTGCTTGTTTTCTTACACGCTCAATTGTAAAAAACTTCTTTTTACCCTGAATGAGCACATAGACTTCAGCCTTAACGAAAAAGCGGTTAAAATCACTTAAATTGTAGATTTTAACCTCTCCCTTAATGCCGTGTGTATTTGTAATTTTACCAATTTGATACATCTTGCTCATCCTTAAAACGAGTCAATATCGATTTGAACACGCTTGCCTTCTTTAGAGGCACCCGCATAACATATCGTACGCATTGCACTGGCAATCTTGCCACCTTTTCCAATCACACGTCCTAAATCAGCTTCATTGACTAAAAGCTGGATTGTAATCGTGTCGTCGTCACTTGATAAGATCTTTACTAATACATCGTCAGGGTTAACAACTAATGGCATTATCATATTTTTGATTAATTTTTCAAAATCTACCGCCATGATAAGTTCCCCCTTTTATTTATCTAGTACGCTATACTTCTTGAATAAGCTTTTTACAGTATCTGTAGGTTGTGCACCATTGTCAATCCATTGTTGTGCTTTTGTACCATCCACTGCAACTTTACCAATTAAAGGATCATAAGTTCCTAGGATTTCCAAGAATTTACCGTCTCTAGATCTTGTTGATTCGCTTGCTACAACTCTGTAAAATGGTCTCTTATTTGAACCAAAACGTTGTAGACGTATTTTAACTGCCATAATATTCACTCGCTTTCTTTTTTTATATCCATTA
This sequence comes from Acholeplasmataceae bacterium UBA2284, assembly GCA_002345705.1. GTDB lineage: Bacteria > Bacillota_I > Bacilli_A > Acholeplasmatales > Acholeplasmataceae > Peloplasma. Next base: position 9,247 of record DDWO01000022.1, on the reverse strand, counting down.
CTATTATATACAAAATAATTCTCCTGTCAAGTCTTTTTCCTTAACAGTTAAAAATTTACATTCGGATCAAAGAGCTGAGAAGGTCCAATATGCTTAAATCCCTTAACATCCTTTAATTGTTTTTTTAAGTTCGCTTCAATATCCTTATCCCCATAGACAACTGCGTAACCTTGTTTTTCAGATACATAGGATATATCAACAGGTAGTGAACGAAGCTTTTCAATTACATGCTTTCCTTGGTAAAAAACAACATAAGACATTCGATTAGCGTACATGACAGCTACCTCCCTTTTTAATGATTCCTAATTTATTAGGTGTTTGAATGTGAGATGATACTGCTTGAGTCATCTCAAATAAAAATTGGTTTAATTCATCCTGAAATTCTTTTTCAACCTCAAAATAGCGTTTAACCTCAGGCTTACTATATAATACTGTTTTCGATTCACCAAACTTTTGAACTGCTTCTTTGAAATCTGGGTGGTATGCTCCACCCTCTGACATCACTTGATCGTATTTAATTTTCGCTTCTTGAAAAGCTTTGATTTCAATTGAATAGAGTTCAAGCATTTTTTGATCGAGATATTTTATTTCTTTATATTTACTGTCCTCTTTGATTTCATCAAGGACTTGATATGCTTGCATAATTAATTCTGTCATTCTAAATCATTCCTTTCAAATTCAATGTACTCACCTGGCTTCAAATCATTCAGTTTGAGATTTCCTATTGAAGTTCTTTTTAATCTTAAGACCTCATAGCCAACTGCTTGAAACATGCGCTTAACTTGATGAAACTTTCCTTCATCTATGATGATGGTAACATATTCCTTATCTTTTTTAATGTCTAGTGCTTTCGCAAAGTATTCATCATTATACGCATCCTTGATTAAAATACCCTTTAATAAAGTATTTTGATGGAGAAATGGTTTGTCTAGCATCACTTCATATGTTTTTTCAATATGCTTTTTAGGATGCATGATTTGATGAGCAAAATTGCCATCTGTAGTGAGTATTAACAAGCCTTCTGCATCTAAGTCTAATCTACCTGCGATTGCATATTCAAATCTGTTGTAGGGTGGTTCTATTAACGATGTAATGACCCTATGCATTGTATCATGGTTTGCTGATAAGTAACCAATTGGTTTATAAATCATTAGATGAATATGCTCTTTATAAAATACTTTTTCGCCATCAACATAAACTAAATCTTTATTTGGATCGATGGAAAGCGTAGGATCGATGACACGAATTTCATTAACAAAAACTTGTTGTGTTTTGAGTAATGCTTTAATTTCTTTTCTTGTGCCATATTTTAAGTTACTTAAGAATTTATCTATACGCATCCAATTACTCCTTATGATATAATATGTGTGAGGTGTATGAAACATGATTACTATGAAAAATGTCATCCGCGAAGGTCATAAAACCCTTGAAACAGTTGCTAAAGAGGTTAAATTGCCTTTAACTCAAGCGGATAAAAAACTACTAAAAGAAATGCTTGAATATGTGAAGAATTCACAAGACGATGAAATGGTTGAGAAATACGATTTGAGACCAGCTGTTGGTATTGCTGCTCCTCAGGTAAATGTATCAAAGAGAATGTTTGCAGCCCATGTCACTGATTTTGATGGAACCCTATATTCCTATGCCCTTGTAAACCCTGTTTTAAAGGCTAAAGGAAGTGGAATCATTTATGTTCCAGGCGGTGAAGGCTGTTTAAGTGTTGACCGCGTTACCGAAGGATTAACACCAAGATATTCGTCTGTTACATTTGAAGCGCTATCCTATGATATTCCAAGTGGTGAGTTGATACCAGTGGAACTCCATTTAGAGGGATATGTTGGTATTGTATTTCAACATGAATTCGATCATATCAATGGAATTATGTATACTTCTAAGCTATTCCCTGAAATACCTAACGCAAAGCCTGCGTTTGAATATATCAATGAGGATGACGCTATTTAAATATAATTCTAAGTACTTTAATTTGATTCTCTAAAATGTCATCGATAGTGACATTTTTTGTTTCTTCATTCGGAAATATCTTTTTCGATAGGTCTGTCATTTCATTTTCTTTTTTCTTCTTTTCATTTGCAAATATTTTCTTGAAGAATCCTACCTTTTTTGGTTCTTCATTAAATACAGATTGATGAAATTTATTATCGATCATTAAAAAGCCAGCGTACCTGTCACGAAGTAGCTTTTTAAAGATTGCAATAATATCTGTCTTTCCATATCCTAGTAGCTTTGGTGTAAGATCGTGATCAGCATCCTCTGCGAAAAACGCACCTATAGATGTTCTTAGTAATCTATACGCTGTCGTCGTAGATTCATTATTCTTCATAATTGCTACAGGATCAAATGCTAGACTTAATGCATTGGATTTAATTTTTTTAAATAAGTAAGCATAGGTATTTGCCTTATAGCTATTGACTGGTAATAAAATAATTTTTTTGCCATTTTTCATTGCTGCATCAACATACGGTTCTAGTCTCTTAAAGATGCTATCGTATTCTTGAATAACATCATTGAATTTAGGCAATCTAAAAAATAGATGACTCACCTTAAGCTTATCAGCAACTTTAATCATGTATCTAAATTCATCTAGGGAATCAGCATGTTTTTTATCATCATAAATATCATAGGGCTGAATGCCAGTATCTAAAACTGCTATTTTTAGCTTAGCTGTTTTCAATTCCAGCATAATTTTCTTTAAATCACCATCGCTTAGTTCAATAATAGGAGATCCGTTATATTTTCTTAAGCAAATATATTCTAATTGGTTTTTTTGTGCGATAGCAATTTGTTCCTGAAAGGATGCTGTTCCATCATAATCAAAAAATCCTGTAATGTTTGGTTTCATAATTTTCTCCACTCATACATTAAAATTCCGCCTGCAACACTCACATTTAGGCTTTCAACATTTTCAGTTTGGATATGCACAGATTGATCAGATAGTGCTTTGATTGAATCTGATATGCCGTGTCCTTCATTTCCAAGTATTAAAACTGTTTTCTTTGATTTATTCACTTCGCCACTTTCATGGGCATCAGCGTAAATAATTTGGTAATCATTTTCAATAAAGTTTAGAATTGCTTCTTCTAAAGGTCTTCTTTCTAAATATACATCAAAGATTGCACCTTTAGATGCTCGTATGACCTTTTCATTATAAAAATCTGCAGATTTTAAGGATACGATGACATGAATAAATCCAAATGCTGCTGCACTTCTAATCAATGCTCCAACGTTATCTGGGTCTTGAACATCATCAAGCATTAAAACTTTAGGACTATTTTTTACTGGATTTGTTTTTTTACAAACACCAATCATATCAAAATAGGTTTCAGCTTGCTGCAAGTCATCCATTAAATCCTTAGTCAGTGTTGTCATGCCTTCAATTTCATCTGTAGTTAATATTTCTACTAAAGCTTGGACTTCCTTCGCTTTATCAATCAAATGTTTACCATAGACTAAAAACATACCATGTGCATCCCGGTATTTTTTTAGCTTTAAATTTTTCCATAGCTTAAATGATTTATTTTGCTTCGACGTAATGATCATTTTCCATCATTTCCTTTTCATAAAGAGCTAATGCTTCTGATACGGTAAATCCATATTTAGAAATATTGAAATTAAAATCCTTTGTAACCTCTAGGGTCTTAATGTTTTGTAGTGCCTCTAAGAATAAATTATCATAATCCATGTCACGTTCATACTTTAATGCATAAACTTCCATTGGTCTTGTTGCTGGTGCTTTTGGTACATAGATACTACAGCAGTCATTGAATGGACGAATTGATATTTGAAATGTATCTATTTTTTTTGATATATCAACGATTTCTTGTTTATCATAGGTGAGCACTGGTCTTAAAATCGGCAATTTAGTTACTGCCTCAATGACCTGCATGCTATTGAGTGTTTGACTTGCGACTTGACCAACAGATTCTCCATTGATTAAGCATAATAGCTTCTTTTTCTTTGCATAGCCTTCAGCTAATCTATACATCATTCTTCTCATTACAGTTATTGTATAGGGGTCAAATACTTTAGCCAGTATTTCCTCATGAAGCTTTGTGAATGGAACTAAATGAAGTTTAATCGCTCCAGTTGGTGTATAGATGGCTAACTTTTTAGTTAAATCTATAACCTTTTGTACTGATTCTAAGGGTGTCATCGGAGTGGATTCGAAATGAAACATTTCAATTTCGATTCCTTGCTTCATGGATAGATATGCAGCAACCGGTGAATCGATTCCACCACTCATCATCACTAATCCTTTTCCTTGTGTACCAAATGGGAAGCCTCCCATTCCTTTAATGCTTTTGATATGTACATACGCTACATCACTTCTTATTTCGATATAAAGTATTTCTTCAGGATTCTTCACATCAACTATATATTTCTTGTCAGCTCCATTTAAGATTGGACTAGCTATTTTTTGTGTAATATCTTGGCTGGTCATTGGAAACTTTTTATCATGTCTTTTGGTTTCAATTTTTAATCGAACCATTGGAACATCCATTTCGATGTTCAAGACTTGAATAGCCTTTAAAATAATATCATCTAAATCTGGCTTCGCTACATAAACTATACTAAAGCTGTATATACCTGGAATTTGCTTGAGTCTACTGACTATCTCATCTTCCTCATTTAAATCATAGCCAATAAAGATCCGATCATGAGTAAATTCATATGATACATTCATTCCACTTAATCTAGAAACTAAATGCGCTCTAACCTTCTTAATAAAAAAACCTATATTTCGACCTTTTAGCATCATATCGCCAAAACGGATTAATATTTTCTTTGTCATGTTTTATCACCATATCTATTTTAACATATATGATATAATAATTGAGGTGGTGATATCATGAAAAATCAAGAACTATTAGAATCAGCTTTAGCACTTTTAGAAACACAACCTAATCAAATTTCAATTCTTTCGAATGCATCCGCTTTTTTAAATGACTCATTCGATCGTCTCAATTGGGTAGGATTTTATTTATTCGATGGAGTAAACTTAACTGTAGGTCCTTTTCAAGGTCATGTTGCATGCTCAGTCATTCCTTTAGGAAAAGGAGTTTGTGGAGAAGCTGCAGTACTTAAGAAAACGATGGTTATCAAGGATGTACTCGCACACGATAATCATATCGCATGTGATGCAAATAGTAGAAGCGAAGTTGTTGTACCAATATTCATCAAAGACAAGCTTTTTGGTGTCTTAGACGTCGATAGTCCAATTATCAACCGCTTCGATCCTGAAATTGTTGAGTTCCTTGAGGAATTCGTTAAGTTATTAGTAAAAACAATTGACATTTAATACCCTATAGGGTAAAATGAATAGCGTCGGTAAAAAGCAGGCAACCTATTTTTTAAAGAGCGATCCCTACCCATTTATGGAGCCCTTAGTAACCTTATACTGCTTTAAGGTGAACAGAACATCGGGATACCTTTAATTAAAGTATTTTGCAGTTTTTGCCTACCAAAAATAAAAAAGGAGGTAAAAATTTATGTCACGTTACACAGGACCATCATGGAAAATATCACGTCGTTTAGGCTATTCTATTTCTGAAACAGGAAAAGAATTGAAAAAGCGTCCTTATGCACCAGGTCAACATGGACAACGTCGTTCTAAAACTAGCGGCTACGGAGATCAACTTCATGAAAAACAAAAAGTTAGATTTACTTATGGAGTATCCGAAAAGCAATTTAGAAAGACTTTCAATGAAGCTGACAAGATGAAGGGTAAGCATGGTGAAAACTTCTTGCGTCTACTTGAATCTCGTCTAGATAATGTTGTTTATCGTTTAGGACTTGCTAAAACTAGAGCACAAGCGCGCCAATTAGTCAATCATGGACATTTCCTTGTTGATGGCAAGAAAGTAGATATTCCGTCATATCGTCTTCAACCAGGCCAAAAAATTCAACTTAGAGAAACATCTAAAGGCTTAAAGGTTGTTCAAGAAGCTCTTGAAGGACAATATGCTTCTGTTGAATTCGTATCATTCGATAAGGACACAAATGTTGGAACATTTGTTCGTTATCCAGAACGTAATGAAATTCTTCAGGAAATCAATGAACAGTTGATTGTTGAATTCTACAACAGATAACAAAAAAATAAAAGATGACTCCTCGGAATCATCTTTTTTTTGTCGTTTTTTTTATTTTACTCTGATGCTTCAGCTGTTAAATTGCCTAAATGCACAATTTTCTTTTTATGATTACCATCCTCTACTAAAACGTACTGAAATTCATGAATTTCTACGATTTGATAGGATTCGTTTAAACATGGTTCTTCAATTTTTTGATATAAATAAACAGTGTGCCCTTCCTTAAACTCAACAAAGCTAGAAGGAATTTGATATTTTTTATATCGATAGTACTTTGTAATCTCAGAAACAGTAGCTAATTTATCTCGAAATTTTTGAGGGAATGGAATTGGATTCTCTGCCGATACGACACGTACGTTAAGACCAACTAAAGTCTTTTTTAATTTAAATATATTGCTTAATAAAGAGATAGCAAACAATAAGGAAAATGCAACATAACACATAGTCCAAAGCAATAAGTTTTCTGGATAAAAATAAATAACGATCGCTAAAGCAGCAGTCGGTGCTATGAGTAAAAATATGTGCGATTTTACAATTTTTTGCTTTCGATCGGATACAATCTGGTATAACATTCGTTTACCCCCGCTTGTGGTTTTATTTTAACACATAACTACAGGTCATACAATGGATAAGACTTGTGAACAAGTAATAATATACTTATGATGATGCCTATCCTTGACAAGAAAATATTTATAGCGATAATTCTCTAAAATCTCGAATAAATCATCCGTAGAACCCTCATAAGTAAAAAATGGATATAGATATGCCCTTTCTTGATCAACACGCTCAATAAAGCTAATAGGGATATTAAAGCCTTGATAGCGATAGACTAGCTGATGATTTTTTTTCCTAATCTCATTAATCGTTATTGTCTTTGGCAATATCAAATCTTTTTCATGATTTGTAATCACGATTTGTAATCCTTTAACTCTCCTATGAAGCAAATCCCTAATTACATCATGTGCATACATTGATGCGGTAATGATGATTACAAAAATAAAAACGATAAAGAGGGTGTGTGCTGTATAAAACCCAATTAAGTGTCCATAAAGGATGACAAGTGTCATCAAAAATAAAACAAAAAAAGTGTCAAATACAAAAAGTTGCCTTCTATATCGTCGCATTCCATTCGCCCCCTAAGGATTTTGCTACACTTATTTTACCAATGAAGTATCAAATAGTCAACCTATTCTACATGTATAAATCGACTAAAATCGTCATGAATTAATAATAATGAAATGAATTCGAAATAAAAAGACCTGTTAGGGTCTTGTTTATTTCTTAATTACTTCTTTAATGCAGCACGAACTAATGTGAGGAATGAATTTGGATCTAAGGATGCACCACCGACAAGTGCACCGTCAATATCTGACATTGCAAGTAAGCTATCTACATTCTTAACATTAACTGAACCACCATATAATATTCTAATTTGATCGCTAACTTCTTTACTATATAGCTTTTCTAATACCTTACGGATTGCTATAATCGTATCATTTGCTTGTTCTGGAGTTGCAGTAACACCAGTTCCAATTGCCCATATTGGTTCATAGGCAACAACTGTTTTTAATGCATTTTCTGAACTCACATTTAAGTAAGCTTTTTCAATTTGTTTTTTAACAACCTTATCTGTTGTTCCAGCTTCTCTAATTTCAAGCGACTCACCAACACAAACAATTGGAGTCAAATCTTGATTGACAGCTGCGATTAGTTTTAAGTTTACAGTTTCATCTGTTTCATTAAAATAAGCACGACGTTCGCTGTGGCCAATGACAACATAGTCAACACCATAGGATTTTAACATTAAAGCAGAAATTTCACCTGTATAGGCTCCTTCGTCTGCATAATGCATATTTTGCGCACCAATTCTTAAATTTTCACCTTCTCTTTTTACTAAATCACGTAAAAAGATAGCTGGTGAACAGATAACTGATTCAACCTTTTCTTTATCTGGAACTTCTACATTGACAGCATAGATGAAGGCAAGCGCATCATCTTTAGTCTTATACATTTTCCAGTTTCCTGCAATAATTGGTCTTCTTTTCATAGACTTAACCCAAAATAGAGGATACGTCTTTGATTGCTTCTTCAGCACGTGCTCCTCTTGCAACAATACGCACATTTTCTCCATGTGGTACTGCAAGTGACATTAATGCTAAGATTGACTTTAGGTCAATGACCTTATTGTGGTAATGCAACTCAATTTCAACTGCATATTTTGACGCAGTTTGCACAACCTTTGCTGCTAAACTTGCATGCAAACCTTGTGTACTTCTAATCATAATCTCTTTTTCCATTTTCTTTCCTCCTCTAAAACATAGGTGGGGTGCTAATCCACAAGACTTTAGCACTGTAAGGACTATTATTCATTAAATAGTGTTCCTTGTTAGCTAAATAATAAAATGTCTCACCTTTTCGAATAACATATCGCTTTTTATTAATTATTAATGTGACTTGCCCCTCTAAAACATAACCGAATTCTTCACCTGGATGTGGATCATCAATCTCTGATTGTCCACCTGGTTCTAAATCAATAATGATAGGTTCCATTTCATATTTTAATGCGTTTGGAACAATCCAGCTAATCATATGCTTTAAATCTAGATTTTCTTTAACATAAAAGTCTTCTTTTTTATAAACAACGGTAACATCTTCTTCAATACTGAAAAATTCATGAACATCAGTACCTAATACTTCTAGTATTGCAAACAAGGTTTGCATGGATGGTGATGTTAGGTTATTTTCAAGCTGAGAGATATATCCCTTTGTCAATTCCAAGCGATTGGCAAGCTCTTCTTGAGTCAGACTATTTCCTAATCTTAAAGCACGAATTTTTTTACCTAAATCCATTATAAGTCATCAACACATTGGATACCTGGTAGTACCTTACCTTCTAGGTATTCAAGTGAAGCTCCTCCACCGGTTGAAATGTGAGAGAATCCATCTTGAAGTCCAAATTGAATAACTGCAGCTGCTGAATCTCCACCACCGATAATTGTTGTTGCTTGATCCTTAATATCTGCTATGGTTTGAGCAATGCTCTTTGTTCCCTCTGAAAATCTTGGGAACTCGAAAACACCAAGTGGTCCATTCCATACAACAGTCTTAGCATCCTTAATGAATGATTCGAAAAGTGCAGT
>DDWO01000002.1:19116-45977 GCA_002345705.1 Acholeplasmataceae bacterium UBA2284 | reverse complement strand
TAGGATATTTTTCAACTAATGTTGCATAGAAATCAGAAAGTTGTTCAGAAGTGAATACTTTTCCACCTTCTCCAGCAAGTACATAAGTCTTAGTTTCTTTGTTAAAGAATTCAGAAGCTGCAACGTCCATGCCTAAGAAAATGTCTTTTCCAGCAACGTATCCTGCTTTTTTAATCGCTTCCATAATCACTTGAAGAGCTTCTTCATTTGAACCAAGGTTTGGAGCAAATCCGCCTTCATCGCCAACGCTTGTGTTATATCCCTTAGCCTTTAAAACAGCCTTTAGGTTATGGAATACTTCTGTACCCATACGGATAGCTTCCTTAAATGTTTTCGCTCCAACTGGAAGAATCATGAATTCTTGGAAGTCAACATTGTTATCAGCATGTGATCCACCATTGATGATGTTCATCATTGGTACTGGAAGTTGTTTTGTATTGAAGCCACCAAGATATTGGTAAAGCTCAACGCCTAGGAAATCTGCAGCTGCTTTAGCAACAGCCATAGAAACACCTAAAATTGCATTCGCACCTAGCTTAGACTTATTTTTAGTTCCGTCTAAATCGATCATTAATTGGTCAATTGCATTTTGATTTGTAACGTCAAATCCTACGAGTTCAGGTGCTATAACTTCGTTCACATTGTGAACTGCATTTAAAACCCCTTTACCTAAATAACGCTTTTTGTCACCGTCTCTTAATTCGACAGCTTCGTGTTCTCCTGTAGATGCTCCTGATGGAACAATTGCGCGTCCAAACGCGCCAGAATCTGTGTAGACTTCAACCTCAACAGTTGGATTTCCACGTGAGTCTAGTACCTCGCGTGCATAAATATCGCTTATAAATGGCATAATTTCACTCCTTTATTTAGTTTTTTTGCCTGTTTGTTTACTACTATTCATTATACCAAATAATTCTTTGTTTAAAAGATTATTGGCAATAAAAACGTTTACTTACTATATCTAAACGCATAATATGTCCCAATGAAAAAGAACAAGAGCATTAGCATATTGTCAATACTAAAAAATTGACTGTAAAACGGGTTCATAAAGTTAAAATATTGAAATGGTTTGATGACTTGAAGGATAAAGCTTGTTACTAGTGCATCGTATAAGAAGAGCATACCTAAATTCAAGGTGATTGACATCAAATAATAAGCTAGGAAAAAGAAAAATACACTGAAAATAGAATAGATTAAATGATATTCATTATATGATCTTCGTATTCTACTTGCAGTTACATGTGCAAGTATAAGTAAAAATAACCAAGTGAGTGAGAACCCAAATTGAAAGGAAAAGAATGCATGAAGTGCACCGATTAATAACCCTCCGGTAAAAGACATAAAAATGCCCTGTCTGATGACGGGCATTAAGTCATCCTTATGTATAGGTAATTTCATTTGATCTAAAAATTTCATTTATTTACCTCAGGATTATTATAACACGATTTAGAGCTCTAAATATTTAAGTCTTGGCTTTAGTGCTAGGAAAATCGATATGATTAAAATACTTTTCATAATATTAAATGGTGTGTAGCTAATTAAAGCTGCTATAAAAAATGAAAACAATGTGAATGGTGGTGCACTATCTTTAACATAAGAGAATACTGTAAAGTGTAGGCTTGTTTGACTTTGAGTCGCACCAAACATACTTAAGTATAATGGAGTAGCAAAGAAATAATTTGCAGCCAACATCCCAACCGATAAAAAGACAATACCAAAGCCTAGATAAACTGCCCAGTCCTTTTTAGTAAGCTTTTCTTCTTGAACAGGAAGAACATAAAGTAAAGGTTCTTCTTTTCTCTTTAGAAATTTGCGTGCACTCATGTAAGCGAATAAAATAGATAATGAAGCTGTAATCGCTAAAAACTCACCAACATAATCCATTGCAAATCCCATTTTAGGTAAAATAAGTGGTCTAATTAAGCTTCTTAGTAAAATAACAGAAACTGTTTCCTTCGGTCCCATTACCACTAAAGCTACTAAAACAACTACATCACTAAAATCAAGTCTTACAAATGCAGCCCATGGACCAAAAAAGGAAAATGGGTTTGGAATTTCAACTAGTCCTATTACAATAGAGACAGCTGAAAGTGAAACAATGTAAAGCATTTTTTTTAAGTACAAGTAATTTGACATTTTGGTTAACCTCCTAAGTTACAAAAAAATCGCCAAATTACTTCGGCGACAAAAGAACGTCAAAAAGACTCATCCTTCTTCCATCCAGACTTTACTGTCGGTCCTTGAATTACACAAGGTCTGCCTATTGGCTCGCGGACTATACCGCCGGTCACGAATTTCACGTTGCCCCGAAGTATTCATTTACAGCATAATTCTATCATAATTTTTGTAATTTACAATATGCCACTATTGAAAACGTTTTTTTTGAGTCAGTATTCATGTGTTTGATAATTTTAAAGTATAATATAGTTGGACAAAACGATAAGGAGTATAACAAACAATGAATAAGAAATTTGCAGCATTAATTATTATGGATGGATATGGACTTGCTCCAGATAGCCCATCCAATTCAGTATCACTAGCTAAAAAACCTTTTTTAGATTCACTATTTAAGGACTATCCAAACAACGTTTTACAGGCAAGTGGTGAATACGTAGGCTTACCTGATGGACAGATGGGTAATTCTGAGGTTGGTCATTTAAATTTAGGAGCTGGTAGAATTGTTTATCAGTCATTAACAAGAATCAATGTCGCGATTAAGGATGGATCTTTCTTTAAGAATCCAGCATTTTTAGAAGCGATTAATTACACAAAGAAAAACAAGAGTAAATTACATATCTTTGGCTTAGTATCTGATGGAGGAGTTCACTCCTATCCAACACATATTAAAGCACTTCATGATTTAGCAGTTTCAAATGGTGTTACACCATATCTTCATGCTTTCATGGATGGTAGAGATACAGCACAAACATCTGGCTTAGGCTTTTTAAGTGATTTAATTGATCACGGCATGAAGGTTGCTACAGTATCAGGTAGATATTATGCGATGGACCGTGATAACAATTGGGATAGAATTCAAAAGGCCTTTGATAATATGGTCTTAGGTACTGGAAAGACTTATTCCAATGCGCTTGAGGGTATGCAAAAATCGTATGATGATGGCGTTACTGACGAATTTATCATTCCATTCTTAGTTGATAAAAATGGTTTAATTGGCGATAAGGATGCAGTTCTCTTCGCAAACTTTAGACCTGATCGTGCAATACGTATCGCAACTGCTTTTACAAATCCAGATGCTACCAATTTATATGAAACTCCTGGTAAAGCAAAATTCGATCCAAAGAATGCACCAAAGGATATTTTCTTAGTCTCCATGATGCATTATAATGAATCGGTTAAAGGTCCTCTTGCCTATGAGCTTCAGACACTTGATAACCTATATGGTGAAGTGATAGCTAATGCAGGATTAAAGCAGTTAAGAATTGCAGAAACAGAAAAATATCCTCATGTCACCTTCTTTTTTGATGGTGGTTCAGATAGAGAGTTAAAGGGTAGTACAAGAATACTTGTTCAATCACCAAAGGTTCCCACCTATGATTTACAGCCTGAAATGAGTGCCTTTGAGGTTAAGGATAAGGCAGTTGAAGCGATTTTATCTAAGGAATATGACACCATGATTTTAAACTTTGCAAATCCTGATATGGTTGGACATACAGGTTCGATTGAAGCGACGACTAAAGCAGTTGAAACTGTTGACCAATGTACAAAGGAAGTTGTTGAAGCAATCCTTTCTATTGGAGGAGTTGCTATTGTCCTAGCAGACCATGGTAATGCTGAAAAAATGAGAGATGAATTAGGAAATCCTCACACAGCACATACAACCAATTTAGTTCCTGTAGTGATTACTAAAAAGGATGTTAAATTAGGTACTGGATCATTATGTGATATTGCACCTACATTACTAGACCTTTTAGGTATCAAACAACCAAAGGAAATGACTGGTCATAGCCTAATCATTAAATAAAAATTTAAGACGAATCCACATCGGATATCGTCTTTTTTTATTTCAATTCATAAAAAAGTTTACTATAAATGCAAATTGATAGTCAAAACCATCTTTTAATGATACTTTTTAAGTAAAAAGAGGTGGTTATTTTTGAAGGCGGATGTATTTGTAAATTTGTGTGTTCAAGATGTAAAAAGATCTAGAGATTTTTTTGAAAAACTAGGGTTTGAAATTAAAGAAGAATACTCAGACGACACAGGATATTGTTTATCCATTAATGAACGAGCTTACGCAATGATGCTAGGTCTAGAAAAATATATGCTTTTTTCAAAAAATACTGTTGTTGATTCCTTTAAACACACTGAATCGATTTTCAGTTTGGACTTAAAGACACCAGAAAAAGTTGATGAAATTCTTGAAAAAGTTAAAAAGCTTGGTGGGTCTGAAATAGGGAAAGCATCTGATGATGAATATATGTATTACCGATCATTTAGAGATTTAGATGGTCATCATTTTGAAGTTTTCGCAATGAAAAAACAAGACTAAAAAAAATAGAATGGAAATCTTTTAGACTCCCATTTTTTTTTTGTTATTCTACGCCAAAATCCTCATTATATTCAATTAAATCTACAATATTCGGCTCAAAGCCTAAATGAGAAATAGCCTGCATGATTTGATCAAGTTCGACTTGATCTCTGTTAAAAATAACCTTTGCATGTGCATGTGTAAAATCATAGGTGAATTGCTCTACTCCGAGTGTATAAAGTGCATTCTCAATGGATGTCAAACATCCGTCACAATGTTCTCCTATAAAGCTCAAGTAAACAATAGGCATAAATTACCTCCTTTTTCTTACATCATATTTCTTAAATAGTACTCAATGATACTTTGCGTACCACTTTCTTGAAAGCCATGATCGGATAAGATTTGATATGCTTTGCAAGCATATTCAACACCAGCTAGTTTTAAGTCCTTCTTTTCTTCAATAACAAGCTTTAAATCCTTTAAATAATGTTTGACAAAAAATCCTGGAGTATAATCCTTATTAATCATTTTAGCTCCATTGTATTGTGCCTGCCATGAGTTTGCTGAGCCGCCGGTAATTACTCCTAGCATTGCCTCTAAATCAAGACCCTTAACCTTAGCATAAACCAAAGCTTCGGTAATACCAATAATATTTCCAGCAATAACCGTTTGATTTGCTAGCTTTGCATGCATACCAGATCCAGCCTTGCCCATGTAGGTAATGGTTTTTCCCATAACCTTGAGTAAAGGAAGAACTGTTTCAAATACTTCTTTATCTCCACCTACCATAATGGAAAGTGTAGCATTGATTGCACCAATATCACCACCAGTGACTGGTGCATCTAGCATTCTTAAGCCTAATTTCCAAGCATCTTCATAAAGCTTGATAGCGAGCGTTGGTGAAGATGTTGTCATATCGACTAATATCGCACCCTTTTTCGCGTGCTTCATCACTTCTTTATATGTTTCTTCGACATCACTAGGATATCCAACAATTGAAAAAACAAAATCTGCATCCTTAACACACTCTTTAATGGTTTCTACTGCCTTAATATGAGGCTCTAATGCCTTTGCTTTTTCAAATGTTCTATTAAATGCTGTGATCTGATAACCTGCAGCACTTAAATGACTTGCCATGGGCTTCCCCATGACCCCTGTTCCAATCCATGCAATTTTCATCATAATCTCCTTATTTTAAGTTCTTTCCTTTAACCATTCTAGGACATCTACAAATGTTTTTTCACGATCTAAATCATTAAATATTTCATGATACGCATTTGGATAGGTTATTATTTTTTTATCTTCTAAAGGAATTAAGTTAAATAATCTTCTGCTGAATTCAACAGGGACTATTTTATCTGCTTCTCCATGTAATATCAACACTGGTGTTTGATATTGAGCGATTCGTTTATTTAAATATCTGACTCCACCAACAAACATATTTCCTGCAAGTGAAAAATGAAATTTCTTTAAGTTTAAAGGGTCTTGGATATAAGCTGTTTCGACTTCTTTAATTCTTGATAGCTGATCATTAGCAAAATTCGTTTTCTTTGTCATCATACCTAACCATTTATACCCAATAAATCTAAAGGGTAGAACATCTTTAATAAAATATGATGGTGCAGCACTTGAGATAACTCCATCGACATCCTTATATTTGACAACATACATATTAACAATTAAAGCTCCCATGCTGTGACCTAATAAAAAGATTTTTTTAGGTTCTCTTTTCTTTTCATCGAGCACTAAAACATGTAAATCATCAATGGTTTGATGGAAGCTCTTTAACGCTCCACGCTTCCCTTGGCTTTGCCCATGACCTCTCAAATCATAGCGAACAACATTAAAGGATGCATCATTTAACTTTTTAGTAATCTCATCATATCTACCTGAATGCTCAGCAATTCCATGTGAGATAATAACGCTTCCCTTCGAGTTTTCAACATCATTTCTTTTAACATGTAACAAAATATCATTAACAAGCATCGTTAATCCCTCCTTTATTTTATTATACATCCAAAAACTCTTCAAGAAATGATAATTTCATGATATGATAAATGTAATCATAGATAACGAGGTTTCTATCATGAAAAAGCTCATCATATTTTTGCTTATTTTAAGCACCGTATGTCTATTTCCTTTTTTGACAGCTAATGCTGATCTTGGTCCAAAAAGAACGTTAGATATCGAGGTTATCGGTATCGATCAACCCTACTTCTTGGAGATATTAGAAAAGGGAACATTAGGTCAAACTGAAATACTTGAAGAAGAATATCCAAATGAAAACGAAGAGGGAGAAATCTTTCCTGAACTTTTATATACATTTACTGAGAATGGTTATGTATCATCTTATTTTGTTCGTCCTTGGTCGATATTCCCATCTAAAATATCAGAAAACAATTATAGACATTCCTATAATCCACCATCAACCTTTAAGATTATTTTGATCTTTGAGGATAATACCTATGTTACATCAAAACCAATTACAACTTCTCTTTTTAACAGTAAGGTTACATTTGATTTAACTGGTGTGAATTTAGCAGTTACCATATCCAATGCTGGTACCATTGTAGAAAATTTTCCAGTTCAAACGATGACTATAGAACTTGTTCTTAGAATATTAGGTACAATTTTAATCGAGCTTCTTGTTTTAGTCATCTTTGGCTATGCAAAGAAAAAGAGTTATTTGTTTGTTACCTATGTGAATTTATTTACTCAAGTCTCTTTAACAGGCTTTGTGTTTGTTATGAAATACTACTACTCTCCGGTTATAGGTGAAATTGCTGTTTTAGCGATTGGAGAACTATTAATCTTTACTATAGAAATCCTTATTTATAGACGCTACTTGACCGAAAAATCGAAGAACCGTGCGATGCTTTATGGATTGGTTGCTAACTTCTTTTCACTCATCGCAAGCTTTTCTATCATGATTTTATTACTCAATATGTAGCGCTTATTAGTGCTTGAGAATTGAAATAATGAATAGTCATGAATCGCAAGAGTATATTAGGTGAACCAAATGATAAGAAAAAGCATATCTCCGATACTATTTTTGATGTTTTCACTTTTGTTAATTATCATCGAAACATCTATTACTCTTCCAGTTGATTCTGATGGGATTTCTCATAATGGGGTTAATTTATTCAATAGATTACTTTTGTTTCTTGTCGTACTTGCTATTATCACTTTTGAAATATTCCCTTATAGCAAAAAAATGAACAATAAAATACAAAAATTTTCCTACATTTTACTATCATCAGGTGCCTTAATACTCATATCAATTTTTTGGATTATAACGTTCACATTTAAGTAATTATAAGCTATAATTTGAGTAGTCATTCTTTTCACTAAATGACTACTTTTTTTGTTTTTATATATTATATATACTTCTTCAAACATTATCGATTTGATTTCTAAAAATATGTTGTATAATGAAAATAGAAAACGCTTTTAGGGAGAGTACAAATGAAATTTACAGCTTTACATGATCGACACCTAGCGTTAAACGCAAAGATGATAGAATATGCTGGTTTTCATATGCCAGTATCCTATGCCGGTATAACTGAGGAGCATATTGCTGTTCGCACAGGTATGGGCATTTTTGATGTTTCGCATATGGGTGAATTTTTAGTAGATGGCAAGGATGCACTACGTTTTGTAAATCATATAGTCACGAATTTTATAACTGAAGATACATCTAAAGTTACTTATTCACTTTTTCTTGATGAAAAAGGATTTGTAGTTGACGATTTACTTGTTTATGTGATGAAACCTGAACAGGTTTTATTAGTCGTTAATGCAGGAAATATTGATAAGGATTTTGAATGGGTTACTAAACAAAGTAAAACATTTGATGTTACAGTTAGAAATGTCTCAGAAAGCTATAGCCAGGTCGCGATTCAAGGTCCTGAGGTGATTAACCATATTGGTGAAATCATGGATATAGAAACTCCTGATTTAAAGTTTATGACCTACAAGGTTATTCCTTATAAGGAAGGCTATGTCATTCTTTCCCGTACGGGATACACTGGTGAAGATGGTTTTGAGGTTTATGGAACTCATGATCTAGTCACTCAAGTCTTTGATAAGGCAATTGAAATTGGAGTAGTACCCATTGGACTAGGAGCTAGAGATACGCTACGCTTTGAAGCGAATCTTCCACTTTATGGACATGAAATCAGTGATTCTATCAATCCAGTTGAAGCAGGATTAAACTTCGCTGTTAAGCTAGATAAAGAAGATTTTATCGGTAAAAGTGCGTTAATTGCCTATAAAGAGAACCCATTAAGAAAAGTTGTAGGTCTAGAATTACTGCAACGCTGTATTCCAAGACAAGGCTATAAGGTACTTCATAATGAACATGAAATTGGTGTTATTACTACAGGCTATATGCTACCGAATCAAGAATCTCCAATTGCATGTGCATTAATAGATATTAAATATGCTGAACTAGGAACTGAACTCTATGTTGAGATTAGAGGAAACCGCTACTTAGCAAAGGTTAGAAATAGAAAATTTTATACAAAGAACTATAAAAAATAGGAGGATTCAAAAATGGTATTAGATGGATTATTATACAGCCCAAGCCATGAATGGCTAAAGGTTGAAGGAAAGACTGCATTTGTCGGTATTTCTGATCATGCGCAGAATGCGCTAGGTTCTGTTGTTTTTATTGAATTACCAAGAGTTGGCGTAACCATTAAAAAGGGTGATAGCTTTGGTGCAGTTGAATCTGTTAAGGCAGCATCTGATATGTATCTTCCTGTCACAGGTAAAATATTAGAAGTCAATTCAAAGCTAGAGGTTTCACCAGAATTATTAAATGATGATCCATATGGCAGTTGGATTGTAAAAATTGAACTATTAAATGATTCTGAATTGTCTTCTTTATTAACAAGCGAACAATACAAACCACTCAGTGAGGAGTAATTAACATGCACAAATATCTTCCACATACAAGTCAAGATATTGAAGAAATGTTAAAGGTCACAGGGGCAAATTCCCTTGATGACCTATTTACTTCTATACCTAAAAAGCTAAGACTAACAAAGCCATACCTTATTCCTAGTGCTTTATCAGATTATGACTTAACTAAGCATATGCAGGATTTAGCAAAACAAAATAAAGAATTGATCGTTTTCCGTGGTGCTGGTGCCTATGATCACTATTCACCATCCATTATTAAAGCCTTAATTTCAAGACAAGAATTCCTAACTTCCTATACTCCTTATCAACCTGAGGTTGCTCAAGGAACATTACAATACATATTTGAATATCAATCCATGGTTTGTGAGCTTACCGGTATGGAGGTTTCCAATGCTTCTATGTATGATGGAGCAACTGCTACTGCTGAAGCAATGTTTATGGCATTTGCACAAACAGGAATGAATAAAGTATTAATCAGCTCAACAGTAAATCCAAGAATCATCGATGTCGTCAAGACATATGCGAGATATCGTGATATCGAAGTCATCGTTACACCAAGTAAGGATGGAGCAAGTGATTTAGACTTTATTGAAAAGAATTTAGAAAATTCAATGGGCTTAATCGTTCAAAACCCAAATTACTTTGGAATCATTGAAGACTATGCTGGATTTGCTGATGCAGTTCACAAGCATAACGGATTACTGATTATGAATGCTGAGGGTCAGCCTTTATCCATCATTAAAACTCCTGGTGAGTATAATGCAGATATCGCTGTTGGTGATCTTCAATCCTTTGGTCTTCCACTATCCTTTGGTGGAGCTTATGTAGGTTATCTTGCAACAAAGATGAAATACGTTAGAAAAATGCCAGGTCGTATTTGTGGAATCACTACTGATGTGGATGGCAAGCGTGCATTTGTTTTAACACTTCAAGCAAGAGAACAACACATTAGACGTGCAAAGGCAAATTCAAATATTTGTTCAAACCAATCCTTAATGGCTTTAGCTGTTACCATTTATTTATCCACTATGGGTAAGGATGGCACTGTGATGGTTGCTAATGAATCCATGAAAGGTGCGCATTACCTATATGATGCACTTCTAAAGACCAATAAGTTCGAAGTCGTCTATAATAAGCCATTCTTTAAAGAATTCATTCTAAAGGCTAAATTCGACGTTGAAAAGTTTGAAAAAGATTGTCTAGATGCGGGTATTTTAGGACCTCTTCATCTAAAAGATAATCATCTATTATTTGCAGTTACCGAAAAGAGATCTTTAAGTGATATTGAATTACTTGTTGGAAAGGTGGTAGAACAGAAATGAAATACTATAATAAGCTCATTTTTGAAATATCCAAGGAAGGCCGTCAAGGTTTCAATCTAGCAGAGAAAAATATCCCTGAAGTTAAAATCCCTAAGGAACTCTTGAGAGTAACTCCTGCAGAGCTTCCAGAGGTATCAGAATTTGATGTTGTTAGACATTATACAAACGTTAGCCAAAAGAATTTTGGCGTTGAAACAGGATTTTATCCACTTGGATCTTGTACAATGAAATATAATCCAAAAATTAATGATGAATTAGCAACCTTAAGTGGATTTGCGAATATCCATCCACTTCAACCTGTTGAAACCGTACAAGGCCTGTTAAAGATTTATCATGAAACACAAAGAATTTTAGCAGAAATATCAGGACTTGCAGCATATTCATTAAATCCATTTGCAGGAGCTCATGGAGAGCTAGCAGGATTAATGATTATTCAAGCCTATCATGATAAACATAATGATTCAAAAAGAAATAAAATTATCATCCCAGACTCAGCACATGGAACCAATCCAGCAAGTGCTACCGTTTGCGGATTTGAAACCGTTGAAATTAAGTCTAATTTAGATGGTACTGTAAACCTTGAAGCACTAAAGGCTGTTTTAAATGATGAAACCGCTGGTTTAATGCTAACCAATCCAAATACTGCTGGTGTCTTTGAAAAGGATATCGCAGAAATTTCAAGATTAGTACATGAAGCAGGTGGACTAGTCTATTATGATGGAGCCAATCTAAATGCTATATTAGGTAAAGCTAGACCTGGAGATATGGGATTTGATATTACACATATCAATCTTCATAAAACATTTTCAACACCACATGGTGGTGGTGGTCCAGGATCAGGTCCAGTAGGTGTTTGTGAAAAGCTTCTTGAATTCCTACCCAATCCAATTGTTAAGGAAAAGGATGGCTTCTACTACTTTGAGGATTCTGCTGACTCCATTGGCGCATTAGGTCTATTCTACGGAAACGCATCTGTCTATATTAGAGCCTATGTTTATTTAATGACATTTGGTAAGGAATCGATGAGTGATATCGGGTTGATGGCAGTTTTAAATGCAAACTACATTAAAGACTCATTAAAGGATATATTTGAGCTTCCTATCAAGGGACATTGTATGCATGAATTCGTATTTGATGGCTTAAAGGATCAATCAACTGGTGTGAAAACCTTAGATGTAGCGAAAAGATTATTAGATTATGGCTATCATGCACCAACAGTGTATTTCCCATTAATCTTCTCACAATCGATGATGATTGAACCAACTGAGGTTGAATCGAAAGAAACGCTTGATGAATTTATTAACATTATGAGAGTCGTTGCACAAGAAGCTAAGGATAACCCTGAGCTTGTAAAAACTGCTCCACATAACACCATCGTTAGACGTCTTGATGAAGCAAAAGCAGCGAGACAACCGATTGTTAAATTTAGAGATATTAAGTAATTAAAAAGGACTTCGGTCCTTTTTTTCTTGGGTAAATGATTTTACATCAAAAATGAGAAGGAATATACTAAAAACAAAAAGAGGTAAAAACATGTCTACATTAGTTTATGCATTCTATAATGAGAATGCGAGTGAAGCAATAGAGTTTTATCACTCTATCTTTGGTGGAAAAGATCCTATCATTATGAGATACGGTGAGTATTCAGATGAAAGCTATCAGCCAGAGGAAAGAATTAAGAATTTAGTGATGCATGCAGAAATGTTTGTTTTCGGATCAAGAATTATGATTGCAGATACTCCAAAGGGATTTGGTAATGATTGGGTTGAAGGAAATAATTTTTCATTTGCAGTTGTTGATTCAAACGTTAAAAAGCTAAAAGAAGCTTGGGATAAGCTCATTGTTGGTGGTAAGGTCTTAGTAGAATTTAAGGAAACCTTCTTTAGTGAAGGATATGGACATGTGATTGACAAGTTTGGGATGCAATGGCAGTTCATCCACGAAAAGTAAAACCAAAAGAAAAGGGACTCATCGAGTCCCTTATTTTTTAGATATCCATTTCTTTCATTACTTTTAATGCTAAATCATTATAAATCTTTCCTGCTTCTTCTTTGCCTGTATAAAGGAAATCACCACTTTGTGGTTGACCAATTGGAATTTGTCCAAATAGCTTCACACCTAATTTTTTAGCAACTTCATCTCCTCCGCCTTGACCGAAGATAAATTCTCTTGTGCTACTGCAGGTATTGAAATAATAGCTCATATTCTCAACTACACCAATCACTTCATGTCCGATATTTTGAGCACCGATTCCTGCTTTAACAGCAACATGAGAAGCATTGACATGTGGAGTGGTTACCACTAAAATCTTACTCTTAGGAACGTATGTTTTCACATCGAGTGCCACATCACCAGTTCCTGGTGGAAGATCGATTAGAATTAAATCAATATCATCTTGCCATTTCACTCCAGTAAAGAAGTGGATCAACATTTTACCAAGCATTGGTCCTCTCCACATGAGTGGTTTTTCAGGTGGCATAAAGAATTCTGTAGAAATCACTTCGATGCCATCTTTTTCAAGTGGGATCATTCTTTCATCCTCTGCTGCAGATAAAGGCTTAATGCCTATCTTTAAAATATTTGGAATGGATGCACCGTAAACGTCAGCATCTATAATTCCAACTTTTTTTCCTTGTCTGATTAATGCAGCAGCAAGATTAGCTGTAACTGTCGATTTACCGACACCACCCTTGCCAGAAGCAATCGCTAGGTATTTAATAGGCTTTTCACCCTCAGGAACGAATTCGGATTCGAAAAAGTCAATTTTAATACCTGGAAAACCTAATTCGATTTTCACTAATTTAATAATCATTATTTTAACGGCCTGCTCGTGCTTTGTCTTATCCTTTAGATACATTTCAAGCTCAGCAACTCCAGTAGGACCGATGACTAGTTTTTTAATACCATTTACCGCTTTAAAAGGAAGGTTAAAGCCGGGGTCTATCAATTCTTCTAGTCTTTTTCTTAAATCATCATATGTCATCTCGTTTCACCTCGAACCTATTATATCAAAAGATATAGATTAACCCCAAAGGAAACGATAATATTACTTGACTTATCTTTAATATTCGATATAATAAAGTCAAGTGGTATATACCAGTTAGAGGTGTTCTTTTGATTCCAGATATCCCTAAATATATGATTGTTATTGATGAAATTGAAAAAATCATCAAAACTCAAGAAGTGAATACCTTAATTCCATCAGAGAGAAATCTCTCTTTATCGCTTGATATATCTAGAATGACAGTTAGAAAAGCAATTGATATATTAGTCAATCAAGGAAAGCTCTACAGAGTCAATAACGTAGGGACTTTTATTTCTGAACAAAAGCTATATAAAGTATTCAATACACTCATGGGCTTTACAGATGAAGTCTTATCCACAGGTGGCACTGTTCAAAACGAAGTTCTTCTATTTGAAAAGATTCAAGCAAATGAATGGATATCTACCAAATTAAACATCGAAGAAAATGATTTTGTTTATAAACTGATTCGTCTTAGAAAAAAGGATCAAGTTCCGCTAACGATTCAAGAAAGTTATCTTCCATCTAAATTAATTCCTCTAACAAAGAAAATAGTGGAAAACTCAATATATCACTATATAACCAATGTACTGAACTATCAAATCATATCTTCAATTGAAGAAATAAAAGCAATCCTTATTCATGGAGAATACGCTAAGCTACTCGAAATGAAGGAAAACGAACCAACCATCAAAACTGAACAAATCAGTTATCTAGAAAATGGAAAAATATTTGAATATACAATTAGCTATAAGAACCAAAACAAATATGAGCTTGTCGTACAAGCAATGAATGTGAGGAAATCATTATGATCAAAGGTACACCAGTTTCTGAAGGATATGCTATTGGTAAGGTCTTAAAGCTAGAGGATTACTTAATTGATACCTCTAAAAAAACTATCACTGATATTGATCTAGAAATTCAAAAATTTGATGAAGCAATTGAAAAAACTAAAGAACAACTTTCTAACCTTTATCAGCTTGCTGAAAAAAAGTTTGGTATTGAAACTGCTAAAATTTTTGAAGCACATTTACTCATTACTGAAGACCCTGAGATCAAGGGTGCAGTGCATAAAAAAATAAAGAATGAATCCGTCAATCTTTCCTATGCATTAAAGACGGTTGTTTCAGGCTTTATCGATTTATTCCAAGCTCTTGATGATGAATACTTAAGAGAAAGAGCAAGCGACTTAATGGATGTATTCAATAGAATTTTAAAGAATGCATTCGATATCAAGATTATAGATCTAGCTGCAATCAACGAAAAAGTAATTTTAATTGCTCATGATTTAACCCCTTCTGAAACCGCTCAAATCGATCCTAAGTATGTTCTAGGTTTCGCTACAGAGACTGGTGGTAAAACCTCTCATAGCGCGATTATCGCACGCTTATTAGGAGTTCCTGCTGTAGTTGGTGCGAAGGATATCATGAAATTATTAAAGAATGGACAAGAAATTATCTTAGATGGTATCTTAGGTGAGATCATCGATGATTATGATGATGAGATTAAGTCTTTATATATCAAGAAGGAAAAGGCATATGCTCTAGCTAATAAAGCCCTAGAAAAAATGATTGGAATTCAAAGTGAGACTAAAGATGGACACCAAATCACTTTAGCTGGAAATATTGGTTCCTCTAAGGATTTAAATCATATCTTAGATAATGATGCAGACGGTATTGGGTTATATCGAACTGAATTTCTATATCTAGATCATCAAACATTTCCTACTGAAGAAGAGCAATTTGAAGAGTACAAGCGTGTATTAGAAAAGATGAACCCCAAGCCAGTGGTTATACGTACGCTAGATATTGGTGGAGATAAAAATCTTCCGTATTTAAAAATGCCTAGTGAGATGAATCCCTTTTTAGGTAAAAGAGCTATAAGATTATCTCTAGATGAAAAGGAATTATTTAAAACACAGCTACGTGCATTAATTAGAGCTAGCGTTTATGGAAACCTAAAAATTATGTTTCCAATGATTGCTACCTTAAGTGAATTCTTAGAAGCGAAATCCATGGTTCTATCTATTCAAAAGGAATTAGATTCTAAAAATATAAAATATAAAGCATTTGAATTAGGGATTATGATAGAAATCCCTTCTGCTGCCTTAATGGCAGATAGTCTTGCTAAGCATGTTGACTTCTTCTCGATTGGGACCAATGACTTAATTCAATATACGATGGCAGCAGATCGAATGAATGAATCTGTAGGCTATTTATATCAACCATTTAATCCTGCAATCTTAAAGCTCATTAAGATGGTTACCGATGCTGCAAAGAAACATAATGTTTGGACTTCGGTATGTGGTGAAATGGGTGGAGACTTAAATGCAGGACCTATACTCATTGGTCTTGGTGTCACTGAGCTTTCAATGACACCTACTCAAGTCTTAAAAATGAGAAAGGTCATTTCAACAATGAATCATTCTGATTTGCAACAAATCGCTTTAAATGTGTTAGAATTAGAAAGTGAAGAGCAAGTCCTCTTAGAGTTAAAGAAATCGATCCACATTTAAAGGAGCAATCTATGGAAAAGAAATTTGTCTTAGCTGCAGAAAATGGTCTACATGCTAGACCAGCGACTAATTTTGTGCGTTTTATGTCAAGTATTCCAGCCAATGTCTATTTAATTCATAAGGACTTTGTTGCTGATGCGAAATCAATTATGGCGATTATGAGCCTTGGGTTATCTAAGGGTTCTTCATTTGTGATGAGAGTCGAAAGTGAAAATCCAATTTATATGAAACAAATTGAGGATTATCTAGTTGAAAATAAAATGATTTAATCTCCCTAGTGGAGATTTTTTTTATGCTATAATGAGTTGTGTGATAAGGAGAATACTATGATTTATGACGCGATTGTAATTGGTGGAGGACCATCTGGATTGATGGCTGCAAATATCCTCGAACAAAATAAAATCAATTACTTATTATTAGAAAAAAATGACAAGGTCGGAAAAAAGCTTCTACTGACAGGTGGAAAAAGATGTAATATCACCAATGCTTTATCTAAAGAAGACTTTATCCAATCCTTGACATTTAAGCATAAAAGATTTTTATATCCTGCAATCAAGGATTTCGGTTCTCCTGAAATCATTGAATTTTTTAAGTTAAACGGCTTAAATCTTGTTTTAGAGGAAAACTTTAAGTATTTCCCTGAAACCATGAAAAGCTCGAGTGTATTTGAAGTCTTGACGAAAAATTTAAATATGAGTAGGCTTAAATTTCATCATAGTGTTAAAGATATCTTTAAATCAGAGGATGGCTTTATCCTAAAAACAAGTAATGAGGACTTTTTAACGAAAAGAGTGATCGTTGCTACTGGATCGAATGCTTATCCATCAACTGGTAGTAGTGGAGATGGTTTAGTTTTCGCATCTAAGTTAGGACTTGAGTTTAAAGCATTCACTCCAGCTGAAACCTATTTATATGCATCCTATGTTAAGGAAGCTTTATCTGACTTACAGGGTGTTTCGATTCTACATACAACTGTAAAAATAAGGGGTACTAAAATATCAAGTCATGGTGGTTTACTGTTTACTCATTTCGGATTGACAGGACCTGCTATATTGCAGATTTCAGAGTTTGTATATGATGAACTTCTTGAAGGTGATGTCACCTTGGTATTTAACATCACAGATCACAAGGATGATGAAGTGATCAGGCAAATGAATTCAATTGAAAATCAGAAGGTTCTAATCCTAAAAGTTTTAGAATCCTTGACTACAAAAAGATTAGCAAAAAAGGTATTGGATATGGCAAATGTATCCAATAAGAATATGAATGAAATATCTAAAAAAGATATTGCTAAAATACTAGAATTACTCATTTCATTTCCTGTAAAAATTGATGCAGTAGAGACTAAGGAAAAAGCATTTGTAAATGCTGGTGGAGTGCTAACAAAAGAGTTAGATCCAAATACAATGGAATCTAGAAAAATTAAAGGATTATATTTTATCGGTGAAACTGTTGATTTACATGGTCCTATTGGTGGATATAATGTAACCATTGGTTTATCAACAGGTAGAAAATGTGCATTATCGATAGTTGAAGAGATTAAAAAAGAGAAAAACCAGTAACCTGGTTTTTTTGATGCCAATCATATAAATTTATTAAGATAACAATACATAATCGATTTATGGTATAAATACGATTTCTATTTCTTTAGACATATAATTTGATGCATACTCCAATGAATATAGTATAGCTTGTCTAAGTCTTTCTGCTTGCTCAACATTATCTGGAAGATAAATCGTTAATGTATCAATTAATGTATAACTGTAATTGGCATATATGAAGTATTTAGAAAATTGTTCATGAGCATCACCTTGCAATAAGTAGCTTTTAAATTTTAGCGTATGTATATCATTTTTATTAGGAAAAGGATTATTGCTGTTGTCAAATACATACCCACCTATTTTTTCAATAGTTGAGGGAAACTCAACAGATGTTAGTGCATTTTCATAGAAAGCAACATTACCCATCTCAATTAACCCCTCTGGTAGAACTAGATTTCCTGAAAATCCGCATTTTGAAAATGCTGAAACTCCAATGATTTCTACATAATCAGGTAAATGAATGATTGTATCTTGATTATTGGAAAATGCAGCAAATTTTATCTCAATAAGACTCTCTGGTAGAAAAATCTCCTTAAATCCAGAATTTGCTAACGCTCTTGGTCCTAAGTAATCAATATAATCAGGTATGATGTAGATAGAATCATCCGTTTTTGCTTTCTCAACATAAATAAGTTCACTTTCATCTTGAGTCAGAATAGATTGATGATTAGAGATAACCACTTCTTTTAAGAAGTTGTGATCCTTGGCTAATGAAACTTCAATTTTAGGGTGTGTGCCAAATGCTTGACCAAAGTAAGTTAGGTTGATTGGGACTGTAAAATGCTCTATTGATGTAAAAAGGAATGCATACATTCCGATAGAGGTTATTGAATCGGGAAGTGTAATACTTTCAACATGCTCTAGATTAATAAAAGCTTTTTCAGCAATAGAAACTACAGGCAAATCATTGTAGAAACCTGATATAACTACATCTTTTGAATCGCCAGTATATCCTGTTACTATATATGCATCCTCAGAATCATTAATTTCAAAGATAATACCTGGAGTTGTCATGAGCTCTTCTGATGGATTACAAGCATAAACAAAAAACGCTAGAAGTAATACTAAAATAATTGATAAATATTTTCTTTTCATCAGTTTGTCCTTCTGAATGATTATGCTTTATGGATGTTTTCAAGTCAAATGATGATGTTCCCCCACCGAATCAATTCTTATTTATATTATATATGTTTTTTTTGTTTTGCAACCTAAAAAATAGTTTTCGTCTTAATCTAATCAATCTAACATTGATAAAAAAATGTCTGATATGTTTACAATCAGACATGTTTTTTTATATTAAATTACTTCTTTTTTTACTTTCTTTCCATTCTTTTGGAAAGCCTTTTTAAATGTATCCTTAATTCTCTTGAAGAACTTTGTTTGATCATAGCTTAATATCGCAACCTTATAGATAGGTGCTACAAAATATAACGCTGCTAGGAAAAATATGATTACAGCAATTAACGCGATAATCGCTTCACCAAGAGATAATACTCCAGATGCGAATGCGATAGGTGCGACCATTGGTGTAAAGATTGGAACGAATGCCATAATTCTCATGAATGTATCTCCACCTGCCATAGGTGCGAACATTCCGATGTAGAAGCCACCAAGTAACATCAGCATTAAAGGAGATTGAAACTGTTGATAATCTTCTTGAGTCACTGCCATCGATGCAAATAAGGCTGCTACGACTAAATAGAACAATGTTCCAACAAGCATAAAGAGTAATGCCATGATTAAGACTATAGGCCAGTTTGGAATAATTTCTGCTAAATAAGCAAATAGTGACTCTCCACCAGTTGGTAAGCCTAATGCTTCTGCTTGAGAAAGAGCTCCACCAATCAAGGCTGCAACCACACTATAGATTAATACCAATCCTCCCTGAATAATCACGAAGAATATACTTGAGGTAATCTTAGATAAAAAGTGAATCGTTGATGGTACAGACGCGATAATCGTTTCTATCGCTTTTGTTGATTTTTCTTCGATGATATCAACACCAACGAATTGTGTTGCCATCGTGATTAAAATAAACATTGGAAGTATTAATAAGCTTGCAATCGATCCTACCATCATCCCTTTATCTGGATCTTCATAATCTGGTGCGAGTACTGGAGTGAATGTTGGTCTTTCATAATTACCAATTTGATAATTGATTAGTAAAAATTCAATTTGGTTTGAGAAGATATAATTCATTTCAGGGTATTTACTATAGATTACTATCTCTGGAGAATCAATTGTTCCAGTGAAGTGAAAGACAATATCTCTTTCACTATCAGCCCAAAATTCATCTATATTAAATGCACCAATGGATAATGAATTAACAATATAAAATGGTGTTTCTGGAGTTGCTACATTAAATAAAGCATCTAGATCTGTTACTAAATTCGCTTCATTGGTTTGATTGATAATCTCGATATGAATGTTTTCGATTTGATCATCTCCACCACCAAATAAACTAATGATTGCAGGAAGGTTAACAATCGCGATTAATAGAATTGCTATAACGATATTCGCGATTAAAAATGCTTTTCTACCTACTCTTTTTTTAAGACCATATCTAACTAAGTATTTAAATTTTTTCATTTTTAAGACCTCCTACTTTAGCAATAAATATCTCTGATAAGGAAGCCTGTTCAACATCATATTTCATAATGTTCTTACATGTTTTAATGTATTCAAATACATTTTTAGCTATATCTTCACTTTCAATTTTGACAATGATTTCATTCGAGTTTTCAATCACCTGATAAACTCCAGGAATTTTCTTTATGGTTTCAATATCAACATCACCAACGATTTTAATATTTTGTTTCTTATAATCCTTTTTGACTTGATCGATTCTTCCCTCAATAATTGCTTTACCCTTTTCTAAAACAATAAGTTCCTCACAAAATGATTCAACGTGATCTAATTGATGGGATGAGAACACAACCATAGAACCTTTTTTTTGAAAATCACGAATGACTTCAACAAAAAGCTCTGTATTGATAGGATCTAAT
The DNA here is from genome assembly GCA_002345705.1 of Acholeplasmataceae bacterium UBA2284. Lineage (GTDB taxonomy): Bacteria > Bacillota_I > Bacilli_A > Acholeplasmatales > Acholeplasmataceae > Peloplasma. Next base: position 25,097 of record DDWO01000002.1, on the reverse strand, counting down.
CCACTAAAAGGTTCATCTAATACAAGTAATTTAGGATTATTGATAATCGCTGAAATAAATTGAATTTTTTGTTGGTTTCCTTTAGATAGTTCTTTAATTTTCTTGTTCTTGTAGTCAACAATATCAAATCTTTCTAGCCAATAATCAAGTCTTTCTAAAATAACCTTCGTATCCATATCCTTGAGCTGACCAAAATATAACATCAATTCCTTAACGGTTATTTTTGTGAGTAAAGATCTTTCTTCAATCATATAGCCAATTTCATTGACATTATGATATCCAACCTTTTCTCCGTTATATAACACTTCTCCTTGGGTTGGTTCAAGAAGCCCCATAATCATTCGAAACGTTGTTGTTTTACCTGCACCGTTGGTGCCAAGTAAACCAAAAATGTCTCCTGGTTTAATCGTGAATGACAAGCTATCTACCGCGACCAAATCCCCATAGAGCATTCTCGCATTTTTTACCTCTAACATATGTATGCCTTCTTTCTTATTGAAAATAAATTATTTTTTATTGAGTTGATCTCGCCAATCATCTTTCTTTGCTTTCTTTTCCTCTGATCCTCCAAGTATGACAAAGAAGATAACAACGAAAATAATGCCAAGAATTAAGATCCCACCGAATATACCTAGTATACTCATGTGTTCCCCACCTCGCTTCCTGACATTATTATACCATAATTATTATAAATGCAACATAATTATTTTTGATTATTTTTTATTTTCCGCTAACACAATTTCCAAAAATTCTTGGATGGAGACAGTGACTTGGTCCTGAGAACCATACTTTCTGTAAGTGACTAATCCTTCATCTGCTTCCTTATCACCTAATACTAAGGAATATGGAATCTTTAAGGTTTGTACCTCTCTAATCTTATAGCCAAGCTTTTCTTCTCTTAAATCACTTTCAACACGAATGCCACTTGCTCTTAAGATCTCATGAACATCCATGACATACTTATGGTGGTGTGTAACGTTTACTGGTAATACCTTAACTTGCACTGGTGCAAGCCAGAAAGGAAATGCTCCCTTATACTCTTCAATCAAATATGCAACAAAGCGTTCCATAGTTGATACGATTCCTCTATGAATAACGACAGGTCTATTATTATTTTTTCCATCCTCACCAACATAGGTTAAATCAAATCGTTGTGGTAATAAAAAGTCTATTTGAATAGTAGATAGTGTTTCTGCATTACCTAAGGCAGTTTTCACTTGAACATCTAGCTTTGGACCATAGAATGCTGCTTCACCGATAGCTTCATAATAAGGCATACCAATTTCATCCATCGCAACCTTTAACATCTTTTCAGCTTCAATCCACATGTTATCATCTGGGAAAAACTTATGCTTATCCAGTGGATCTCTATAGCTTAGTCTAAACTCATACTCATTAATATTAAAATCCTTATATACATCTAGCATGAGCTGAACAGTTCTTTTGAATTCATCCTTGATTTGATCAGGACGAACAAAGATATGTGCGTCATTTAAAGTCATTTCTCTTACACGTTGAAGTCCTGATAATGCCCCACTCTTTTCATAGCGATGCATCATACCAAGCTCAGCGATTCTTAAAGGAAATTCACGGTAGCTATGTACATCATTCTTATAAATTAGCATATGATGTGGGCAGTTCATAGGGCGTAATACTAATAATTCACCATCGCCCATATCCATTGGTGGGAACATTGAATCTTGATAGTGATCCCAATGTCCTGAAGTCTTATACAATTCAACATTCGCCATAATTGGAGTATAAACATGCATATAGCCTAGACTTAATTCCTTATCAGTAATATATCTTTCGATAATTCTTCTAATAGTAGCCCCTTTAGATAACCAAAATGGTAATCCAGATCCGACTTCCTTCGAAATCATAAATAAGTCTAATTCTTTACCAATTTTACGATGGTCTCTTTGTTTTCTTTCTTCAAGTAATAAAAGATGAGCATCTAAATCCTTTTTATTCAAAAATGAAGTGCCATAAACTCTAACAAGCATTTTATTATCGGAATTACCTCTCCAATAGGCACCTGCAAGATTTAACAATTTAAAGTTCTTTAATAATTTAGTTGATTGGACATGCCCACCACGACAAAAGTCACTAAAATCACCTTGAGTATATACAGTGAGCTGTGAATCCTTATATTCTTCAATAAGCTCTTGTTTATAAGGGTCATTTTTAAATAGCTTCTTCGCTTCATCATAGCTTACTTCATGTCTAACGATCTCATAGTTTTCTTCAGCAAGCTTAAGCATCATCTTTTCAATCTTAGGAAGATCTTCATCAGTAACCTTAACGTCACCGAAGTCGACATCATAATAGAATCCTTCTTCAATAAAGGGACCGACGCCAAAACAAGCACCTGGATATAGCTTTGTAATCGCCTGTGCCATTAGATGTGCTGTACTGTGGTTAACCACATCAAGAACTCTTGGATCCTTTTCTGTGAGTAGCTCTAAAATGCCATCCTCATTTAATTTTCTTGATAGTTCTACATAGTTCTTATTAAAAACTGCAGCTATCGATTTTTTTGCCAAACTCATTGAAATGCCTTCTGCGATTTCAAGAGGGCTAATACCCATTTGGAATTCCTTAACGGATCCATCTGGAAAACTGATTTTAATCATTTTCATCGCTCCTATTCTAAATAAAAAAGTCCCTAGATATATATCTAAGGACGAATATGTTCGTGGTACCACCTTAGTTCTAGGATAAATCCTAGCACTCAACTTATGGGTAACGGCATGACCCGGGCTATCTTTTTTAGCCAACTCCAAGGTAGTGATTTTGTCGTTCGCAGCTTTCACCGTCCTGCGTCGCTAGGCTTGACTAAACCTTGTCCTCTTCATCGTTTATGTTTATATTATAACACTTATTTAAACATTTTCAAGACTTATTATCCTTTATAATTTTCCTGTGTTAATTTCACATAAGTCATTAAATCCTTAATTCTTTGGATGAGTCTTGCAGCCTTCACACGATTGGTTTCATCTCTAGTAATCGCTAATGCTTCAATCAGTCCTACGTATTCTAGATTAGAGGACATAAAGACTGGAAGCTTCGCTGAAAGTCTATATTGAATGACTGGTCCAAGAATTTCATCTCTAAACCAAACAGACATGTTTTCGCCACCCATATCATCAAGCATTAAAACATCTGCTTGTTTAAGTTGGTTCACTCTTTCCTCTAAATTACCTTCACTCATTCCTTGTTTAATGCTTCTAACTAAATCAGGCATGTAGACAAATAGAACACTTATATTTCTTTCAGCTAAGGTTTGTGCGATTGCAGAAAGTAGATAGCTTTTTCCTGTTGCGTATTTTCCGTAAATGTATAGACCCTTGAAATAACGATCCTTTTTATAGTTATCTAAAAATTCCTTAGCAAGTGTATAGGCTTTTTCTCTTTCTTCATTGAACACCTCAAAACGATCAAGACTGGCATCTTGAATGTAGAGCTCTGTATCATAGAATTTTAAGTGTTGTCTAATTTTTTGTTTTTTCAGTTCATCTGCCTTTTCCTTGGTTGGACGATAAACAATTTCAATATATGGATCCGTTCTTAGAACTGGCTGATAGCCATCTCTTACCGTTTTTTGGTCTCTATCCATTAGGTATTGATATACCTTATAGATATCGACATCAGAAATCGATAAATTCATTGTTTCAGGATCTTTTAAAATCGCTTTTCTCATTTCATCTAAGTTCATATTAGCCCTCCAGTTTAGCAATCTCAGCAATATAATCCTCTAACCAGTCAGGTTCATATGCTGTACGTTTATTCTTGCTTTGAGCTGCTTTTTCTTGATACTGTGTTTCTAGACTCGCGGAATAGTTAATCGCATCTTCCGTTGTTTGAACACCCTTATTTAACCAATCATGAAGAACCTTCTCCATGTAGTTGATATTTGGTAATATTCCATCCTTATGCTTTAAGACTAACATCAAAATAACATTGATAATTCCCGGTTCAACACTATTGGTTTCTAGTAATTGAGTTGCTACGGATAAAGCAATACCCTGTTGATCAGTTTTCGCATATTTTTGGATAATGACCTGAGGTGATGCTTGTCCAATTAATGTTGGTGTTGGTAAATCCTTTTTCTTTATCGTTAGGAGTTGATGTTTTTGTTCATAATATTGCTTAGCCTTTAAATTAAGGTTAGCAAAGTTAATGACCTGTCTATTTTTAGCTGCTCCTTCATAGACTGCAATCATATCGGAGACATCAAATTGATAAACAAATGAGATTTTATTAATTTGTTCTCTGAACTTATCTGTAAGCAATTGTGAGTTTTTGAGTCTTTCTGATAGGTTTTCAACAAATGATTCATAATTGAACTGATGCTTGATATGTGATCCCCCATTGGATACTCTACCTTGAAGAGGATGCAAGACATTGAGTAAACTCAAGCTCTTAAACTCATATAAGGCATCAAATGGTTTGGTGATATTTTCATATCCTTCAGTAGATGGTATATCAATTCTAAACATTTCAGTGAGTAGGTTTAAATTCTTTTCACCAATTTCTGCTTGTAGATAGCTACCAAATACGGTATCCATTAAAAATTGCTTTGCAGTTAAAGGAGCCTTCATAAAATATAAGTAAATATCTTCCTTTTGATAGACTGTGAGTAAATTTAATGCTTCAAGCTTATTTCTCACCTTCAAGAAATCTACTTGCTTGATATTGACTAGATCAAAAAGCTCTTGATGTGTATATGAATTTCTTCCTGTCTTATTGATTAGCTGATAAAAGGTTGTATAGAGTGCTTGCCCTTCAAGTCCCATCAATGGCTGATACAAAAGAGCAAGCACCTTAAAATCTGCTGCACTTAAATCCGATTGACTTTGAATTTGAAAAGTTGAACTATTTTTCATCTTTTAACCCTCTTAAAAACGAATCAATTTGGTAATATAAATCACAAATAGTCGTTTCGTTATTCAATATAACATCTGCAAATGCACGTTTTTCATCTAAGGGCATTTGTGCTTTTATTCTTTTGGTTGCTTCCTCTATGGAAAGCTCATCTCTTTGGATTAATCTAGTGATTTGCGTTTCCTTTGAAACGTAAACGACTAATACGTAATTAACCTTTGATCTATAACCAACTTCGATTAGTAAAGGCATGTCAATCACGATCAATTCACGATCCATATAAAATGATTTTTCTTTTTCGACTTCCTGAAAAACATAGGGATGAACGATTTCGTTTAATATTTCCCTTTTTTCTTGATCATTAAAAATGATTTTAGCAAGCTTTTTCCTATCTAAATCATTTTTTATAGGAAAGCCGAAGGATTTTTCAATCTTTTGAACCATTTCCATATTTTCTTTCCACAATCTTTTAACGATTAAATCAGAATCAATCACTGGAATGCCTAAAGACTGAAAATAATTAGAAGCTGTGGTTTTCCCACTTCCAATTCCTCCAGTAAGTCCGATTAAGATTGGTTTAGTCTTGACAGCTTGGACAGACATATGTTCCACGTCCTTTGACCTTCATTTTTATGATCTTTGTTTGACAGATTGGGCACGGTAGGTCCTTTCTCATATGAATGTTTAATTCATTTTGAAAACGACCATGCACGCCAAGACTTGAGGTGTAGCTACGAATCGTAGTTCCACCAAGTTTTGTTGCTTTATCTAAGACTTGGATTGCACTTTCTATTATTTTCTTCGTTTCATCCAAGGAAATCGTATTTGCTAATCTGGTTGGATGAATTCTTGCTAAAAATAATGTTTCATCGACATAGATATTACCTAGGCCACTGATGATATGCTGATCCAAGAGTACTGCTTTAATTTCAATTCTTTTTTTCTGAAGCGTTTCATAAAATTTATTAAACCCTATATCCTTTGGCTCAGGTGCGAGCTGATTCAAAGGATAAGTTTCTAAATATGTATCCTTAGGTAGCAGAGTAATCGTACCAAATTTTCTAACGTCATGATAGCGTAGTTCACGACCAGAC
>DDWO01000002.1:13873-19099 GCA_002345705.1 Acholeplasmataceae bacterium UBA2284 | reverse complement strand
AAGAACTTGCCTTCCATTCTTAAGTGAATAATCATGACATCTTGATCTAGGATAAAGATTAAATATTTACCCATACGGTCAATTCGATTGATCTTTTGGTTTATGATTTGTTTTTTAAATTCAAGAACATCATTGGTAATAATCTTTGAATAGTAATCCTTAACCTCAATGATTTCTTCATTTTGGATAGCTAGCTCTAATGTTCTTCTAACCGTTTCAACCTCTGGAAGCTCGGGCATATCATGATCTCCTATTTCAATTCATACCAATTCTTTCCAACATCACATGACGTTTCAAGCTCTACTTTTAGCTTTAACGCATTTGACATCATCATTGGTACTACTTTTTTCATTTCCTCTAATTCTTGTTCAGGTACCTCTAGAATGAGTTCATCGTGAACCTGAAGTAAAATTTTTGACTTTTTCTTGTTTTTCTTTAAATAGTGATATAAATCAACCATTGCTTTTTTCAAGATATCTGCAGCACTTCCTTGGATAGGAGCGTTCAGTGCAGTTCTCTCACCAAATAGTCTTTGAGTATAGACTGGTGATTTCAGCTCAGGTATATATCTTCTTCTATTCATGATTGTTTCGACGTAGTCATGTTCTTTTGCAAACTTCACGATATTTTCCATGTAAGCCTTGATTTCTGGATAGATGGATAAATACCTGTCGATGAAGGCTTGAGCCTCTTTGGGGCTAACCTTGATGTCCTCTGATAGACTCCATGCTCCAATACCGTAAATGATTCCAAAGTTAACTGCCTTCGCTGCTCTTCTTTGATCACTAGTCACTTCTGTAACGTGGAAAACGTCTTGAGCAGTTTTGGTGTGAATATCTATTTTTTGATTAAAAGCTTCAATTAAGGATTTGACATCTGCCATATCTGCTAGGACTCTTAATTCAATTTGTGAATAATCGGCACCTAATAAATAATGGTTTTCTTTAGGTATAAATAGCTTTCTTATTTTTCTACCTTCTTCACTGCGAATTGGTATGTTTTGAAGGTTAGGATCCAAGGATGATAATCTGCCTGTTGTTGTTAAGGCTTGCATATAGATGGTATGGACCTTGTTATCATCGAATAAGTTTTGTTTAACACCTTCAATATAGGTTGAATGTAATTTGGTAAGCTGTCTATACTCCATAATCTTTTCAATGATTGGATGGTGTTTTTTCAGTTCTTCTAGGACTTCAATATTGGTTGAATATCCAGTTTTGGTTTTCTTACCATAGGGAAGATTTAATTTTTCGAATAAGATATCTCCCATTTGTTTTGGAGAACCAATATTAAACTCTTCTCCAGCTAATTCATGAATCTCAGACTCTATTCTTTTAATTCTTTCCTTTAAATCTTTACCTTGAATTTCTAGTTCATCTAAATCTACGGTTAAGCCTTGATATTCCATTTCTCCTAAGACTTCTGATAAAGGAATTTCAAGCTCTGTTAATAATTTGGTTTGATTTTGGGTTTCTAATGTTTCTAGCATCGAAATTCTAAGCTCAGCGATCGCCTTTGATTTACTGACGATATGTCTTTGATAGATTTCCTTTTCAGGAAGTCCCTTTTTAGCACCTTTACCATAAACAGAGTCATCATATAAGATATCCTCATAATTAAATGCAGATACGATTCTTTTAAACTCTTCTTTTCCTAAGTGTGAGTTAATTAAATATGCTGCAAGCAGTAAATCAAATTCAACACCTGCTAATTCTAATTGATTCCAAAGTAGAAAGACCTTAACTGCCTTTAAATCATAGGTATATTTCGAAATAGATTCATCTGATAAATACATTTGAAAGTTAATCGATGTTAAGGCGAATTCTGGAGATAAATAGTAATGATTTTTTCCATCGGATAAACCTACACCCCATAGGGTAGCCTTATGGTAGTTATAGTCAGATAATTCGAAATGGACTGCTAGTCCTTTTTTTAACACTTTTCCTAATTCTCTTTCATCCTCAATAACCTTAAATTCCCAGGATTCCATTTGATCAGTTGGTAGCTCCATCTTTTTAACAAAGACGTGTAGATCAAGTGCTTGGAAAAATGACATCAATTCGCTTGTTTTAGGTGCTTCTTTCACTAAATCTGAAACCTTATAATCAAGCTCAGCATCGATATCAATCGTGACGAGGTCCTTACTCATTAATGCGAGCTTTTCATGTTCTCTTAAATTTTCACCAAGCTTACCCTTAATGTTTTCTTTGTTTTCTAATAATTTTTCAAGGGAACCATATTCTTGAAGTAGCTTTATCGCTGTTTTCTCACCAACACCAGGAACTCCTGGAATGTTATCGGATGCATCACCCATTAAAGACTTAAGGTCAATCATTTGTTCATGGGTTAGTTGATACTCATCAAATAATGATTTTGGGTCAAAGCGTGCAACTTCCTTCATACCCTTTTTTAATAAATTGACAGTGATTTTATCGTCAACGAGCTGGAGTAGATCCTTATCGCTAGAAAAAACCTCGACCATGTAGCCTTCATCAGCACCTCTTTTAGCAAGAGTTCCAATGATATCATCAGCTTCATAACCTGGCTTTGAATATAATTTCACACCATTTAAGGTGATGTATTCATAAATATATGGGATTTGCTGTATAAGCTCTTCTGGCATTTTAACTCGACCAGCTTTATAGCCTTCATAGGCGATATGTCTTTTGGTAGGTTCTTTTGTGTCAAAGGCTACCAAAGCATAGGAATCATTTTCAGTAATAATTTTTTCAAACATACCGACAAATGCGAAAAGTGCATTTGTATAAACGCCTTGAGTGGACTGCATCAGCTTAGCACCTGGATAAGCAGTAGCATAATATGCTCTAAACATAATGGAGTTTCCGTCTATTAGTATCAGTTTCTTCATCATTCATCCTCTTTTTCTTCATTTTATCATAGATATTTAAGTAACTTTTCCACAACTTTTGTGGGGAATTGGGGGTGAAAAAAAGGATCAACGAATCCTAAATTGACCCTTTCCTTTACCTTTACCTTTTTTTACTTTTTGGGTTGGCATCATCTTTGATGGATCTTTTGATAAACCTTCGAGTTGTTTTTCATCCATGTTCATCATCTTTTTCATCATTTTCTTTTGAGTGTCTAATGCTGTTCTAAGCTTATTTAAATCAGCAACACTCATTCCCGCTCCTCTAGCGATACGCTCTCTTCTTCTAGAGGAAGTATCGATAAGCTTTGGGTCTTTTCTTTCATCTTCAGTCATCGAGTGAATTAAGACACTCATTTGTTCGAATTGCTTATCATCGACTTGAGATGCAGCATTTTTTAGCTGTCCCATACCTGGGATAAATCCCATGATTTTTGAGATGGAACCCATCCTTTTAATCATCTTAAATTGCTTTAATAAATCATTATAATTGAAGGTATCTGACATGAGCTTTTCCATCATGCCCTGTGCTTCATCTTCATCAATCGATTCAGTGGCTTTTTCTATTAATGTTAAGACGTCTCCCATACCAAGTATACGAGATGCCATACGCTCTGGATGGAACGCTTCAAAGGTATCCATTTTTTCTCCAGAGGAGGCAAACTTAATTGGAATCCCTGAAACTTCCTTAATCGATAATGCAGCACCACCACGAGTATCACCATCGAGTTTAGTAAGAATCGCACCAGTCGCAGTTAATTGCTCATGGAAACTTTTACAAATGTTTGCAGCATCCTGGCCGGTCATCGCATCGACTGTTAATAGTATTTCATTAGGCTTCGCAATTTCTTTAACATCTATTAATTCTTGCATCATCTTTTCATCGATATGTAGTCTACCTGCGGTATCGATAATGACGACATCATACTTTTGGTCTTTCGCGTAGCTAAGCCCTTCTTTAACAATTTGTCTCGCATCGATTAAACCCTTTTCAAAGACTTCAATTTCGATTTGCTTACCAATCGTTTTTAGCTGTTCAATTGCAGCTGGACGGTATACGTCTGCAGCAATAAACATAACTCTTTTCTTTTCTGTTTTTCTAATATATACGCCAAGCTTACCAATCGCAGTTGTCTTACCAGACCCCTGTAAACCAATGGTCATAATGGTAGTAATTCCATTAATGTTATAGCGTATACCCTCAGAATCCTCACCCATGACACGCTTTAATTCGTCATGAACAATTTTAACAACCTGTTGTCCAGGGTTTAACCCCTTTAGTATTTTTTCACCAACAGCCTGTTCCTTTACGTTGGCAACAAATTGCTTGACTACCTTAAAATTAACGTCAGCTTCAAGCAAAGAAAGACGCACTTCGCGCATCATTTCATCAATATCATTTTCAGTTAAAAAGCCGCGACCAGTCAAACGGCGCATCGCCATTTGCAGTCTTTGGCTTAAGCTATTTTCTGCCATTATTCATCCAACTTTCTTAAGGCTTCTAATAATTTAAAATCTTTAGTTTCGATTGCTTTATCAATGAGTTCCTTGCGCTTTGTTTGAAGTGCTAGTAAACTTAATTTTTCTTCATATGAAAATAGATAATCCTCTACCTTTTTTAATTGATCAAATACTGCATTTCTACTCACAGTATAAATCTCTGATATTTCTTGAAGGGAATAATCTTCACGATAGTACAACTCAAAATACAAGCATTGTTTTTCTGTTAGCAAGTTTTTATATAAATCGAATAGCTGATTGAGTTGTTCCTTTTTGTCTAGAGCTTCCATAATAACTCCTTAAAAGAAATCCTTAAATAAACCGTAGATATATTGTTCGATATCAAATAAGACGAGATCGTCTATCTTTTCCCCAAGACCAACATATTTGATCGGTAAATGATATAGATGTCTAATTGCTAAGACGATTCCACCCTTAGCTGTACCATCTAGCTTCGTTAAGACGATACCAGACACATCGGTTGCATCCTTGAAAACCTCTGCTTGACGCATCCCATTTTGTCCGGTAGTAGCATCTATCACTAATAATGTTTCCTGTGGAGCATTTGGTAAAGTCTTTTGAATAACTCGCTTCATTTTAGAAAGCTCATTCATTAAATTCACCTTCGTCTGAAGACGACCTGCTGTATCCACTAAAACAACATCATATTTTTCATTTTTCGCTATTTCTAAGGCATCATAGATAACAGATGAAGGATCACTTCCTGCATCTTTCTTATAAACAAAGGTGTTACTTCTTCTTCCCCATTCAACAAGCTGATCAATCGCACCGGCTCTAAATGTATCACCAGCAACCATCATCACCTTTTTACCTTCATC
>DDWO01000002.1:0-13864 GCA_002345705.1 Acholeplasmataceae bacterium UBA2284 | reverse complement strand
ACTCCAACAAAGAGATACACATTGGTTTCACCTTCATCAAAATTTAGGTCGGTTTGAACAAGCTCACCCTTAAGATAGATTTCAAACATTTTATCAACGATAATCTCAGCTAAATCCTTAGGATCCTCTATTTTTTTATTCTCTACTTCTAATCTTAATTGATCAATAAAGTATATAACGGTATCAATACCGATATCAGCCTGAATAAAGATGTCTTCTAAAGAGTCAAAAAGCTCATCATCTATTTTCGTAGATGCGGCTAAAATCGCTTTTAAGTTCCCTAGGTTTTCTTTAGTTTTATGTAAACCTAATTGATATCTCTCATTCTTAGGTTTTTTACCAAAAAGCTTTTGAAATAATCCCATCTTTTCTCTCCTAATTCTTTGAATATTATACCATAGACAAAAGAAAACCGAAAGTTATTCTTTCGGTAATTTTTTGACGAATGTAATCAGTTCATCAAAGTTTAGATGAGAGCTCATTTCATCAACATATTCGTTATAAATGATCTTTCTTGATTCATCCAAAACGAATACGCTTCTTGCTTGAAGTCTTAATTCCTTAATATTCGTTCCATATTTATTTGCGAAATCTAGGTCTAGGTGGTCTGATAAGGTAATAACATTTGGTAAACCAGAATTTCCACACCATCTACTTTGTGCTGTAGGTAGGTCATTACTGATTGTAATCACTAAGACATCATCTCTTTCTGCAAGTTCATTATTGACTGTTCTTGCTTGCATGTCACATACTGTCGTATCTAAGGATGGGACAACATTTAAGATGATATAACGTGATTTGTAATCTGTTAGGTGTTTAACTTCACTTTTTGTGTTTAAGGCTTTGAAATCAGGAGCAATATCGCCAACTTTTTTAGACTCACCGAGTAGAGTAATTGGCTTTCCTTTAAATGTTTTCATGTTCACACTTCCTTATATTTTCGTTCATGAATATTATATCATGATTTATAAATAATGCTAATAAAATGAGGTCCACCATATAAAGTATGGCGGACCTCTTCAGGGGATTTTGTGCACTGTAGTACACGTAAATAGGGGATAAATAGCATCTATAGAGGTAGATGCATAATCATATTATCACTTTTTAAATCGTTTGTAAAGTATTTTTGTATTGGTGTTCAATTTAGTCTTTTTTCACATATTTACAGGATGGAAACCCACTACATGCCGTGAATTCACCATATTTGCTTTTTCTAATGACTAGAGGTTTACCGCAAACAGGACAGCTTTCGCCAGTTTCCTTAGCTCCAATCTTCTTCATATCCTTTTGAGCGATATCTACAAGAGGAATAAAAGAATGATAGAACTTAGAAATTAAATGTGAACCCTTTTGTTTACCATCGGCAATTTCATCTAATACAGTTTCCATTTTAGATGTGTATTCAACATTAATGATTTTGTTAAAGAATAGATCAAGCTGCTCTGCGGTCAGTCTTCCTTGCTTCGTAGGCTTAAATCTCTTTTCTTCTATTTCTACATAATCTCTACTCTTTAAGGTTTGAATGATTTGAGCATAGGTAGATGGTCTACCAATGCCTAGAGATTCTAATTCCTTAATTAAGGTTGCTTCAGAATATCTTGTTTTAGGTGTCGTTACCTTTTCAATCGATAATACATCCTTTGCATTCAATTCTTGATTTAATTCCATTTTAGGTAGTATCTTATCTTTATTCTTGGTTTCACTATACATCTTTAAGTGACCTTCAAACTTTTCAACAGAACCTTCAACTAAATAGTCATGTCCATTAGTGGATAATGTAACCTTTGTAATATCAAATACTGCTGGTGCCATTAGAGATGCTACAGCGCGATTATAGATACGCTTATAAAGTCTTAGTTCATCCTTAGATAAATAGGATTCCAATGATTCCGGTGTTCTATCAATAGAGGTTGGACGGATAGCTTCATGTGCATCCTGCGCATTCGCTTTGGTAGATACAGTGTATTTTCCTAAGTAATTTTTACCAAAGTTCTTTTCTATATAAGACTGTGCTTCGTGAACGAATGGTTCAGCAAGTCGATTTGAGTCCGTTCTCATATAGGTGATTAAACCAACAAGCTCGCCACCAATTTCTTTACCTTCGTAAAGTGCTTGTGCAACCATCATTGCACGACTCGCACTCATGCCTAAGCTTGATATCGCATCCTGCTGTAAAGTAGAGGTAATAAATGGAGGTTTAGAATTTCTTCTGGATTCCTTGACTTGAATATCCTTAACGATGAATGGATTGGTTGATTCCTTAACGATTAAATCCGCTTCATCCTTACCAAGTCTTTTTTTATCAGGGATAATATAGTCAGCCTTTAAATGATGAAAGGTTGCTTCAATTTCATAATAGGTTTCAGGAATAAATGCTTCAATCTCATGCTCTAAATCAACAATTAACTTTAAAGCAACCGATTGAACACGCCCTGCTGATTTACTCTTAATTTTAGACTGTAATAGCTTTGAAAGCTTAAAGCCAATGATTCTATCTAATATGCGTCTAAATTCCTGAGAATAAACTAGATGTGAATCAATAGGTCTTGGATGGTTTAATGCTTCAAGTATTGCAGGCTTTGTGATTTCTCTAAAAACAATACGGTTACTTGCTTCTGGATCTAGACCAAGAAGCTCAGCTAAATGCCAGCCGATTGCTTCCCCTTCTCTATCAGGGTCAGTTGCAATTAAAACGTCTCTTCCCTTAGCCTTAGCTATTAATTCCTTAACTAATGCTTGTTTTGTAGGTATGATTTTATAATGTGGAGCGAAATTGTTTTTTAAATCAAGCCCAAGTCCATCAACACCTGAAGTTGCTAAATCTCTTACATGCCCCTTTGAAGATAAAACAATTACATCGGGTCCGACGTAACTAGCTATGGTCTTCGATTTAGATGGTGACTCAACGATGATTAATTTCTTATTCATGACAACACTCCATTTCCATTACAATTATAGTGTAATAATTTTCTATGTCAAGAAGAAAGTAAAGATAATTTTTTATATATATTATTTAAATATATATGATTTTTTCCCTACTTTATGGTAGTTAAAATATGTGAAAAATGCTTTAATTTTGAATTGAAAATAAGTAATCGCTTACACAGTTTTTATTATTTATTCATAAAAAAAAGAAGTGCGTTACTTCTTTTTTAGCATTGATTTTACAGGTTCATATGTTTTACGGTGAATTGGGGTAATTCCATATTTTTGAATTGCTTCTAAATGTTCCTTTGTACCATAGCCCTTATGATTCTTAAATCCATACTCTGGGAATACCTTATCCATTTCCATCATATAAGCATCTCTTGTTGTCTTAGCAACAATCGATGCTGCAGCAATCGATATCGATAGTGTATCTCCTTTAATGATACTTTTTAATGGAATGTCAATTTCCATTGGCATTGCATCAATTAATAAAAACTCTGGTTTTATCTTTAATTGATTGATAGCAGATTGCATTGCTTCTCTGCTTGCTCTATATATATTAATCAAATCAATTTCTTCAACTGATGATATTCCAATACCTATAGCGAGTGCATTTTCTTTGATTTCAATTAATGCTTTATCTCTTTGTTTTTCAGTTAATTGCTTAGAATCATTTGTATATTTAAGGATTGCTCCTTTTTTTAATATAACTGCAGCAGCAACTACAGGTCCTGCCAATGGTCCTCTTCCGGCTTCATCTACACCTGCTATATAGGTAAATCCACTGTTATACAATTCATTTTCATATTGATACATCACTAAGTCTGTCAAAAGATAAACCTCCAAGCATTTTATTTCTAATATCGGTTAAGATGATCGTGTAAACTCTTGAGTAATCAATCTCACCATTTTTAATTAGACAACCTCTAAGTCTACCGATTGTATCTAGCGTTTCGACATAATCACTTTCTATATTAATACCGTATCGATCTTTTAAGCGATTGGGGTAATATTTCTTTAGGAACTTGACTGCATATTGAACTACATCATCCTCAGGTAATATTTTATCCTTAATCGCACCAGTGATTGCTAGATGATAGCCTACAATTGGGTCTTCAAACTTAGGCCATAATACACCTGGAGTATCCAGTAATTCAAAATTTTCACCAAGCTTAATCCATTGCTGAGCCTTCGTTACTCCAGGAGTGTTTCCTGTTTTGGTTGCACTGGATTTCGAAAGTTGATTAATCAATGTTGATTTACCAACATTAGGAATACCTAAAATCATCGTACGTAAGGGTCTTGGTTTAAGCCCTTTACTTTTTTCACGCTCTAGTTTTTCCTTTAGGACCTCTTGACATAAAGGATGTATTTTATTAACATTTTTTCCTGTGACCGAATCAATCTTTAAGGTTGCGAATCCTTCCTTTTGATAATAATTCACCCATTCATTTAAAACATTCTCATCAGCTAAATCCATTTTGTTAAAGAGCATTACCTTGGGTTTATGACTAATGATTTTAAATAATTCAGGATTGATTGAAGATAATGGTAGTCTTGAATCTACGAGGACTAAAACAATATCCATAATCGATATTTTTTCTCTTATTTGTCTAAGCGATTTGAACATGTGGCCAGGAAACCACTGAATTTGTTTCATCATTTTACACCTCCGAATGGAGAAAGCTTGAAAATGACTTTACCCATAATACTACTATTTTCAACAACTCCAAAATTTTTGGAATCTGTTGAATTATTTTTGTTATCACCAAAAACTAAAAGCTTGTTTTCTGGTAGCTTGTTAGCGATTAACCCCTCTTGAATAATTGCTTTTTGAAGATAGGTAAATTCATAGATTTCATTATAAGGGTTTTGATAGATCGTGCCATTAATTGAAATATGATATCGCTTATTTTGTTCAATAAAATCTACTGCATAATCTTCAGCTTCTATAAAAGTTATGAGATCCCCTTCAACACCTGCAACTCTTTTTACAAAGTAAATAGCATCAAGCATGACTGGACTATTGGTATCATCTAAAACAATTGTCGTTACACAATCGTTATTTAAAAATTTGAAAACGAGAGGACAAACTGTTTTCTTCTTATAAAAATATGAATCATTTAATTCAGGAAATTCATCTTGAGTAATCTTGATGATTACAATATCATCTAGCTTTGGTTCATATTTAAAATGATAGACAATGATTCTATTTCCATCCTCTAATGTTGGTGTCATCGACCCCTGTGAAACATCAGAAGGTAAGATAAAGAATAGAAATAAAACGAAAATACCCATTAATGAAACACTTAAGAATGTAAACCAATCGAGGATTTCAAATCGATGCTTTGAAATCCAATTGGATTGTTTAATATCCTTTAAATGCTTGTTTTGATGGATTGCGAAGACAACAGAAAACAAGGAGAGAATCGCGGCTATAACAAAACCGGTCATCCCCCAATCTAATTTTAATCTCGTAACTCTTAACGCGTAAAGAATGATGGTTAACATCATAAGAATTACAGTGATGATTAATGTTTGATAGGCTTTCTTTAATGTCATGACCTCATCCTTAATTTAATAATCTTATAAATCTGCTAAAATATCGTTTAGCTCAGAGATAGTTACTAAAACTTCTCTTGCCTTCGTTCCTTGATTAGGTGCTACAATTTCATATTCCTCTAGCATTTCAACAAGTTTTTGTGCTCTATTAAAGCCAATGGTGAATTCCTTTTGAATGGAATTAATCGAAGCATTTCCTGATTCAACAACAAAATATGCAACATCATGGAATAATTCATCATTAACTGCTTCTCTAGCTCTTGCTTGTTGTTTTAAAGCATCATGCTCAAAGACGTAGTTCGATCCACCACTTTGTTTTCTAATAAAATCAGTAACTGCATAAATTTCTTCATCAGGTATAAATGCACCCTGTAAACGATGTGTGCGATCACTTCTCTTGAGAAGCATATCCCCTTTACCGAGTAGTGCTTCAGCACCTGCTCCATCAAGGATGGTTGTAGAATCCACGAAGGAAGCTACCTTAAATGCAATTCTTGCTGGAATGTTTGACTTAATCGTTCCCTTGACAACATCCGTTGATGGTCTTTGCGTTGCAACTAATAAATGAATACCTGCAGCTCTAGCCTTTTGTGTAAGTCTTTGAATGGCATCTTCAACCTCGTGAGCAGCAACTGCCATTAAATCTGCTAACTCATCAATTACGATAACGATGAATGGCATTTTTTCTAAATCTACAAGTCCACGCTTGACATTGTCATTGAATGACTTGATATCTCTTGAACGACTATTCGCGAAGGTTTGATATCTTTTTTCCATTTCATTCACTGCCCAATTTAATGCTGCAGCAGCCATTTTCACATCGGTAATTACCGGTGTAATCAAATGTGGTAGATCGTTATAAGGTGTAAGCTCAACCATTTTAGGATCGATTAAAATCATTTTTAAATCCTTAGGTGAGTTCTTAAGAAGTAGGCTTACAAGCACTGTGTTAACACAAACACTCTTACCAGAGTTGGTGGCACCCGCAATCAATCCATGAGGCATGGATTGAATGTCAACATAAATGTTTTCACCATCAATATCAACACCTAAGGCAATCTTTAATGGGTGATCCATATCATCAAGGAATTCCTTTGTATCGACAACATTACCGAAAGCAACGATTTCAGGCTTATAGTTTGGTACTTCAAGTCCTACGTATGGTTTACCAGGAACTGGTGCTTCAATACGCAAGGATTGTGAAGCTAGATTCATCATTAAATTATCTTGAATACTTAAAATTCTTTTAACGTTGACACCTGGATCTAAGGATACTTCATATCTTGTAACTGTAGGTCCTTTTTTAGATCCGCTGACAAAGCCTTCAATACCAAATTGTGAAAGTGTTGCGTTAATAACATCAATTTGGTCTAGTAGCCATTGTGGCTTTTCATTTAGATCTCTTTCCTTTTTAGAGAAAAGTTTAATTGAAGGAAGGATGTAATGGTCTTCCTCTACCTTTTGCAAACGAATAGGTGGTTCAAATCTCTTTTGTTCGACAGGTGTTGTATTTGTATTGGGATTAGTTCCAAAATCAGATGACTTAATTGAGCTTGGATCCACTGGTGCTCTTCTAACATAGGTATCAACTACAGGCTCTGATTCTACTTTTCTTTCTTCAATAACTGGTGCTACAGAAGCTACTCTTCTTTGAGGCTCTGGATTCGCCTTAAATGGCATTGGATCTGGTTTTGCTGAGCGATCTTTATAATGTCCACCAATTGGACTAATTATTTTTCTTTCATGTGATTCCTCTACATCCTTTTCATTGGTTGGGACATAGCTAGACTCACCAAAGTATTCAGCTCTAGTTTTATTGGAGACAATATTAGTAAACTCGTAATATTTATTACCGTGCTTACGCTTCGCTTCCTCTTCAGTAAGCTTAGGCTTCGTTCTAAACGCATCAAAGCGTCTAGTGGTATCTCCGGTATCCTTAATCGTAAAAGGTACTGTTACAACATCCTTGACACTACGGCCAAAAATAGGAGAGACGAAACGACTCTTCTTATACTTTTCTTTACCTCTGATACCTTCAAGCTTGATAAACTGGAAGATTACAAAAGGATCTTTTTCTAAAGGTAGTTCTACTGATTGCTTACGTTTACTCATCTTTAGCATCCTCTCTAGCCAAATCTCTATTGATGTCTTCATATATGGAATCTACGCCAGTATCGATTGACATCTCTTCATCAAACACTTTTTTACTATAAATCTTGTAGGTTTCTTCACCAGTAATCGCGATTAATGCTAATCCGATTCTAACGACAATCACGTTTAACGTGACTTCCTGAGTGATTCTTCTTCCCCAATATACTGGATTCACAGCATTTAGTATGCTAACTGCTGCTTTGGTAACCTTTTTATATTTAACCGCTGCTTTTACAATCGGGTTATTATCAATTTTTGTTTTTACTTCATTCATTTCAACGATTTTACTTAATGTTAATCCTCTTGTTAATCTTAGTATTCTTCCTTGAAGAAGCTCTTCTAAACGATTGGTGATGTAATGATTTAATCTTAGCGTTTCATCAATCGTTAATTCTAGGTAAGGATATTTGGATTTAGGGTAAAATTTCTTTGCAATATCAACTGATAAATCTCTAGTAATCTGTAATAAATATTTAGGATATCCAATTGCATTTCTTGTTTCTTTATCCTTAAACTGCTTCTGAGCATCCTCGATTAACCATTTGATTTCTTCTTCATCAATATCTTGTTCATCTGCACCTCTAAGCTTTAATCCTTTATTTAGGCTTTTTAAAACAGCATATAGATAGATGAGTAGTAAAAGGAAAAAACCAAAGCTTAATCCGATGAGAAAGCTAATCATTGTTGAAAAATCAAAGCGAATTGGCCATAAAGATAAAAGAATATCAGTCATTTGGAAAATCCTCCCTATAGAATATTATATCACGGTTAATCAATTACTGAAAGTATTGATGATTATCTGAAACATCAAAAAAAGCACCAAATCATGGTGCTTTTGACTGAATAACTTTTTCTATGGGTTTACATCATTATAAAATGTAAATATAGACATTTGGATTAACGCTGTATCATCAATGGTATAGGAGACGTTAACTTGTCTAACATAGAAGATTAAATCTTCTGCATAAAGATTTTCAATGTAATCAAGAATGAGTAAAGGATCATCAATATGCATAGTTATTGTCATGCTAACAAACTTTACACTAGCTGGTAATGGATCTGTAAATGGAGTAGTTGCTTGTGCATTGTATGTGATTCTATAGTCGATTGCATCACCTAAACCTGAAATGTTTCTAACATATTCAAGTCTATTAGCGATCGTCATTTGATCATAGGATGTTGGTAGATATGGAATTAATTCATCAATTGTATAGTAATCCACTGTTTGGCCACTTTGTAGAAGTGAATTAATTTGTCTTTGAATACTTCTTTCCTCTTCAGCAAGCTGACTCAATCTATTTTGTTGAATTCTTAATACTCCAAAATAACCACCAATGACAATTAAAAATACGAAGAAAATCATATATAAAAACTTAGCTTGGCTAATCTTTTTACCAAAAACATCATATTTACGCATAGCGGATTGTCACCTCCACTTGCAGTGGGTTATTGAACTTATAGGTCGGTTCAGACAAAATCCATCTGGCTTCATCATCAGTTCCTGAAACAATACCAAAAGCTTCATAGATTTCAATCATATATTCAAATAGGTCTGATTCCGTATTTCCCTGAAGAATAATAACTATTTCCTTCGTTTGGCTCTTGACCTGGTAGCTATTGATCATAACATTAGCATTTAATTCACTCATTAAATCAAGCAGCATCGGTTTAGGATCTATTTCTTGACTCATTAAATACTGATATGCATTACTATAATTTTGTTGAATGACTGAAAATGTTGGTGATGGTGGTGTTTCTTCAATTAAGACCTGTAATTGATTTTGTAGTGCGTTGACATTGTTTTGCTCAATTTTAATTTCTTCATTCATGGAGAAATATGGGATATATACAAGTAAAATTGTAGAAACAATGAAAAATGCAGCAATCAATAAATAATTCGCATGTAAATTGAGCTGTTTAACTCTATCCAATTTGAAATCGAATTTTACCGGTGAAGTGATTTGTCTATTTCTAGCAACAGCGTAAGGTAGCATAGTTTCAAATGGTAATATCTTAGCAAGTGGATCCTCAAGATAAAGATCACAAACCTTTGCTTGATAGTTCTTTAATCTAGCGCATAGGCCTTGTTGAAGCTGAAAGATTGATAAATCAGGATTGAAATTAAAAAATATTACATTTTGAATTTCAGTTTTACCTTTTCTCATGTTGTACTTGTAGTAATTTGCGATACGTTCAACATAATTTTCAATAATCATGTCATACTCTTCAAGTCCACCATCAATTTCTTCAATTAGATTAAATATTGGAATATGTTCTTCAACGATTTGAAGACTAAACATACCCTCATATATAGAAACAAGCATTGAATTGGATGCCTTGTATCCACCCTTTTGAAGATATTGTTCATATAGTGGTAGTGATGATATTTCAAACTTAACTTCCTTCGCTTTTAGGCGGTCAAAAACATCATGATAATCATGTAATAAATTGGAGTCAATAATGATTGCTATGACTCTAATTTCTACATCATTTTCATATCTGACGATGTGAGAGATTGTAGATTCGCTAAATGGAAGTAATAATGTTTTACCTTGTTGTTCCTTTATGTATTCATCTACTGACTTTTTACCAAGCTGTTCCTTGGTAATTTTAATATCTCGAATGAGAATATTTTGGTCATGAACGATATGAGTAATTTTTCTTGGTTTAATTTCATATTGTTTAAAAAGATGCTGTAAGACATTTAATAATGCTTCAGGCTCTTTAATATAACCATTTTCGATAATTCCAGAATCAAGTTTTACTTGTCCATAGCGTGATTGATCTAAAAAAGGAGCCAATTCAAAAAAACTGACATAGTCATCAGTGAAGAAGACACTAAAATCTGAGCTTTTTGTAAACATCGTCATCACATCCTTAATAGACTTAAATACCAATTGATAATGTCTTGACCATATAAATATGAAATCATGACACCAAGAAAGATAAACGGTACAAGTGGAAATTCTTGATGCTTCGTTCTTAATTTAATCATACCATAAATAAAACCGAAAAGTGATGTTAGAAATAGAGCGAGTAATCCTTGTCCTAGAGTTAAGATAAAACCGATAAAGATAAAGAGTTTTACATCTCCTCCACCTAGAGCATCCTTCTTATATATCTTTTGTGAAAGATAAGCGATAAGAAAGAGTATTGAAAATAGTGCTGCTGAAGAGATTAAATATGTAAAAAATTCACCTTGAATGATTCGAATAGCGATGACTGGAATAATTCCAATTATCCATATACGGTCTAGAACAATCATGTACTTTTGATCACTTATTGATTCGATAATAAATACGGATATAAAAATTAAGACAATAGCAAGCTCTAATGAAAAACCATAGATTAGGAAGGAGATTGAGAATAAAGCTCCACCTATTAATTCTAATAGTAAGTGACAAATTGGAATTTTAGATTTGCAAAAATGACATTTTCCTCTATTGAGTAAATAGCCAAAGATTGGGATTATATCAATCCATCTTAATTCTTTTTTACATGTGTCACAATGTGATCTACCATTGATGGATTCAAACTTCGGTAATCTATCACCTAAAACATGATAAAAAGAGGTAAGTAAACTACCAAGGATGAAGATGAGGATTGCGTAAAGGATGGTCATATTGACTTACTCCTATGATTTGTTATTAAAAAAGGAGGTTTCTAGAGTTAGAGACCTCCAATTTATAATCTGGAATTAATTAAGGTACAATTACCCCTGTAGTAGTATTAATTTCATAGCCATTAATAAAGATTGTAGCATCTGCATAAGCAACAACACCGTTAGTAACTGTGAATTCGATATTTGCAGGTTCGTGTGAACCATCAACTGTTAAGGAAACCACATTAGACTTGAAGTCCATACCTAAGTCAGCTAAATCATATGTTCCATTGCTTGCGTCAGTAGCAAATAATCTAACTGAGTCATCAATTGCACCAAATGTAGCTTCTGCTGCATTTGCTTCTTGTCTTGCAATTAAACCACCAATTGTTGGTACAGCGATTGCTGCGATAATCCCTAGAATAACAACTACTGCAAGCAGTTCTACTAAAGTAACACCTTTTCTATTTTTAAGAATTTTAAACATTTTAGTTCCTCCTTATATTTGTCATATCTAATCTAATATTAACACTGTTTTACATTATGTCAATAATACTTCATGAGAATTAATAAAATTGTAATATTTAACTATATTTGTGAGCCTAATGAAAGCATTGGTAGCATGATAGCTAAAATCAAAATACCAACTATTGCGTATACAACTAGTAACAAGATAGGTTGTATCGAGTTTTTCAACTGTTGAATTCTCATCTCTGAGACTCCATTATAGTACGCTGATAAATTCTCCATCAGCTTTGGAATGTTACCAGTCTTTTCACCGGTTGATATCATTCTTGCCATAATTGGATCAATATAATTGCTTTCTTCGAATGCCTTTGCGAATGGTTTACCATCTTCAATGTATTTTAACGTTTTTAATATCAATTCCTTATAAATCACATTGGTTAAGATTCCTCTAGTTGTTTGTAGGGCTTTAATTGAATTGACACCATTGGATAGCATTTGACTCAATGAGTTTGCGATTAGGATTTGATTGCTCATTTGAATCAAGCTTCCAAAAATTGGCATCTTTAGCCCTAGTAGGGTTAAGAATCGATGGAATTTTGGAACTTTTCTATCAATATAAATGAAAACTCCAGATAAAACAATCAATCCTCCAAAGATTATGAGTGCATATTCCTTCATGAATACCCCAACATTTAAAAACATTTGGGTAATTCCAGGTAATTCAGCTCCTTCAAAGGATGCAAACAATCCAGTGATATTAGGAAATACAAAGATTAGCATACCTGCTGAAATTAATAATGCTGCTGCTAAATAAATGAGTGGCATTCTTAACGCTGCCTTAATCTCTGTTGTTAATTTCATCTGATGCTCATAATATTCAGCCATTTTAATGACCGTAGATCCGAGTTCTCCAGAAATTTCACCTATTTCAACCATTTGAACTAATAAGTTAGGAAATTCTTTAGGTCTTTTTGATAAAGCCTTAGAAAATGTTAATCCATTGTTGATTTGCTGGTAGAGCTCAAAATATAGTTTACGTTGGACTCTATTTTCTTGTTGAAGTGATAGAAGTTCAAGCGCAGATATTAATTTCACCCCAGCATTCAATAAGGATCCTAACTGCTTCAAAAAGAAAATTAAATTCTTAGTACTTAATTGACTACCGAATGTTATTTGATCTAGCTTGCCTAATATATTATTATATTCGGTAATATTTTTGATAACATAATTTTTGGATTGTAAATATTTGACCACTACATTTCGATTTAAAGCTTCGATTTTTCCGTGAATTGATTTTCCTTCAGAATTTGTAGCAATATACTTGTAATTACGGAGTTCCATTCATCATCACTCCCAATCACTAGCTACTTTTAAGACTTCTTCTAAAGTGGTAATGCCCTGCTTGACCTTAAGTAATCCAGATTCAAGAATTGTCATCATACCTTCATTTCTTGCTTGTTTACTCAGTTCAATGACATTTGCATTTTCTGCAATCAGCTTTTGCATATTTCTTGTAATAGGCAATACTTCAAATATACCGATACGTCCTGCAAATCCCTTGAAATTACATGATGGACATCCTCTAGCATGCTTGACTTTATCAATGTTCATGCCGTATTTCTTAAACATGACCACTTCACTTGGACTTGCTTCTTCTTCAACACTACATTCAGTGCATAAGCATCGCACAAGTCTCTGTGAAATAATTCCAGAAAGAGATGAGGCAATTAAGAATGGTTCTATATCCATATCTAGTAGTCTTGTTACGGTTTTAACTGCATCATTGGTATGGATTGTTGAAAGAACTAAATGTCCCGTTAGGGAAGCACGAATCGCGATTTCTGCGGTTTCAACGTCTCTAATTTCACCGACCATTACAATATTTGGATCCTGTCTTAAAATAGATCTTAATGCCTTAGCAAATGTGAGTTCAACCTCAGGATGAACTTGAACCTGATTTACACCAGTCATTTTAATTTCAACTGGGTCTTCTACAGTAACGATATTTACTCCTGGTTGATTGAGTTCATTTAAGCAAGCATAAAGAGTTGTTGTTTTACCAGAACCAGTTGGTCCACTGACTAAAACAATACCATTTGGACGATCAATCATATCTCTAACTAATCGTTCTTCCTTAGCAGAAAGACCAATTGC
>DDWO01000008.1 GCA_002345705.1 Acholeplasmataceae bacterium UBA2284 | reverse complement strand
AGTTGCATCATATGCTGGAGTATCCACAACCGACACATCATACAACCTTTCAATTTTTGTAATAGTTCTCTTTGGAATTCTACCTTCTCGGTTCCATACTTGTTCATCAACCGTAAAGGCAAAACTCATCTTATCCAACAATCCACTTCTTACCATTTTGTAGATGTCTTGATTGGTGTTTGTGTCTAATAATTCAGCACGTACTTTCAAACCGATACTATCTACAGTAAGGGATAGGGATTGATTCTTAGTTCTAGCGATAATTAAAAAGGAGTCCATATGATTGTACTTCATAGGAACATCCTTCATTTTAGTTTCCGATAAGGCTCTTGAATCGATTTCCTCAAGGAAACCATATTCTTCATCACCTATTAATGTTTCATTGTTAAAGACTAATGCATAGCCTTCTAATATCATCTTGTCGTCTTCTTCATGAAGCGTGACATCAGCTAATCTAGTTTCCTTTATCATTCTTACGTGTCTCTACTTTCTTTGGTTTTGGTGTTACTTGTTTTTGATATTCATATTCAAGCTCAGAGTCTTTATAGAAAAGTGACTCGAGTTTTTCCTTCTTACAATAGTCATCAATGATGATCGTTTTTGCTTTTTGTGTTTCCAGAATAACTTTTAAAGCATCTTCTGAAATCTTTCCATTAACTGTTATTTTCATCTTTAGGTTCCTCCGTTCCAACTTGATATTGATTTGCTTTATCTGCATCGACAAAGTTTAATGATTGAAGTCGTTTGTTTCCACCTTCGATAGGTTCTAATCCTAACAGTGCTCTTGATTCATTGAGTGACATAATACCAAGACTCATGAGTTTTTCAATTGCAGTAACTTTTGTATTCCATGAAGCGTATTGTAATCTTTCACTATAAAAGATAATCTCCTCACCACGTTCCAATTGGTTATTGGTAAGCAGACCTATAGAAAAAGCCTCGCTAAGTTGAATAGCTAAAGGCTCTATGGTTGATTCATAAAAAGAATTAAATTCTTCTTCTGTATATTTGCTAGTAAATATAGGAACTGATACTCCAAAGTAATCTAAGATCTTAGCTTGTAAGAATTCAAGTGTATCCTTATCAATGAGCTTTGGATCAACATCTAATGGAATGTATTCACTCTTTAAATCAATAGGGATAATTGAACTTCCTTTTAGACTTACCGACTCAGACAATGCTGCATCGAAGAGTTCTCGTTGTTTTTTCTTGTCTGTTTCTGATAACATCCCATTCATCTTCAGAATACCTTTAATTTGCATGGACGACTTCACAGCATTATCGATTCCTTGAAGCAAACTATCATTGATGGATATAGTTTTAAGAATCGCTTCATGGTCACCAGTGGATCCTGTTCCACCAAAGATATCATTCTGTCCGAAATGACGTCTTAAATGAATGATATTATCATATGGTAAAATATATGATTCTCCATTGTCAAATAACAGTTTGATGAAATATGTATCTGAATCATCAATAATCATTTCAACTGTTATAGGTCTAAGTGGATAGATACCTTTCAGTTCACCGGTGTCTTTATCAAACTTTGGATAAACAAACGCATTATCATTTAGTAAAAGTAATGTGATTGTCTTGTAGATAAAATCGTATGGTGTCATGATTTCGTTTGGTTTATACTTCAAAAGAAAAGACAGCCTACCTTTTTTCTCGGTCACTGTCTTATCGTTTTCCGTTTTGATAAATCTTGGTTTAAGTTTTGCACATTGGCTAGCTACCCTATCAATACATATCTTAACCACATCACTTTTTGAAATGTTTGTTCCAAAGGGTGTATAAAATGTATTTAAATTACTGATTAACTGGAGTGCATCAAATGATCCAGTTTTACTTTTTCTCTTTTTTAGACCCATGCGCACCTCCAATTATTAATATTCATCATAATCATTCCATTCTCCACAATAATCACAAAAAAATCCGATTTCTTCATTACTTGGATCTTCTATTTGTTGATCAATTGGTACTTGATGTGTTATATTTATTTTTCCTAAACTGTTATAAAAGCTAATGCTTGTTTCTTTATAATCCAGGTGAATTTTTACAGTACATGCCTGTCCACAATTTTTACAATAAATTGTTTTTGTATAATGAGACATGATAATATCCTCCATAATAATTATGTAGATATTATATCATATTCTCATAATCTGTCTTGTATCTGTTCAAAATTACGTAAGCAATGATTAACGCTACAGTCCCATCAATACGTTTATACTTTGAGTTCAATTTTGATGGTTGAATGTTACCATTCAAATCCACTTTAGCTTGGGTATTTGATAGACACCATTTAAGAATAGGATTGTTATTGTAGTTCACTAAATTGTTTTTTAAATCTGCTTCAAGAATTTTCATTGGTTCAGATAAAGAATAAATACCTTGTCTGACTTTATCCATGTTAAATCCTAAGTCTTCCATCTCTTTTATCCAATACTGTGAGTTCCAGGGATCGTAGCCAACCCATAAAGGTCTGATCCCATACGTTTGTATCATCTTCATGAACCATTGAGTTACTAAGCTAAAATCGTTTTGATTACCTTCTGTTAAAGTTACAAAACCTTTCTTAATCCAAATATCATATGGAACATTATCTTCTTTGATTCTTTTTCCTACCACTTCACTTGGCATAAAGAAATGTGAAATTACATATTTTTTATTGCTATCTCTTTTTTGGATAACTAAAACTGCTGCAGTTAAATCAGTAGTCGATGATAAATCAACACCACCTACTGCATATGAATCTCTAAGTTCATCCATTGAATAAGTATCTTCATTGTTTAGGTCATCAAATGATAGCCACGATCCACTGTCTGCTTGCTTGATATTAAAATCCTTACAAAGCATGGTAACTCTTGTGGATAGATCATGTTTAGATTTATTCATAACATCTTCTAGATAGTGACTTAGTTTTACTACACCAAGACTTGGATTTGATTTTTGCCACGTTGCCTGATCTTCATAGATTTCTTTAGTTGAGTCTTGTGTGTATAACCAGGGGAGGACTCTTTCGTCATGTATTTCACCTTTTAGCATCTTCCTTGCATAGTCTAGTTTGCTATCTAAAAAACCACCGATGGTTGTTCCTTCAGTGGTTATGATAAATATAAGTGGTTCTTTTTTAGTTGATTGTGATTGTTTGATTGCGTCATAGACTTTAGAATCCGTCATTTCATGGACTTCATCAATACAACCAACTTCGATATTGTATCCATCCTTATTTCTGGATTGAGCTGATAATTTCTTAATTTTATTCTTTGTTTTTGGAGAATAGATATGAAAGATATTCTTTTTACTTCTTGTCTCTTTTGAGAGTGCAGGAGACTGTTCTCTCATGTTATTGATTTCTTCAAATAGGATGTTAGCTTGTTCTGTTGTATTCGACGCACATACAATATCAACACCGCCACTTGAAATAAAGAATTCAGCTAAATCGATACCAGCAACAAATGTTGTCTTACCATTCTTACGAGCAATGAGTAAAATAACTTCATTAAATCTGCGTAATCCTGAATCAGCCATCTTAAACCCATAAGCAGTTTGAAGTAATGCTTTCTCCCATAACTCTAAGATAAATGGCATTCCATTAAATGGCGATTTAGTGTGTTTACAGAAAGTTTCTATGAAATCGATTCTAAGCTTCCCAGGTTTCTCATCAAAGATGTAGGCTGGATTATCTAAATCTATGATTAATTGATCCAACTCGGCTTTTAGTTCCTGCCCTACGATGATGTTTCCATTTTCAATTTCATTGTAATACTCTACTAAATAGTTCATTCATTTGCTCTCTTCAGAAATTCATCAAATGCATCATCTCCATCATCTACTTGTGTTCCAAGTATGGTGTTTAAAGTTTTTATCACTGTTCCATATGAATTAACAAGTTTTGTATAATACTTAGCTGCTTCAGTTTGACGTTGAGTCCCTTTTGATGAAACTTGGACTGCGCCATGTTTTTTGATCTGTTCTTGTAACTTATCAAGTTCCACCTTCATAAATGCAGCTTGCTCAATAAGGTTATCGACTAGTTGAGTTTTGGTCTCATCAACCGATGAAAAAAGCGACCGAAGTCGCTCTAACTCAATATTTACATCTTCAATTTTTGACATTTCAACACCTCACTCAATAAACACTTATTTATATATTCCGTTTTTGATTAAGTAGTTGTTAATCTCCCATAAAAATTGCTTATCTTCGTATCTAGAAATTGCATCACTAGAAATTTCTAAATATTCTAACAAACTTACTAAGGTATTGTTCATTTTGTAAAACAATTCATAAACTTCCTTAATTTTAATAACCTCTGGATGAGAAAAGTTAATATCGTGATGCGAAGCGTTTTCGTCTCTTAGTACTTTAAGACCTGACAAAAATCCGACTGTTTTTTCATCAAAAAAACCAAGTCTAAGTTCTTCTAGTTTCTTTATTATTTCTTCACTATTTAGAACATTTGTTATTTTCTTCATCTTTGCATTTTCAATAAGCTGTCCTAATATATAGTCTATAGAAACTTGCTTCAATTTTTTTTCGCTATAAAGATTAAATAAAAGATTTGTGGCTAATTGATAGAAACCGGTTTCTAAACTTGATAAATACCATGTGTCCTTGTTGAAACCACTTGACATTAATTGATCATTGGCTCTTGTTTGATACAAAAAATGGTCCAACAAATATAGTTTAACTTTTGATGCATCAATCGCCACTTTCTTTATATTAGATAAAATTTTGCTTTCAATTTCGTTAAATACACTTTTATCTGCTATGAATGCATCATATAGTTTGCCTTTTACAATTTCAAAACTCATAGCATTTTCCTCTTTCCCAATCATTTTTCAGTTTTTCAAAAATTTTGGCTTCCATTTTTTAATTGCCCCCCTGTGCGGTACCCCTCGAAAA
>DDWO01000023.1:36408-135454 GCA_002345705.1 Acholeplasmataceae bacterium UBA2284 | reverse complement strand
TTTGGCATTGCCTTCATGAAGTATTCAGCACTGAAAGGACGGTAAAGGTGAACTGATAATAATCCAACTTTTTTACCTTGATCCATTAAATAATCTACTGTTTGTTGAGCTGTTTCAATTACTGAACCCATAGCAATGACTACGTCAGTTGCTTGTGGATCACCATAATAAACAAATGGAGCATAATTTCTGCCAGTAACCTTAGAAATTTCTTGCATATAGTCATTGACGATATGAGGAATCACATCATAATGAGATGCTTGAAGTACCTTAGTTTGGAAGTAAACATCTTCACCTTGTGCAGTACCACGTGATACTGGGTGTTCTGGGTTTAATCCTTTTGATCTGAACTTAGCAACTGCTTCTTTATCTAAAAGCTTGTCAAATAATTCATAATCAAGGACTTCAATCGATTGAACTTCATGAGAAGTTCTAAATCCATCGAAAAAGTGAACGAATGGAATACTTGACTTGATTGCAGCTAAATGCGCAATACCACCTAAGTCCATTGCACACTGTACAGATGTTGAAGCAAGCATTGCCCAACCAGTTTGACGTGCAGCCATGACATCTTGATGATCTCCAAAGATTGATAATGCTTGAGCAGCGATACTTCTAGCTGCGACATGCATTACACCTGGAAATAATTGACCAGCAATTTTATACATGTTAGGAATCTTTAAAAGTAATCCCTGAGAAGCTGTGTATGTGGTGGTTAATGCACCCATTTGTAAGGAACCATGAACTGTTCCTGCTGCTCCCGCTTCACTTTGCATTTCAATAACTTTTACAGGCATTCCAAATAAATTTTTCTTGCCCTCTGATGCCCAAAGGTCAACGTATTGAGCCATTGGTGTAGATGGTGTAATCGGATAAATTCCGGCTACTTCAGTGAATGCATATGAACAATATGCTGCAGCTTCGTTACCATCCATTGATTTAATAACTTTTTTTGCTACCATAATACTCCCTCCTGAAACTTATATCATTTTATTTTGAATAATTTTTTTTACTTTCCTAAAGCCTAGCCCCTTTGAAAAAGAAAAATGGGTGCCAGTTTGGTGTAATGATTTTGATTATTCACCTTGTGCATCCCATCAATTTCTTGTTTGCTTTAAATGTATTAAAAATTAACACAATCAACGTCAAAAAACAAATGTTATGCTCAACATTAGTATTATACTCTAAATGTCAACAAAAATACACCCTAAAATGCTAAAACTGCACACAATGTAAACTTTGTAAACAAGGTAACAAAATTTCCCACAATCTTTGTTTCATTTTTCTTACATTTTTCTTTCATCTGAAACATTTTTTTCCTTACCATAGGTAAAGACAAGCTTTTGATAAGTCTAAGCAGTAATTGTAAGTGTCCAAAGGTGATTCACACTAGGATAATTNNATAAATCGTGTCTATATTGACTCGATTAGAATTGCATAAAACAAGCTGCATATTGGTATAAAATAGATATTGTGCTCGAGTAGTAATGACTAGCTTCATCACATCTCGATCTCCAAGATAATCTCCTTTGAACTCATAGGACATATTTAAATAAGCGTTGGTTATATTTTTACCAAAATGATTATCATCTATGTAAGGATTTTCTATTTTAGCGAGTATTAAGCTATACTCTTGTGGAAAGTCGTAATAAGTTGGATTGATTCTGACTTTATACGTTCCAGGCTCTAGCTGATAGGTCAATGAAATGCCATAAGGTATTCCATCAAAACTAATCTTTTCATTTTGACTATTATATAAACCATGTTCTTTACCTAGCATGACATAGCTCGTTTCATCTAGTGTGAACTGGTAATAAATTCGACTCAATGAATTGCTTAAGGTTCCATAGATTATAGGTAGGCTAAGATTAGTTAAGTCTGGTGTTGGAATGAGTGCTAGTTCGTGTATAATCGTTTGAATGTTTAAATCAATTTTCGTGTATTTTATCTTTCCAATTGATACATATTGATTAGAGAATACAACATAATAAGTACCTGGTAATAAATCTGCTGATGAACCGTGATTCACATTTGAAATTTTTGTGAAATCACTACTTAAAAGCTCTCCCTCCATGACTCCATACATCAAATCAAAGTTGAATTGATATCTCGCTTCATCAGTGATCAAAAGTTTCATATATGCTTTCGGTATTCCTGGACCCGTAATAATTTCTTTAGTGTTATATAAATTGGTAATAGCTTCCATTTTGGATTCATCTTTTGTTGATGTGTGTGTTTGTTCAATCAATTCAATGGTTAAATTATATGTCTCTTTCGAATTTAGATCTGGATTCATAAAAATAAAGATTGGATTTTCCGGTGAAATAATAAAGTACTTTGAGGTTGTATCACTAATAAAACTTGTATGGCTTCCATGTAAAAAGGGCTTTGCGATTATATTAGGTATATTGGTTCCAGTTACTTTAACTCCAGTAATTTGGTCAATATCAAAAACAACAGTATATATGTCAAAAGCATTCTCGAGCTCATATGACAAGGTTTGATTATTAGATATAAATGTGCCATGATCATTATCTAATAAATCAAAATCGAGTTTGGAGAGCTTGAAATTAAACATGTTGTTATAAATTGCATAGGATACCTTTAGATAATATGTTCCAGACTCCCGAATGAGTACATATTCATGATTGACACCTAGGCTTCTCATGCTAGTTTTTGAGTCTACTATCCCTAAATATATCTCTTGGTAATTTTCATTAAAAAGCTGATATTGCATTCCACCAAACGTATTAAATTCGGATTCAATAATATAGCTCCCCTTTTCCAATTCAAACTTATAATATAGACCACTACCATCCATTACACCATCAATATTTTCATCTATTGGAGATGGTATAGAAGCCAATTCAATCATAGTAGGTGCTTGAAGCTTGTATTGTGATGAATCAGAAAGATCGATAGGAGTAAACTCAGTTTTTGTCATTTTCATCGAAATCATCATTTTCATTTGAAGATCATCATCACCCATACTTAATCCATAGGAAATCATCAAATAATCGTTAGCAAATTCAATTTGCCCCTGCATATATAAATTGTTGAATAGTTGATTAGCCTTATTACCATATAAATACTCAATTTCTTGAACATCCTCTTCTGTTAAATAATCTGATGCTTTAGTTATAAAATGGTATAAGCGATTATTTAATTTACTGAATCTCATGAGAGCAGGGTCAAAATGAATATCCTCTGTTGGATTCTGATTATCTATTGTATCCCCTAAATCTATAGGTGAATAGAGGTAATATCCGTTATAATCCGGTTCACTAGATAAGAAGACTAGAACCATTTTTTGGTTCATCTCCGTAATAATTTGACGAATACCTTCCATGTCTGTTTCTAGATAAAGTGGAGATAATTGAATCAATGTTTGCTGATCAATTGAAAAATCGACAACCTCTTTACCATCATCCATTGAGATATAGGTTAATATTTCATATTCAAATTGATTTTGATTGCTTCGGAAAGCATTTATTTTTTGATCAATTTCTTGATAAATTTCATTGTTTTTAGTTGCATTTTCGATACTAAACCATAAAGGATATGAACTCATTTGAGGAGTTTCATAAGTTCTTTCTTGGATGACAATGTCTGCTGATGTTTCAAGCGTCAATGCAGCATTTTTAATCGCATAGTCATATACTTCAATAAGCAATATATCTTCATCGATAGATTCTCTAAAAATAACATTTGCAATATCTTCAAAGGATATAGTTTTATTTTTTTCAATCACGTGAATGGTATCTAAATCATATGATCTAAGAAATATAGAAAGCTCGAAATCTCCCTCTAATACTTTAAATTGATGCTTCGGTGTAAACTGAACAACAACTTTGAATGTATCCTCTTCAAAGATTGTTTCGTAGGAAACTTCATAGAAGGATTCAAAGTTATTGGAATTGACTTCAATTTGGGTTTCTTGTTTGCATGATGTAATTAAGAACAAATAAAAAAATAAACTGAGAAAAACAATTATTCTTTTCATAAATACCCCTCATTATGATTGAATTTTATTTACTTCTAAGTAACTTAGAATCGTTTTTTAAAGACTAGTTGTATTATAACATGGAATTTAAATGAATAAAAGGGTTCATTTGGAGTATAAAAAAATAAAAAAAGCATTACTGTAGATTTCGTATATGTCATATACTAACTACTGATGAATGCTTTAATCTTTATAGTGGTGCGGGTGACAGGAGTTGAACCTGCACGCCTTGCGGCGCTAGATCCTAAGTCTAGTGCGTCTGCCAATTTCGCCACACCCGCGCAAAAAGAATTATACCTTTTTTTTCAAAAGGTGTCAATTCTTTTTCAAAATATTATATTCTTTTCTTTTTTACGTAGTAAGTAATGCCTAAACCAGCAATTAAAAGTCCTGAAGCAATCGATATATACAGTGTAAATGGAATCATATTTTCATCTTCTATGACATCTATTCTAACTCTTGTAGTTTCAGTTAATCCATTGGATTCATAAGATAGATAAACATAATAGCTTCCACTTAACTTTTCATTATCCTTATATTCACTAAATATGATATTTAAGTTGGTCGCTTGAATTCCTGAGAGCTCAAGTTGTCCCTTAAACCAAGCTATGATTTCTGCATCTGTCATTGTATCAGCAACTGATTTTTCAATTATCTTTTCGTTCGTCTCAAATATTGGACCTTTATTCTCAATTACATGAATTGTTATATTTTTATTTGTTGTATTCAGCTGAGCATCTGAAGAAGAAATTGTCATTTGATAAGTTCCTGGTGTCAAGGTCTGATTGTAAAGGTTATAAGATATAGAGACACTCACACTGCCATCAACATCATCAACTGCCTTATATTTAGATAATATAGAACTATTTGACAGTGGAGTATCAGTTGTATATAAATAAATCATTTGCGGACCAGTAATAACAGGTCCTTTTTTATCAACTAAGGTTACAGGTACCTCCAAAGTTGATTTATTTCCACTTAAATCACTTGCTTCAAATAAGACATAATAGGTTCCTACGGTTGTCGCGCTTGTGTATGTGTCATTTAATATAGAAAGATTAGCGCTATCCATAATATCTACGTTATCTGTCACCTCAAGAAATGATTTGATCTGATTGACATCAATCTTTTCAGCGAGTGGTATTTCGATTAAATTAGGTACCGATATGATTGGACTTGTTAAATCGAAAATTTTAATATCTAATATATATCTTTTAGTTATTAAGTTATGAGTCGCCTGAAATGTCATTTGATAGGTACCTGGAAGCTTAGAGCTTGCAGAATAGGAATCAGAGATTACATCATATGCAATCGCATATCCTTGTGAATTATAAGCTGTGACATAACTCTTGATTTGATCGATAGTTAATGGATGATCATAGTCCATTGGAATTAATCCTTGATAACTCATTATCTCTGAAGAATTCACATAAGGTAAAAAGCCATCAAAGTCTTGGTATGTTCCCTCATAGAGCATCGCATTATATCCATTTGTGTTTCCATTAGGCATGAATGCGATATGAATCCATTCATCCGATGTCGTAAATTCAAAATATGCGCGCTCATTTAGACGATCTTCGGTAATATAGTTGCTATGATTGACTCCACTGTCTTCTTCAATCTCAACAAAAACACTACTTAAGTCCATCGTTAGCTGACCTAAAAATTCAAAATCAAAAACTAGAGTATAGGCTGTATGATTTTTAACACGAATAGGTTCGATGGTTTGCGCATAATATTCTGGAGTTTCAAGAACCAAAACATTGCTTAAACTTAAATAATTTTTCCCCTTTGGTAAATTATCATACTGACCTGCATTTGAATTCAATTTTCCAAATATAACAAATATAAAGCATAGTAAAACAAAAGTCATTATTTTTTTCATATTGTTTCCTCCTGCTTTATGGTAGAAAGAAATCCAATAATTTACTTTTAAAAATAAAAAAAGAACCTAAGTTCCTAATTTATAAGTGGCAGGGCTAGCTGGATTCGAACCAACGATCGCAGGGTCAGAGCCTACTGCCTTACCGCTTGGCTATAGCCCTATAATAGAGCTTAATGTATTAAGATGGCAGGCCCAGCTGGATTTGAACCAACGATGAGGGAGTCAAAGTCCCTTGCCTTACCCCTTGGCTATGGGCCTATCTTAAGAAGTGGGGCGGCCGAAGGGAGTTGAACCCTCCAGTGTCGGAGCCACAATCCGATGCGTTAACCGCTTCGCCACGGCCGCCGTGTGATAGCGCAATTACTATTATACAATAATATTCGTTTTTGTAAAGTGAAATTATGTAATTTTTTAGAATTAGTTGTGAATTCTTTTGATTTCTTGTATCCTATTCTAGAAAGGCGGGAATACTCATGCTAAAGTGGCTTATTAGATTCTTCTACTTAATGATTATATCCATAGCAACCCTCTATGTCTATGGAAGTGCAAACTATTCTAGGTTAGAAGTTTATTACTCAGAATATATGGAGGAACATCTCGATGATGCGCAGACATACCTAAAAGGTATAAACACGGTCATGGGAATTGATTACTATTCCAATTCTGCAGTTTACCAATATATTCAAAATGAAGGCAACCATCAATTGACAGTAAGTATTTATGCAATTGGAGTTACATTAAATAATGAACTTTATGATGGTATGATGATTTATATTAATAATGTTAAAATTTATGAAGATAATGAATTAGTCGTTCATCCAAAATTAAAAATCACAGTGACCTTGAATCAAAGTACTTATAAGAGCGGTGATGACTTGATTAGTACAGCTACAGTACTCTTTGATCCAGCAAAACCATTCCCTTACTCATATGCTCCTACTGTTTTCTTGCTATTTAAGGAAGATTATCTAAAGGTCAAAGATGAGGATATTTATGCAAATATTGATAGAATCTCTATTGCATATTCGAATGGTAGTGTAGATACTAATAATGCATTGGTTTATAATGATTCACTTCTCTTCTTGGGATCTGATGAAATCATTAGCGAAGCTGCATTCAATAAGACTGATACACTCGCACTTGAACCTCTTGATTTTCAATTATCTAAGCAATTTGCAGGGGATAAACCTACAGCTGACGAGTTAGCATTATTCGATTTAGTGACTGAACGTGGCGATTTAAGTGAATTCAACTATTTAATATGGAGAACAATGACAATCTATGTCTTAATCGTTGGTGTCCTCACATATGTTTTATTCTTTCATAAGTTTGTAAAAGCAAAGCTTCAAGAAAAAAAATATCAATCAAAAGATGGTAAAGTTAAGGAAGTTAATGCAGAACCGATATTTAAAGATATTGAATATAAGAATGATGGAAAGTAATTTCCATCTTTTTTTCTAATTAGATTGCAATTCATGTTTTTATTATGCTATACTTATAAATGCGCTTAGGGGTATAGTGTCAACGGTAGCATACCGGTCTCCAAAACCGTCGGTGCGGGTTCGAATCCTGCTACCCCTGCCATTTGAAAATTGAAGGACGTTCATTGAACGCCCTTTTTTTTAGTTCATTTTAAGCTTAACAGTGATTTTAGTGCCTTTTCTTAATGTCGATTGGAGTTCAACTGAGCCATCATATTTTAATGCGATATGCTTAACAATAGCAAGCCCTAAGCCAGTACCACCATCAAGTCTTCCTTTATCAACCCTAAAGAATCTTTCAAAAACTCTTTGTTGGTGCTCTGGCTCAATGCCATATCCTTGGTCTTTAACGATAAAGATGATTTCTTTTTCTATTTGATCCAATGTAATTTCCACTTTTTTATTTGGATCACTATACTTAATTGCATTTTCTATTAGGTTTTTAAATAGCTTTTGAATATCTAGCGGATCACACATGACATGAATTGATTTAGATAGTGTAATTAAATTGATGTTTTTTGATATTGCAAACTGTGACTGTGCATCAATGACTGTTGATAATATTTGATTTAGGTCTTGTTTGGAATATACCTTTTCCTTTAAATTCTCTAATCTAGATAGCATTAGCATGTCTTCTACGAGTGCAGCCATGGTTTCTGTTTGCTTGACGATTTGATGTGAGGAATCCTTCACTTCATCAGGCTTGATTAAGCCATGTTCGATTAGCTCAGCGTATCCTCTGATTGCAGTTAAAGGTGATTTGAGCTCATGAGATGCATGAGAGAAGAAATCACGCTTCATTTGTTCGATTGCACGCTCCTGACTTACATCCTTGAATAATGCGAGAACAGTAGCTTCCGTGTGATTAAACCCCTGTGCATTCACAAAGAATATTCTAACTTCCATAGTTTTCGCATCAATTTTCGAATCAAATGTTGACGGCTGATGCTCAATGTTCGCTTTAGTTACTGCGTCTCTAATTTGAGCGTCACGTATTGAATAATAGCTTGGCTTCATATATGCTTCTTCATCTAAATTGAATATTGATTTCGCATCATCATTGAAATAGACGAGCAGTTCATCTTTATTAAAGAGCATGACACCCTGCTTGAGTTCATTTAGAATTTCATTCAATTGAATCTGATAAGATTCTATCGATTTTAAGTGTCTTAACGTAGACAAATTGATTCCATTGATTTCATGAATAATGTCATTAATTTCAGGATACGGACTGTTTAAGGAGATCATTTGAACGTTGCCTTCATTTACATTTTTAAGGCCTTCTTTAACCTTATTCCATGGGATTAATAAATTCTTACTGAGCTGTGTTAATCCTATATAAAAGATAGCAATAAATCCTGCGGATGTTAAGACTAAAACAAGAATAACCGAGTTATAGGAAGCCTGCTTTGACTCAACAGGAATTGCAACTCTTAAGTAATTATTATCATCTAATCTTCTTGCGATATACAAGAGATTAACATTGATTGTATCTGATGTTCTCGTATAAACAGTGCCTAGATTTCTAATCTCAGGTCTTTCACTTTTATCAGTTCCAACGGTATCATCATGTGAGTCTTTGATCACAATTGCATTCTCATCTAAAATCGTAATTCTTCGATCATTATCACTTTCATATGCCTCAACAAATTCACTTGGAGTTCCAGGGAAATTGTTATAGGCTAATTCAACTTCATCGATTACAAAGTTCATTAAATCTTCTTGATTGCTTCTTTCGAAGAAGTTCAAAGAAAAAAAGACAATAATAAAAAACAACATAAAAGCGCTTAGTAAAAGGATTATATTGTTTCTGATTAGTGTACTCTTCATTCGACTTGATATCCTATTCCGCGAATTGTTTTTATCTCTATTTCCGCTTGATTTTGGTTTAGTTTCTCACGAAGTGACTTGA
The DNA here is from genome assembly GCA_002345705.1 of Acholeplasmataceae bacterium UBA2284. Taxonomy (GTDB): domain Bacteria; phylum Bacillota_I; class Bacilli_A; order Acholeplasmatales; family Acholeplasmataceae; genus Peloplasma. The sequence continues at coordinate 126,173 of DDWO01000023.1, read as the reverse complement.
TGTGCATATCTAAAGTTCTAGTTTCACCAATAAAATCTGTCTCCCATACATCCTTAAAAATTGCTTCCTTAGTGACAACTACTCCCTTGTTTTTAAGTAATAATTTAAGTATAGAAAACTCTTTGTTTGTTAAATAAACTTCTTTGTCATCCATAAAACATAGATGCTTTTTATCATCTAATATAACATTATTGAGCTGATATACTTTTTCATCTGCTCTTTTTCTAAGCTTGGATTGAATTCTAGATGTTAGCTCTAAAACACCGAATGGCTTCGTCATATAATCATCTGCACCTAGGTCCAAAGCGATGACTTTATCCATTTCACTTTGTAAGGCTGAGATCATCATGATTGGTGTTTCTTTATCAACTTTTCTTATCGATTTTAGAAGCTCTAAGCCTGAAATATCAGGTAGCATCACATCTAATAAAATCAAATCAGGTTTTTCCTTTTGGTATGCAGCTAAAAAAAGTTCACCTTTTTGAAATCCCTTACCGATCATTCCTGAATGATTAATTGTTTTTTCAATCACATATCCAATTGCTTGATCATCTTCTACATAATAGATTACTGGCATAAATCCTCCTAAAATAATAAAGTATTTTTATGTTTACCACTGACCATAAATATAATCCATTCTGCTATATTGACTGCATGATCTCCAACTCTTTCAAAATATTTGGCTACCATTAAAACATATATTGCTTCATTTGGATCTAGTTTATCATTTTTTAATTCATTGGTCATTTTCTGAATTAATTGTTGGAATAGTGCATCTACTTCATCATCTTCTTGAATAACTTCACGTGCCTTTACTACATCAACTTTAACTAAAGCTTGAATACTTGATAAAACCATTTGTTCTACAATTTCAGCCATTTTTGATGTGATAGGTAGCATACGTTGATTTCTATTATCCTCTAGATGCAATGTCATTTCTGCAATATCACTGGCATGATCACCAATGCGTTCTAGATCTGTAATGAGCTTAAGAATTCCTGTAACTAATCTAAGATCACTTGCTACAGGCTGTTCCTTCCATATAATCTTTAATGCCTTTTTTGCTATTTCTTCTTCGTATTTATCAACTTCATCATCCTTAGCCATGACTTCCTTAGCTAGCTTTAAATCCGTTGTTTTAAAAGCCTTTAATCCTTCTCTTAGGTTTGCTAAGGCTAGGTCAGCCATATTAGCAACTTCTCTTTTTAAATCCTCAATTGAATTCATTAATGATTGTCTTAGTGTCATCTTTATTGCCTCCATTATAGCATATTAACCGAATCGTCCGGTTATATATTCTTCAGTCTTTTTGTGATCAGGTGTTGAGAATATGTAGGATGTGTCTCCATATTCAACAATTTCACCGAGTAGGAAAAACGCTGTTTTATCTGATATTCTTGCAGCCTGCTGCATATTGTGTGTCACGATAATGATCGTGTAATTCTTTTTCAATTCAATGATTAAGTCTTCGATTTTAGCTGTAGCAACAGGATCTAGCGCTGAAGTTGGTTCATCCATTAAGATGACTTCAGGCTTCATTGCTATCGTTCTAGCGATGCATAATCTTTGCTGTTGACCACCAGATAGAGATAATGCAGATTCTTTTAGTCTATCTTTCACTTCATCCCATAATGCAGCTTGCTTTAAGGATTCTTCGACAATTTGTTTTAATTCCGCTTTATCCTTAATGCCTTGGCATTTAGGTCCATAGGTAATGTTGTCATAGATACTCATTGGAAATGGATTTGGCTTCTGAAAGACCATGCCTACTCTTTTTCTTAGTCCAATAACATCTATACCTCTATTATATATGTTTTCTAGGTGATAGTTAATATCACCATCAATTTTACAGTTTTCTATTAAGTCATTCATACGATTGAGTGCTCTAAGAAACGTGGATTTGCCACAGCCGCTTGGCCCAATCAATGCAGTAACTTCTTTTTCATAAATTTGTAGATTAATGCTTTTCAATGCTTGGGTTTCTCCGTAGAATAGATTTAAGTTTTCGATATTGAAAACAATGTTATTTTCTATTGTCATGATGTTACACCGAACCTTTTCATATAATTTTTAGAAATGAATTTAATGGATAAATTTAAGATAAGTACAATCAGTAAGATGATTAATGCGATTGTTGTCGACAGTTCTATATTTGCTGGTTCATCTGCCATCATTGACCAAATATGAACTGCAAGGGATGTCGATTGACCTGTTAAAGAGACATCATCCTTTATTGCAGTACCAATTGCAAATACAAGTGCAGCACTTTCCCCGATAATTCTACCGATTGCAAGAAGAGTCGCAGTTAGAATTCCTGGAAAAGCATTGGGTAAGATCACATTAAATGTCGTTTGCGATTTACTAGCACCTAAAGCAAGAGATGCATATCTATAATCATCAGGAACAACCTTTAAGCTTTCCTCTGTGGTTCTGATGACTACTGGAAGAAGGATTACTGCTAGTGTCATCGCACCGGATATGATATTTCCTCCAGTAGCATCTGAAATATTGACGATAAATGGAACGAATATCGCTAAGCCCATTAAACCGTAAATAATAGAGGGAACACCAGTTAATGTTTCAATAAAAGATCGAACAAGTCTTGTAAATCGATTATTTTTAGCATATTCGTTAAGATAAACTGCAGCTCCGACACCAATTGGTAGTGCTAAGATTAGCGTTAATCCAATTAAATAAAGAGTTGTAATAATGGATCCCCTAATTCCTCCGCCAGTTGTTGTAAACTCTAGCTCTCTAAAGTCATCCTGTAGATCAAGCTCCGTTATCATTCTTTCAGCACCATAACGAGATAGTGAAGATGCACTCGCTTCATAAGCGATTCGAATAATGCTATAGTCTGTATCAAGATATAGCATTTCTTCTCCTGTACCCTTATTGATTAATTCATTTAAGGGTGAATCCGGGTGAACATAATAAACTTCAACGATGTTCTTACCTAATAAATCGATTCCATCGGTTAGTGCGATACCCCATTTTGATGAATAATATGTATTAACTGGAATCGTAATTGGTGAATCACAATTACATAGTACATTGTTATCCTTTGTATCAGCGATATAATTAAATGCTTGATAATTATTGGTGATTAAATCCATGTTTAAAAGCTTTAAGCCGTTGGATGCAACATAGAATACAATTAAGGATAGCGTAACTAAGCTAAAGAAGGATGCCATATAGGTAATGATTTGTAGAAATAAATCCTTTGATTTTTGTTTACTTAACATTGACGTTACCTACCTTTCTCTTGATTGCATTTAAAGATAGGTTTGTTAAAACGATGACTACCATTAAAACTAAACCAACAGAGAATCTAATATTATAGTCTAATCCTGCAGATTCCTTCATTCCTTCAAGCATTGTGGTTGTTAATGTCGATGTAGTATCTAAAATATCAAAGGATAATCCAGATCTTCTTCCTCCAGCGACTAAGGAAACAGCAGTTGCTTCACCTAATGCTCTACCAACACCAAGAATTGCTGAAGTAAATATACCAGATTTAGCGGCTGCTAATACAACCTTGAAATTGGTTTGAGTTGGGCTTGCACCGAGAGCAAGAGAACCGTGAATTAATGTTTTATCCACTGAACGAATCGAAACCTCGGATATTGTTGTTATCGTAGGAATTGTCATTAAGGCTAGAATAATTACTGTTGATAAAACAGAGTTACCACCCTTCGATTGATATCCTAAGATAGCACTAAAGTCATAAACTATTTTTAATACAAAACCTGCGCCAAATAAACCATAAATAATAGATGGAATCGATGCTAAAATTTCAATGACAGTTCTTAGTGTTTCCGCGAGTCTCTTTGGTGCAATCTTAGCGATGAAAAGGGCTGTTAATACACCGATTGGAAAAGATAGTAATAATGAGAGTGAAACTACATAGATTGTACTGATAATAATAAAACCGACACTATACAAATTCGATTGAAAGGTAGGTCCAGTAAGCCATGTATCTCCAACTAAAAAGGGAAGTACTGGTACATTTCCTAACCCACCATTGTTTGTAATAAAGGGTGTCAATCCCTTCGCGATAATAACTCCTGCAATAATAAAGATAAATGATCCTGATAAAATAGCTAATCCTTTTAGGATTTGCTCAACAGTAATATCAATCAGTGCATTTTTTTGGAATTTTTTCTTGATTGTTTGTTGCATATTATGTATTCCTTTCTACTGAAACAAGGGACTCGTGTTGAGTCCCTTATTACAATTCTTAATCAACTTTTTATTCGTTAGGAACGTCAGCCCAAGTTAGATAAGTACCATTATAAATTTTCTTTAGTGTATCTGCAGTTACATTATCAATTGGATTGTTCTTATGTACGATTGCTACAATAGCATCCCATGCTAGTTGCCCGTATTGATCAGCTACTACATTAGATAGTTCTGATGTAGTAAATGGTCTTGATGAGAATCCTACATCTTTACCAACTGTTTGATCCTTAGTGTCACCATTGGTTCTCTTCCAACCATCACCAGAGCCTGTATGATCATGCTCTGCAACGAAGTTACCAGCTTTAGCTGTAAATGCTGCTGTTAGAGCTTCAGCTACCTTTTGGATTGAGTCTGATCCACCAAATCTTACAGTTACTGTACTATTGTTTTGTTGAGTAATAGGATAGTTTGCTTTAATTGAGTCCCAAGTGACTGATGAAGGTAGTGCGATTGCTCCAGCATTGTTAATAATGTCTGATGCATCTGTTGTACCTAAGAAAGCTACGAATGCATGTACTAAATCTTGGACAGTTTGTGATGGGAAATCACCATCTGCTCTGACCATCCACATAAAAGGACGCTTTAAATCATAGGTGTTATTGATAACATTTGCTTCTGTGGGAGCAACACCGTTAAAGTATAAACCTTTGACTGAATCGTTTAGGCTTGATGTTGAAATGTAGCCGATACCATATTCATCAATTGTCATCGCGTTTAGCTGAGCTGTGTTATCTCTAATCACAAATCCTGTAACTAGAACATCATCACTCTTTGCTGCTTCAGCAAACCCAATACCATTCATAAATCCATCACGAGTACCTGATGTTGTATCTCTTGTATAAACTGTAATCTTTGATTCCATTTTAAAATCTTCTTTTGGTGTACAAGCTGCTAATGTTAAGACAAATGCTAGCATGAACACAGTGATTAATTTTCTCATTTTTATTCTCCTTATTTTCTTTTACATGTTGATTATATAGAAATTTGATTTTTGATGAAACCAAGAACAAGTAAGGCTTATGTAAACTTTATGTAAAGAGAAAAAAGAACCCTTATTTTTAGAGTTCTTTTGTGAAAAATATTTGATTTATATTTTTATTTTCCCATTTTTTTATTCATATTTCTGTAAGATATCCAAAGGAGTCCAAAGCCAAGTAACGTGGATGCTGCAAGCAATATCCAAATATTGACATCATGACCAAATACTCCGATTTCATTGGTTCCATAAAATTTTCCTATTTCAGGTATTCCTTGAACCGGAAATCCTGATTCAGATACTAGTGCAGCATACGGTTCTTCTAATATTACCTTTTTTAATAGAATGGTCATATGTGTGAATGGAACAATTGATGCGACATTGGCCATTGCTTTACCTAAAACAAATAACGGCATGTAAATTCCTGATATGAAGCCTATCAATGTTCCTAATACACCAGATAATGTTCCAAATGCATTTACAGATTTTAATAGGGTTGTGAGAAATATCATTAAAGTCGCAGAAATAAATGTAAATAGAAAAATTAATCCAGAAGCTTTGATAATAACCATGAAGGAATACCAATATCCTGAAAAAACACCAACGTATAAAACTGTAAGTAACCACATAAATATGGTTAAGGTTGATGTAACCATAATAGAAGTGATGTAGTAGCTTAAAATAATCTTATACCGTTTGACTGGAGTCACTAAAAATCCATCTAGTCTTCGATATTCTAAATCTGTAATGACATTTCCCATGACACCTAGAGAAAGTGAAACGGTATTGATTACTAATACACCACCCATAATAACACTGGTTGATAAAAAGGTTTTTAATTGATCGCTGACAACAAAGTCACCAAAGTTTGAGTCATCGACATATTGTCTTCCAATAAATAGGAAATATAGGGCAAGCAAAATAATAACACTTAGAAACGAAAAGAAGACTGCTGTTTTATCTCTAAGAAAGATTAAGGTATTTCTTTTAATCATATTTGATAAATCATACATTATGCTCACCACCTACAACATTGATGAATACATCATCCATCGTTCCCTTTAAAACTTCAAACTGCTTTATATTATCCTTCATTTGATTAATTAAGGATATAGCATCCTTAGCATCTTCCACAGCCATGATATATTGATCAGCTATTTTTTCATATGGTCTTTGACTGGCGGAAAGAAAATCAGCCATTATTTTTTTGTCGAAAGGAACTACCTTTAATCGATCATAGCTATATTTTTGTTTCAGCTGTGCAGGAGTACCTTCACAAACAATCTTTCCTTTATTGATAATCACAACATGGTCAGCATTGGATGCTTCTTCCATATAATGAGTTGTTAAAAATATAGTCATTCCATGATTATTTTTTAAATCATCGATAACCTTCCAGACGATTTGTCTAGTTTCGGGATCTAATCCCGTTGTAGGTTCATCCAAAAGAAGTATCTCAGGATTAGAAAATAAAGCTCTAGCAATTTCAGCTCTTCTTTTTTGTCCACCTGATAGTGTTTTATATCTTTGATTTTCAAATTCACCGAAGTTTAAATATGATTTAAGCTCCTCATATCTTTTCAATACAAGTTTCTTATCATTCATATATAAGGAACCACGGTAGATTAAGTTTTCTTTGACTGTCAAGTCATTATCTAAAACGTTATTTTGAAAAACCACACCAATTTTATTTCTAAAATAGACATCATCAGTTTGTTCATTTAAGTAAACTCTTCCACTATTAGCATCTAGCAATGTCGTCATAATGTTGATGGTTGTTGACTTACCTGCACCATTTGGTCCTAAAAAAGCAAAAAGACTTCCTCTTCTCACCGAAAAGGAAATATCATTGACCGCTAAAACATCGCCATAGCTTTTGACGAGATTTTCAACTCTCACAATATAGTCCATAGAATAACCCCATTTCATGATTACGTATTATCTAAATGGTAGTATAGCATAATTTTATTCTATGGTAAATACTTTAAATACTAGTTTATTGTAAAGATCAATTAGCAGAGCATGCTGATACTGCAATTAGAAAAACCGCAATATAAGCTGCAAAAGCACTCGCAGGAGATATAAGAATCCCTATCAAGGTCTTATAGATTTTAGTGCTTTTAATTTTCTTTCTTACCTTTGCGAAATAGTAGATTAGACTAAAAATGCCATAAAAGAAATGAAACACATGATAGTAAAGTACAAAAGTCGCGAACTGCACTAATATCATTGGTGCGGAAAGCATTGCTTGAACCATCAGATAACCGATTACTGCAAGCGCACAGCTGATTACCAAAATGACCCATGTTGCCTTAAAATATAGATTTTGATAATTTACAAATTTTGATGTTGGTGGATTATTCATACATTCACATCCTTTTTTTTACATTTTACATGAATTTGATGTATTTGACATAAAAAGTGGCTGTTAACATGCATATATCCATAAAACTTTTATCAATTCCTATAAAATAAACAAAAAGGTGGGTATTTATGTTTAAAAAAGATGATTTTACAATTTTTGATTGGATCGTATTTTCCATTTTGATCTGGATTCCTGGAATCAACATATTAGTCGCTTTACTATTTATAATCAAAAAAGGCTTTTTATTTACACTTAAAAAGGTGATTCTTGTCTATGCAATAGGCATTATTATCACTCTATTACTCTTAGCAATTTTCGGTTTAAATATATAAGAAGGATGCATGGCGACTCATGCATCCTTCTTTTTCTATTTGATTTGATCCAAAAAACTGTTAAATGTATAAACCATATCGATTTCTGCTCTTTTTTTCACTTCACTGAATGGAAGCTTTAAATAGTTAGTAACAACGATATAATCAATACCCTCAGCTAAATATAAATCTTGATTACCTAAGGTTTGACCAACAACCGCAATTACCTTTGATTTAAGCTTCTTCGCTCTTCTAGCAACACCGATAACAACCTTACCTCTAAGAGATTGCAAATCTAGGCTACCTTCACCTGTGATGACATAATCAACATCTTTTGCTAGTGTATCAAAGTGCATAACATCTAGTACAGTTTCAATTCCCATTTGAATCTTTGAGTTTAAAAAGACTTTGGTTCCATATCCTAATCCCCCTGCTGCACCTGCACCCTTGAAGTATGGATCTGAGAATCCTAATTCCTTTTCAACCACCCTTGCGAAATCCTTTAAATTTTGATCTAGGAACAGAACCATTTTTTCATCTGCACCCTTTTGAGGGCTGAAGATATAAGCAGCTCCTTCAGTACCAAACAAAGGATTATCGATATCACACATGGTGACAAAATCTATTTTTTTAAGTCTTTGATCCATTTTAGAAACATCAATTTTATGAATCTTCGATAGTGTTCCACCAACTGGAACAAATACTTTGTTATGATTGTCAAAAAACTTTACACCTAGTGCTGCAGCGAATCCAGCTCCACCATCATTTGTAGCACTTCCACCAAGGCCTAAAATAATTTTATTAACACCTTGATCCATTGCATGTAAAATGAGTTCACCAAAGCCATACGTTGTTGTCTTTGAAGGATCTTTTTTATGTTCTACAAGTGGTAAACCAGCACAGGCAGCCATTTCTATGACTGCTGTTTTTCCCCCATCAATTAATCCATAAAAGGATGTCATCTTTTCAAAATAAGGTCCGCTAACTTCTGCATAAACTTTCTTTCCACCATCTGCGGTTAGAAATGCATCTACACTTCCTTCACCACCATCAGCAACCGGTATTTTCTTGATTTCGACTGGATTAAATTTTTTTCTTATTTCTTTTTCAAGAATATCGCAAACTTGTATGCTCGATAATGTGCCTTTGAAAGAATCAGGAATAATCACAAATCTTTTCATAGATGTCCTCCTTTTTTAATGAAAAGAGATTACCAAGCGGCAATCTCTATATTATCATGTCAACTCTTATAAGAAGAGTACGCTTAATAGTAATATGCCAATAATTGAACTTATACCAGAAATAAGTGTTCCTAATGTTTGTGTCTTATAGCCTTGATCTGGAGTCATTCCACTCATGTTAGTAACAACCCAGAAATAACTGTCGTTAGCATGAGATACTGTCATTGCACCTGCACCAATAGCCATAACAACTAATGCAGCAGAGAATGGAGTAACAAATCCTAAAGCTTGCATAACAGATGCTGGATCAGCATATGTACCCATCATTGCAGCAGTTGTAACGATTGCAACTGTTGAAGAACCTTGAGCGATCTTAAGGATAGCAGCAACGATGAATGGGAATAGAATACCTAAAACCTTAAGTGCATCTGCATTGCCACTGACAAAAGCAACTACGCCTGCATCAGCAATAACCTTACCTAATACACCACCAGCAGCGGTAATAAATAGAATTGGCCCAACAATCTTAAGATTTTCATTGGTTAAGAAATTAAAATCTTTGATCTTATTTGTTGTGTAAAGTAATACCACACCAAAGATAACACCTAGTGATAACGCAATAATTGGATGCCCGATGAATCCCCAGAATGGAAGTGAAGTCCATGCTAATACTTTAGCAATTGTACCCATAGCCATCGCTAAGATTGGAACAATAATTGGAGCAAATGACAACCATGCATTTGGAAGCTTACCATAGCTTGCTCTTAATTTAGCAAAAGCTTCTGCAGCAGCATTTGGATTAACATCATCATCAGTATCTGCTTCTACCTTAACTTTCTTGCCAATATAAAGTGCAAAGAAATATGAAGGAATTAAAGCAAATACAGAAACTAATGCACCAACACCCATAACGAGTAATAAACTAGTACCTAAACCGACTGAGTTTGCAGCAGCAATTGGACCTGGTGTTGGTGGGATAAACACGTGAGATGCATAAAGACCAAGTGATAGAGCAACTGCCATTGCTACAGATGACTTCTTCGTCATCTTACTCATTGATTTTCTAATTGGGTCTAGAATAATAAACCCTGAGTCACAGAATACTGGAATGGATACGATCCAACCCATAATCATCATTGCCATTTCAGGATGTTTTTTACCAACAACCTTAACAACTGTATCAGCAATTGTTAATGCTGCTCCAGTCTTTTCAACGATGAAACCGATTAATGCCCCTAAAATGATAACAATACCGATACCTGACATAATACCACCGAATCCAGCAGCAATTGTTCCAGGAACATTAGCAATCGGAAGCGAGAATAATGCAAGCACGATGGATACAGCCATAATCGCGATAAATGGATGTATCTTTAATTTTGAAATCATTAGGATCATTACCACAATAGCGATAATTAAACCTACAAATAACCAAATCCCAGTTAACATGGTTTTTAAACCTCCTATTTTTTGTTGAATGGGTTTTAAAATCTAGTTTTATTATATGGAAAATGATAGCCCTTTCATATAGTATAGAAAACAAAAAAAGGCACCACATTTAGGTACCTGTAACATTTTTTCTTTATTTTTCTGACTGTAGAGAGTCGTAAATCTTGATTGCTATAACAAACATATAAGATAAACTAATCTTTCTTGGATCAAAACCAGTTAACATATAGATTTTATTTAGTCTATATTGAAGTGTGTTTTTATGAATGAATAGCTCTTGACTTGCATCGTTAATGGATCCTTCGCATGCGTAGAACACTCTTAAAATATCAATATATTCTTTAATATCTGCTTGACTGGATTGATTGAAGAACTTTTCAAGGAAGTCTTCCTTATACTTAGAAAGCATGGTATTGATAAAGATGTCAAAATTGACTACATCATAAATGTTAATGTTTTCATTAGATTTGATGCTTGCTTGAAGTGCTGTATTTGCATTTTTAAATGATACTTTGATAGGTTTAGGGTCATCAGAATCAATTCCTATGAATATTTTGCATTTAAAATGCTCTGTAACAATGATTTCTATTTCTTTAGCAATCATTTTTATCTCTTCATCTGGTATTCTGTTGAATACACAAATAAATAATGTTGAAGTCCTAAATAGAAAGGATTGTGGATAAGACTTTAAATGATTTCTTAAGCGATGAGAGATATCGGTTTGAAGCTGATCACTTGCTGAGGAGTTATCCGCTTTCTTGACTGAGAAAACGAGCACTCTTTTTGCACTATGCGTATCAATTCCTAGCATTTGAGCACGGGCTTTAAATTCCTGTGGATGATTGGTATCATATCTGCCAAATATCCATTCCTCTAAGAATCGATCCTTAGCCTTTTGTTCGATATTTTTTTGTTCTCTGACATAGGTGTCTAATAGTAAAACTTCAGTCATCTTCTTAATGATTTGACCATATTTGAAGACTTCTTCACTTCTTCCTGTTAGACCGATGACACCAATGATTTCATTGTTGAATTCAATAGGAAGATTAATACCATTTCTAGCCCCAACATATTCATCATTTGCCTCAATCAATAGCTCTTTAAGTTTTTCTTTGATAATTCTTACTGCACCACCGTGGGTGGTTCCAATACGGTTTGGATCGGTAGAGGATATAATGGTTCCGTTAATATCCATAATATTAATATGGTGGTCCATAACCTTGGATAGTTGGTCTACAATTTGTTCTGCAACACTGCTTGATAGTAGCATGAATTGACTCCTTTAAATTAAGTCTTTCTATTTGACTTCATTCTATCATGAAACATTATTGATTTGCTAAATAAAAAAACGGATTTCTCCGTTTCTATTGAATATCTATTTCTTTATTTTCAATGCGTTCTCGTAGTAATAATAGTTTTTCCTTAATGACCTTTGCTGTATGCAAGAATGCTTCATCAGGTAATCCCGTTGGATCATCTAATCCCCAGTCTTCTCTATGCTGAGTAGGAATGAATGGACATTCGACATTGCAGCCCATAGTGACCAATACATCAAGCTCTTGAGGAATATCATCTAGTAGTTTAGACTTTTGAGTTAAGTTCATATCAACCTTATATAAATCCTTAATGATTCTAACTGCATCTTGATTGATTCTAGGCTTTGTTTCAGTACCCGCGCTATATGCTTCAAAGAAATCTGAAGCAAGCTCTTTTGTAATGGCTTCTGCCATTTGACTTCTACAACTATTATGAACACAAACGAATGCGATTTTAAGTTTCTTCATAATTTAACTCTCCTTTTGGAAACCAATTTTTGGTTTTATTTGCTATCTTAACTAGCATTAACATAACTGGCACTTCTACCAACACACCTACAATCGTTGCTAACGCAACTCCAGGGTTTAAAGGGAATAGTGCAACTGCGACTGCAACTGCTAGTTCAAAGAAATTACTTGCTCCTATCATGCCTGCAGGAGCTGCAACATCATGTGTAAGCTTCATTGCTCTTGCTCCAAAATAAGCGATAAAGAATATTAAGAATGTCTGGATGATGAGCGGAATACTAATTAAGATAATGTGTAATGGATTATCAATAATCAAATCACTTTGAAGCGAGAAGATTAAGACAAGCGTCAATAATAATCCACTCACTGTTATTTTACTAAATTTTGGTACAAATCTCTTGTTGAAGAACTCAAGACCTTTATTTTTAATCATGAAATATCTCGTTAGAGAGGCCGCGACCAGTGGAACCACTACAAATAGGAATACCGATAAAAAGAGCGTTAGCCATGGAACAGTGATGCCTCCAATGCCTAATAGTAATCCAACTATAGGTACGAATAAGATTAGGATAATCAAATCGTTGGTTGCTACCTGTACTAAGGTATATGCTGGGTTACCTCTTGTCAAGCTACTCCATACAAAGACCATCGCTGTACACGGTGCAGCACCTAATAACACTGCTCCTGCTAAATAGTCTTGTTGAAGATTAACTGGAATCAGTGAACTAAAGATAACATAGAAGAATAAATATGCGATTCCAAACATTGTAAATGGCTTAATTAACCAATTAACAACCCAAGTTAGATATAAACCCTTCGGTTTTTTACCTACATTTTTCACCGAAGTGAAATCTACCTTAAGCATCATCGGATAAATCATCACCCAAATTAAAATACCGATTGGAATATTAACACTTGCTATCTCAAATCTACTTAAAAAGTCTGGAATTGCTGGGATGAATCTACCAATTAACACGCCAATCCCCATACATATTAAAACAAATAACGTTAAATATTTTTCAAAAAATCCTATTTTCATAAATACTCCTTATTTAGCGTTTTGAATAAAGTTTTTCACTTCATCTAATGTAGGTACTCTACCATAAGAAACTATCTTATTGTTAATTACAAGTCCAGGAGTTTTTAGTATCCCAGCATTCGCAATTTCCATCATGTCAGTAACATAAATAAGGTTAGCCTCTTTGTTTAAATCACGAAGCGCTAATTCAGCAAGTTGATGTAATCTTTTACAGTTTGCACATCCAGATCCTAATACTTTGATTTCCATTATTATATTCCTCCCTTCTTATATAAGTAAATAACTAAAAGCGTTAAATAAATAACCCACAATAAGTATACCTATAGTGACAGTACCAACAAACATCATTAATAACTTAGGTTTGACTACTTTTTTAATCATGATGATTGATGGAAGAGATAATGCAGTAACCGCCATCATGAAAGCAAGCACAGTACCAATTCCAACACCCTTAGATACGAGTGCTTCTGCAATTGGTAGGGTTCCAAAAATATCTGCATACATTGGAATACCTAGGAGAGTTGCTATTAAAACTGAGAATATATTGTCATTGCCTAAAACCTTTGAAATAAACTCTTCAGGAATAACTCCATGAATGATAGCTCCAATACCTACACCAATCAATATATAAATCCAAACTTTTCTAATAATTTCCTTAACCTGATCTACTGAGTAATTTATACGTTCTTTTCTTGTCATTTGGTATTCTTCCATTGGTTCGATTTCGCTACCGGCAGGAGCTACGCTTCTTTGCATCACGAAATCTTCAACATATCTTTCCATTTTAAAGAAACTGATTAAGCTACCTCCGACGACTGCGATGATAAGTCCCACGACGACATAGGCGATTGCTACTTTCCAGTTAAAGATACTGGCTAAAAGAATAACTGAAGCTAAATCGACTAGTGGTGATGAGATCAAAAACGAAAATGTTACACCAATAGGTAATCCCGCTTTAGTAAATCCGATAAAGATAGGAATTGATGAACAGGAACAAAATGGTGTTACTGTACCTAGTAATGCACCAATCGTATTTGCTCCAACACCCTTATGCTTGGCTAATATTCTTCTTGTACGTTCTGGTGAGAAAAACGATTGAACGTAGGATGCGATAAAGATTAATACTGCGAGTAAAATTAAAATCTTTATGACATCATAAACAAAGAATGATAAGCTTTCAAAAAGCATAGATTCCTTATCAAGCCCTAATAAATCTCCAAAAAACCACCGAACCGTGTCATCAAGCCACACCATTTTAAGTAATTGATCGTTTAAAAATCCAAAAAAGTCTTTTATGATTTGCATGTTGTCTCCATATTTTTTAAGTTAATTAGAAATTCAATCATTTTGTCTATTTTTTCTTTATCTACATGATGCTTAACCCAATTTCCATCCTTATATGCAGTTGTTATACCTGCATCTGTTAATGTTTTTAGATGATAGGATAATGTGGGTTGTTTAATTGTTAGTTTATCAATCAATGTACATCCGCAGGTTTCACCTTGAATTAAAAGTTCAAGAATCTTCAACCTGTTATCATCTGATAATGCTTTAAAAAGTAATGCATAATCTAATTCCATATACGTCCTCCTTAGCTATATCGATATTTATCTATATTGATATTCATCTATATTATAGCACGCTGAGTTTATATGTCAAGAATAACTATCAGTTTTTTACCTGTTATTTACTAAAAAAACAACCACGGTTTGTGGTTGTTTGCTAAAATAGTTTTTAATTGATAATAATTAATTATAAGACCATAAAATTATGCTCAAAGAAATAATCTAATAATGTTTTTCTTGTGATAATTCCAACAAATGTGTCGTTATGATCAATTACTGGAACGAAATTTTCATTTGAAGCCTTCGATAAAAGCATAGGCATGGTTGCACTTACATTTACAGGTTCATAATCTCTATGTCTTTTGACCTCAGATACTAAATACTTAGATAAATTATCAGAATTTAAGCAGTCTACATTCTTAATAACAAACTGAAGGATATCACCTTCTGTTAATGTTCCTACATACTTTTGATCCTTAGTGATAACAGGTATCGATGTATACCGATGTTTTGTCATTGTTATCAAGGCATCACCTAAAGATTGATCGTCATAAACTACTGTTGTCTCATAAAATGGTTTTAAGAAGGATGTTATGTTCATCGTTTTTCTCCTGTTATTTTTATTTTCATACTTATATTATACTATATTTGGAATTATTTTGATTAGATATAGATAAAAAATGAATGGGCACCTAGTTTAACTAGCTACCCACTCACTTAAGATTCTTGATGTAAATACTTTTAAAACTGTATACCTTACTTAATCTGAATTCTTGTCTTTTGTTCAATTTGAGTAGCTTTTGGAGCTTTAATAGTCAATATACCATCTTTTAGCTCTGCTTCAATATGTTCAGTGACAAGATCACCTAAGTTAATTGCACGTCTCATGGATGTAAATTTTCGTTCACGATGAATGTAATTGTTTTTTTCTTCTTTCTTTTCTTCTTCACGATTAACAGAAATCATTAATTGACTATCTTGATAGTTTAATTCGATTTCTTCATTTTTGATTCCAGGTAGATCTGCTTCAACTGTGAAGAAATCCCCTTCATCCTTGACATCGATTTTAAAGGTGTCACGACGAAGATTTCTGTTTGGATAGAAGCTGTCGTTGAAGAATTCATCGATCATGTTAAAGAAATCATCCTTTTCATCTGCTCGACGTACTAAACTTCGGTTAAATGGTGTTAAACCAAGCATATTTTTCGCCTCCTTTTTTATTGGCACTTGATGTACTAGAGTGCTATTTCAGTTATATTTTACTACTGAAAAAAATGATTGTCAATATTTTTGATTCACTTTTTTTTCGATTTTTTTTTTTTTTTGATTAGGTGAAAATAAAAATGACTGTATGAGGTTGTAGACTCAGCACAGCCAATAAAACTCGATTATATGTTGTTTTTTTCTAATACTGTTTATCTTCTTCTTGAGTAATTCCCCATCGCTATTACACTCAAAAGAAGGATAATTATAGTTGGTGCTAAAAGTTGCCATACAACTCCTAGGTATAAATAAAGCGCAGCTGAAATGTTTTCGGATTGAAAAACTTGGCTAATTCCATTAATCAATTCGATATTTGCCATTACTGCAGTAATTAAGATAATCATGCTGATGACAAAGAAAATAAACCCTATTATTTTTCTCATATACTTCTCCAGTTTACTTATATATCATAGTCAACAATATGCTTGTTGTTTTTTGCGGCTAACTTCATAATTTCGTGTGCAACTTCTTCACATTCTGATATAACCACTGTTGTTTCATATCTTTTATCTGCTGTATGCACAGTTAAGCGGCCAAATGTATATGTCATATATCTACTTCTTATGCGTCTTGGTGCTACATGAACAATAGAGGTTAATTGAATTTTGATTACAGTATCAGGTTCATTAATATAAAGATATTCTCCATCACATTCAATCGCATTTGTTGGTTTATTTTTAATTGATATTAAAATGATTCCCATGATAATCATCATTATTAATGAACCAATCAAGAGGACTTGCACTTCATCTCTAGTGTCCTGTCCTTGAAGTTTCATTAGGAGTGAAAAGGTAAACACTACCAATGATACAACAAAAAAAGATCGATAGACAAAACTATTTCCTTTGGATTTTACACCAATCACTTCTTTCATATTCCCACCCTTTTAATTTATTATTCCTTATTCAATTTTTTGGTTTTTTTACGTTTATTTATATACTTAACAAGACGATATATTCCATATCCAGAAGGAACAAAAAAAGCTGCAATCGGAAGTAATGTTGCTAGAGCTATTACAATTCCATCCAAAATAATAACAACCGCATGAAATCCATTTTCAAGTGCTACTCCTATTCTATTAAAGAACGGTAGTCTTGAGGATACTGCAGAACTATAAATCTCTATTTCAATAACACTGTAGTCAACAAGGCTATCGAATTGATTGAGTGTTCCTTGGAGCTGTGCAATTTGTACTTCAATTGATGAAAGCTGTGTATTTATTAGTATCATATCCGATAGAGAAGCCGTTTCATATAATTCTAGTAATCTTGTATGCTGAAGTTGAAGAGCTGTAATTTTATCGGATGTATCCTGATATGCTAATGAAATATCAGTTGCTGATTTTTCATAATTTTTAACTGTGTAGTTTGACTTAATATCATCTAATACCTCATCTAATCGATCAGTCTTTATACGTAAAATAAAGGTTGCTCTACGCTCAGATACTGATTCTTTGTCGAACCATTCATCAGAATTTATTAGGTCTCTAACATATTTGATAGTATCGTCATATTGATTTGTATATATTGTAAGCTCAACCTCGTAAATAATCTTTCTTGTTGGAGAAGTTCCATTGGCAAGATTAACTATGCCTGAGTCATCATCATTATCGATTGGACCATAATTTTCACTGCTACATCCATACATAAAAAAAGTAATGAACAAAACAAATATTCCAAGAATTAAAATTTTTATTTTCACTTATTGAAGCCCCCTTCGCGTATTTATATTTAAATTATAGCATGTAATAAATAAAAAAAACCAATGCATATAAAAGTCATTGATTATTTTTTTTATAATATACCAATATCATTTCTAAAATAAATGTTCTCGCAACTGATATTCTTTAAAGCTTGATATGTCTTATGTCTAGCCTCTTCAATATTTTCTCCTAATGAAACTGCAATTAAAACCCTACCACCATTTGTAACAAATTTGCCATTTTCATATTTAGTTCCCATATGGAATAGAATAGAATCCTGTTTTTTTATTTCAATTGGATATCCTTTATCATAATGCCCTGGATAGCCTTGACTAGCCATCACAACTCCTACACATGCGTACTTACTAAATGTTAATGTTCTTGATTCATGATTCATTATAGACATAATAGTTTCAATCATATCATCTTCTAATCTAGGCAGTAAGACTTCAGCTTCTGGATCTCCAAGTCTTGCATTGAATTCAATCACCTTCACACCATCTTTTGTAAGCATTAGTCCACCATAAAGAAAGCCTTTAAATGATCTATTTTCTTTTTCTAGTCCATAAAGCATAGGCTTCATCACCTTTTCAATAGCTTCATGGATAGCTTCCTTTGGAATACTTGGGACTGGACTATATGAACCCATACCACCTGTATTTGGACCTTGGTGATGATCAAATGCTCTTTTATAATCCTGTGCAAGTTCAAAGGGATACATAGTTTTCCCATTTGCAAATGCAATCAGTGAAAACTCAATACCTACTAAATATTCTTCAATAACAATGCTTTTGTTTGTACCAAGAAATAATACAGATGCTTCAAATGCTTCATGAAAATCTTTAGCGATGACAACACCTTTTCCAGCAGCAAGACCATCAGCCTTGATGACTATCGGATATTTAGAGTGAATTAGTACTCTCTTTGCTTCCTCGAATGACTTGACATTGTGATAAGATGCAGTAGGAATATTGTATTTTCCCATCATCATTTTAGCAAATGCCTTTGAGCCTTCAATTTCAGCAGCTCTTTTAGATGGACCAAAAACTTTTAATCCCTTTTCTTCCATCATATCGACTAATCCATCGCACAATGGTTTTTCACTACCAACTATAGTTAAATCGATGTTGTTTTCGATAGCAAAAGAGATGATTAAAGGATAATCATCGATAGCGATATCAACAGTCTTTGCAACATCCTTCATACCATCATTACCAGGTATGACAAAGATTTGATTTGCATGCTTGCTTTGTCGGATTTTCCAGGCAATTGCATGCTCTCTACCGCCTTGACCGATAATTAGAATATTCATTAGTGCTTAAAATGTCTAGTCTTCACAAAGACCATAGCAATCCCATATTGATTGCACATATCAATAGATTCCTTATCTTTAATACTTCCACCTGGTTGAATGATTGCTTTAATATTTGCATTTGCTGCTAAAAGGGCAGTATCTGACATTGGAAAGAATGCATCAGATGCCATATATGCTTGTTCTGTTTTCGCTCCTGCTTGATCAATCGCTATTTTAGCTGCACCTACACGATTCATTTGACCAGCACCAATACCGATGGTCATCTGATTTTTAGTTATAACAATAGCATTTGATTTCACATGTTTGACTGCACGATAAGCAAATAAAAGCTCTTTAATGTCCTCATCACTTGGTTTAATTACTGTTGGACATTCCATCGACTCATAAAGGATATTATCCTCACTTTGAATAAGTATTCCACCTTCAACGCCTTTGATATCAAATTGAGGTTTTCTAGCTCCCATTGCTACTTGGAGAATTCTCACATTTTTCTTCTCTTTAAGAATAGATAATGCTTCCATTTCATAATCAGGTGCGATAATAACCTCTAAAAAGAGTCGAGATAATTCTTTAGCAATCTCTTTTGTTAATTTTTGATTAACGGCAATAATGCCACCAAAAATGGAAACTGGATCTGCTTCATAGGCTTTTTTCCACGCCTTGTAAAAATCAATATCACTGCCAATACCGCAAGGATTCATATGCTTAACAGCAACTACACAAGGATCTAAAAATTCCTTTAAAATCATTAATGATGCATTCGCATCTTGTATATTATTATAAGAAAGTTCTTTTCCGTGAAGCTTTATAGCTTGGGTAAGTGAATAGGGTAGTTTTTCACCGGTTTCATATAAAGCTGCACTTTGATGTGGGTTTTCTCCATATCTTAAAACTTCTTTTTTTGTATAGGTTAGGGTAAGTCTTTCTGGATAAACTTCTTTTGTAAGATAACTTGCAATCCAAGAATCATATTGTGCAGTTAATCGAAATGCTTTTGCAGCTAGTTCTCTTCTTAGATTATTAGATAGATTTCCTTGTTCATCCATAGAGTCAATAATCATATCGTAATCGTTAATGTCAGTTACGACACTAACAAAAAGATGATTCTTCGCTGCACTTCGAATCATAGAGGGTCCACCTATATCGATATTTTCAATGATTTCACTATCTGTAGTATCCTTTTTATTCATGGTTTCTCTAAAAGGATATAGATTAACAACAACCATATCAATCCACTCTATACCTTGTTCATTTGCTTCCTTGATATGAAGTTCGCTATCTCTTTTACCTAGAAGACCACCATGAACCATGGGATGAAGCGTTTTGACTCTTCCTTCAAAGATTTCAGGGAAATTTGTCACCTCATCAATTTTTAAGCAAGAAATGCCTTCATTATGAAGCATTTGATAGGTTCCACCTGTCGATATGATTTCATATCCTTTAGACTTCAATCCTTTAACAAATGGAATGAGTCCACTTTTATCGGTTACGCTGATGAGAGCTCTTTTCATTTTTTTCCTCCAATTAAATCATTAAGAGTCTGACTAAATAGTTCATGCTCTATTTGATGTATTTCTTTTTCTAAATCTTCTATCTTGATATTTTCTTTAATCTCAAGACTTCTTTGTGCAATGATTTTTCCTGTATCGATTCCTTCATCAATGATAAAGATAGTGACGCCAGTTTTTTTTACTTGACTTTGATAGGCATCTTGAATTGCATGTTTACCTGGAAACGCAGGAAGTAGGGATGGATGAATATTGATAATTTTATTTGGATATGCTTTCATTAGGGTTTGACCAATCATTCTCATATATCCAGCGAGAGCAATCCACTCGATTTGATGATGACAAAGTATTTCCAGTATAGCAGATTCATAATCTTTTCTCGATTGAAATTTGTTTCTATCTATAAAATAAAATGGAATATTTATATTTCTTGCTCTATCTATTGCATAAGCATCCTTTTGATCAACAATTAAACACTTGATTTGATATGCCTTAGCTCCATGAACAAGTGCTTCAAAATTAGATCCATTTCCAGATGCGAATACTGCTAAACTTACCATAAGAATGTCAAGCCTTCCTGATTTGTTATACTCCCTATAACTTTCGCATCTTCTCCTGCTTCTTGAAGTAGTTGAAGAGTTTCACTAACATCATTAGAATCGATGACCACAATCATTCCTATGCCCATATTAAAAACCTGAAACATTTCTCGATCGCTCATTAAACTCATTTTTTGAAGTGTATGATAAATCTCTGGTCTTGTAAAAGAGGTTGTATCAATTTCAACACCGACGTTTTCAGGTAAAATTCTAGGTATATTTTCATCGAATCCTCCACCAGTAATATGCGCAATACCCTTAACCTTAATTTTAGATAATAAATTTAGTATTGGCTTCACATATATTTTAGTAGGCTCAAGAATTTGATCTATTATTTTTCCATCTAATTCTTGATGCTGATCCTTAAATAAGATCTTCCTAACTAAGCTATAACCATTTGAATGCAATCCAGAGGATGGTAATCCAATTACAATATCACCAGGAATGATAGTTTCTCCTGTTATTATTTGATTTTTTTCAACTGCTCCAACAGCGAAGCCAGCTAAATCATAATGTCCATCATGATACATATCTGGCATTTCAGCAGTTTCACCGCCTATTAAAGCACAATTAGCAAGCTTGCAGCCTTGATAAATACCTTTCATTAATTCTTCGATATGGTTTGGATCTATTTTTTCTACAGCTATATAATCTAGAAAGAAAAGTGGGGTTGCACCAGAGGCAATGATGTCATTGACACACATAGCAACTAAGTCTTGACCAACAGTATTATGTCTATTGAATTGCTGTGCAACAAGTAATTTAGTTCCAACACCATCTGTACCAGAAACTAAAACTGGCTCCTTCAAATTTAAGGGCTTTAAATCGAAAAGACCAGCAAAGGAACCGATCTGACTCATCACGCCTGGTCTATTGGTTGCTTTAGCGTATTTCTTGATTCGATTGACGGCTTCATAGCCTCTATTTACGTCAACTCCAGCATTCTTATATGCATTACTCATCTGATGTCCTCCTATTTGATTTCTTTATTGGCTTGCTTTAACTCATCATAGAGATATGTAGGATACTCCTTGTTATAGCATGCAGTACAATGAGCACCTGGCTTTCTTCCTACTCCTTTGATTAATCCTTCTATGGATATAAAGAAGATGGAATCCGCACCAATCAAATCTTTCATTTGAGTTGGCGTGTTATTTGCTGAGATTAGCTCATCATAGGTTGAAAAATCAACTCCATAAAAGCATGGATATTTAATTTCTGGAGAAGTTATTCTTACATGAACTTCCTTAGCTCCTGCTTTTTTTATTAGATTGATTAATTGCTTTATGGTTGTTCCTCTAACAATAGAATCATCGACTAAAACAACTCGTTTTCCTTTAATAACTGATTTGACAACGGATAGTTTTAATGCAACACCCTGTTCTCTTAAAAGCTTGTTAGGTTCAATAAATGTTCTATCCGATGTTTTATTTTTTATTAATCCTAATTCCAAAGGAAGCTTTGATGCTTCAGCAAATCCAATTGCTGAGCTCATCCCTGAATCAGGAACACCAATAACGATATCTGCATCAACAGGAGCTTCTTCTGCAAGCACTTTACCACAGGCTTTTCTTGCTTGATAAACGTTAATGCCTTCTATTTGGCTATCAGGTCTTGCAAAATAAACATACTCCATCATACACATTTGATGCTTGCGATCCTCGGAATAGAAAACCGATTCAAACCCATTTTTTGAAATTCTTAGAACTTCACCTGGAAGAATGTCTCTAACAAATTTAGCTCCTACTGCATCGATTGCACAGGTTTCACTTGAAATCACAATTCCTGATTTCCCAACCTTTCCAATCGATAATGGTCTAAGCCCTTGCTTATCCAGTGCAAGATAAAGCTCATTTTCTAAAAGGAATAGAAAAGCAAATGATCCTTCAACGTAGATCAGTGATTCTTTGATGCGTGTCAGCATGCTTCCTCTTTGTCTTTTTAAAAGATGTGCGATGATTTCAGAATCAGATGTTGTTTGAAAAATGGATCCATGTTGTTCTAGATATCCTTTGAGTTTATTCGCATTGACTAGATTTCCGTTATGGCAAAGTCCTAGGGGTCCATTTTGTGATTGAAAAAGAAAGGGTTGGACATTGTTAATTCCTCCACCACCACTGGTCGAATATCTAACATGACCAATCGCATGAATCCCCTTAAGTGCATCCACATCCTTTTTCTTAAAAACATTTTTAACGAGACCTTCACCCTTGAATTGCTTTAATAAAGTGCCATCGCTTGAAACCATACCACAGCCTTCCTGCCCTCTATGTTGCAGGGCATTCAGTCCATGATAGGTGAGTAATGCAGCTTGGTGATGATTGAAGACTCCAAATACACCACATTCTTCATGCATTTCTTGATGAATATCAACAGTTTTAATCATCATTTTCTCCTAAAGTGTTCTTAGTCTTTTTAGTATTTCTCCGTACGCACTTTCAACACCACCTAGATTAAGTCTAAAACGATCTTTATCTAGTTTATAGAGTGTATTTTTATCCCAAAAGCGACAGGTATCTGGGGATATTTCATCAGCAAGAATAATTTTTCCTTCTTTGTCTTTACCAAATTCTAATTTTAAGTCGACGAGTAATATATTCATTTCGTTAAGTAATACTTTAAGCATATCATTGATTTTATATGCTAATTCCTTAATTTGCTTCAGCTCTTCTCTTGTTGCAAGTTTTAGTGCAAGTGCATGATCTTCGTTAATTAAAGGATCTTGATACTCATCATTTTTATAGCACATTTCATAGATTGTATGTTCTGGTATAGTGCCATCCTTGATTCCTAATCTTTTTGACATACTACCAGTAATCACATTTCTGATGATGACTTCAATTTTGAATATATCAACAACCTTACATAATTGTTCTCTTTCATTAAGCTTCTCTACAAAATGAGTTGGTATATTTTTAGAATTCAAATAATCAAAGATGATATGAGTGATTTCATTATTCATAATCCCTTTTTCATGTACGGTCGATTTTTTTAGACCATTGAATGCTGTGGCATCATCTTTATAATAGATAATCACAAAATCATTAGAATTGGTCTTGTAGACCATTTTAGCTTTTCCTTCATAAATCATTTCTTGCTTGATTATTTCCATTTTTATATTCCCCTTTTGACTGCTTCAACAGCGCATTTAAATATATTTTCCTGTTTATTTCCAGGTATGTTTTTATATAGGTTATCTCCATAGCGTTCTGAATGGGCCATTTTTCCTAGGATTCTTCCGTTAGGGCTTACGATGCCTTCAATTGCCATCATAGAACCATTTGGATTAAAGTTGCCATCCATTGTTGCATTTCCATTTAAATCTACATACTGAGTCACAATTTGATTATTTTGAATCAATTCATTCAATGTATCTTCATTTGCATAAAATCTACCTTCGCCATGAGAAACTGGAACAACATGGATTTGGCTTAATTCGATTTGATTATACCAAGGTGATTGATTATTAACGACTTTTGTTCTAACCATTTTTGAGACATGTCGATTGATCGTATTTAGGGTCAATGTCGGACTGTTTTCATGAACATCACCAAGCTTCCCAAACGGAAGTAAGCCTGATTTAATAAGTGCCTGAAATCCATTACAAATACCTAAAATCAATCCGTTTCTTGCTTGAAGCTTTTCAATCGAAGCCTTTACTTTTTGATTGAGTAATACAGCAGCAATAAATTTACCAGAACCATCAGGTTCATCTCCTGCGCTAAATCCTCCAGGAATCATGAAGATATCCGATTGGTCTATTGCTTTTGAGAGTTCATTTATAGACTCGTTAATCGCATGTTGATCTTGATTTCTAAATAAAGTGATTTCAACATCTGCCCCAGCATCTATAAATGCTTTTTGAGAATCAAGTTCACAATTGGTTCCTGGAAAAACAGCTATGCAGACCTTTGGCCTTGTTGGCATCTCTTCCTTTTGAAGAGGTGATTCTTCACTTTTCTTTGGAATGGTATAGCATGTTGAGTCATGATCAACACTTGTCGGAAATAAATGCTCAAATAGATTTTTATGAATCTCATAAGCCTCTTTTAATTCATATGAGCGATGCTGGTAGACCAACATCGGACTCTCAATGATTTCTCCTATGTATCTGAAATGATTATGATTGATAGGAATACGAGATTCAATAATAAGTCCACCATAATTCATAGCTATTGCATCAGATACATCAATATCATCATCTAGTTCAACACCTAAGAGATTTCCAAATGACATTTTAAGAACTGCCTCTAGCCAACCACCTTGTAGTAATGCCTTTGAGCTTACAATGTTTTTTTCATTCATATTGGATTGAATGAAATCATAGTCCCTCATCATATGGTTCGCTATCGGTAAATGGTGCTCGCATAAAGGATTATAAAGATAGATGTAATTACCTGGCTCCTTAAATTCTGGTGAAACAACCTTGGATGCCTGAGCAGTAGTAACTGCAAAGGCAACGAATGTAGGTGGAACGTGAAGCTCTTCAAAGGAACCACTCATGCTATCCTTACCGCCAATGGAAGGTAGTTTAAAATCCATTTGTGCTTGAAGTGCTCCTAGAAGAGCTGCAAATACACTACCCCAAGCCTTTGAATCTGTTCCTAATCTTTTAAAATATTCCTGAAATGAAAATCGAATGCTTCTGAAATTTCCATTGACTGCAACTGTTTTAGATATAGCTTCAATAACAGCTAAGTACGCTCCATGATAAGGAGACCAGCTTGTTAACTCTGGATTGAATCCAAAGGTTAGCACACTTGCTGTATCTGTTTTTCTGTGATAAATAGGAAGCTTTTGAACTGAAGCATCCACTTCAGTATGACCTGTTTTTCCACCAAATGGCATTAAAACAGTCGTGGATCCAATCGTTGAATCAAAGTATTCAATCATTCCCTTTTGAGATGAAGTGTGAATAGATTGTAGTGCCTTGATGATTGCCTCATCAAAAGTTTTTGTTCGAGATAATAGATCTTCATACTTTCTATTTGGCTTTTCAATAAAGGCTATAGAATTTTGTTTTACACCATTGGTTGCTAGAAAATCTCTTTCAATATTTAATACTTCAACACCATCTTTGAGCATAACTAGATTATTTTTATCGGTAACTGTTCCAACATGATTCCAAGTTAAATTTTCTTTTTCTATATATTTTGAAAGCTGATTCAAATCCTTTGGATCGATAACGATTGCCATGCGTTCTTGACTTTCAGAGATAGCAATTTCAGTTGCATTTAATCCAAAGTATTTTAATGGAACTTGATCTAAATTGATGGTGATACCATCTGCCAATTCACCAATAGCAACAGCAACTCCACCTGCTCCAAAATCATTCGCCTTCTTAATCATTAGTGTTACTTCTTTATTCAAAAATAAGCGTTGAAGTTTTCTTTCGATTAAAGCATTTCCCTTTTGAACTTCACTGGAAGCTTCAACAATGGATTTTTTGTGATGAGCCTTGCTTGATCCTGTTGCTCCACCAATTCCATCACGACCTGTTTTACCACCAATAAGAATGATATAATCGCCTGGTAAAGGCTTTTCACGTTTAATTGAATCTAGCTTGACAGCACCTACAACAGCACCTAATTCAAGTCTTTTCGCTTCATAGCCTGGATGATAAATTTCTCTAACAAGTGTTGTAGCAAGCCCGATTTGATTGCCATAGGAACTAAACCCTTCAGTAGCTTTTTTGGTGATGACCGCTTGAGGAAGTTTTCCTTTTCTAGTCTCTTTAAGTGGTGCAAGCACATTCGCTGCACCAGTAACTCTTGCTGCTTGATAGACATAAGAACGTCCAGAGAGTGGATCTCTGATAGCACCACCTATGCAGGTGGATGCTCCACCAAAGGGTTCTATCTCTGTCGGGTGATTATGAGTCTCATTTTTAAACATTAAAAGATATGGCTCGCCTTCAACATCTATTTTTACACTGCATGCATTAACTTCATCTGAAATCTCGATATCATCAGCTAAACCATTTTTAATCATATACTTGCCATAAAGCGTAGCAATATCCATCAATGTAATTGGTTTATCCTTTTGATGAGTGATATTTCTTAGTTCTTTATAATTTTTTATTGATTCATGAATCCAAGGCATGGAATCAATATCTTCTACTTGAATATCAGTAAGTATTGTCTCAAATGTTGTATGTCTGCAATGATCAGACCAATAGGTATCTAGTGCATAAATTTCGGTTTCTGTAGGATTTCTTTTCAGCCCTTTAAAATAAGCTTGAATAAATAATAGATCATCAAACTTCATTGCAAATCCCTTTGCATTGTAAAAGCTTTTTAATTCCTCTAATTCTAGATTCATAAAGTTTTTAAATGTTTGAACTGAATCTGCTTTATGATACTCAGGTAGTTCAGGTTTTTTCAATAAATCTTTTTTTGTCATCTCAACTTGATTAATCATATAGTTTTCAAGGAGCTGATAAGACTCAATATCAATTGGTTCAAATGTTAATAATTCAGAGCATTGAACAATGATTTCTGGAAACCCGAGTAAACCAATACATTGCATCGCTGAATCTGCTCTTTGATCATACTGACCTGGTAAATATGTATAGCATAAATGCTGAATCTGATCTAAATCCATTGATTCAAAAATAGCATCAGTTGCTTTTTCAGCTAGTACATTCCACTTCATCAGCTGATATGCCTTTTCATCGGTATTAAAAATTTCATAAATAACGAAGCTTCTTAGTCCATTAAGACTTACACCAATATCTTCTTTAATCGATTGCTGAAGCAGTTTTTTTGCTGTTTGAAATTGTGGTTTTTTTTCAACATAGACTCGTTTTATCATAATCAATTTCCCCTATTCAAAAAGCTTTTAAAGTATTTTTTATATGATTCGATATCATCAAGAGATGATGAAGTCACTGTAATATGTCCAACTTTTCGATTTGTTTTCATCTCTTTTTTTCCATATAAATGATAATGTATTTCTGGCTTATCCTTTAATGCTTGTTTAGAAGCCTCGAAATCTTGTCCATAGATATTCACCATTAAGCTATTTGAGATGATGTCAGTTTCTTTTAGTGGTAATCCACATATAGCTCTAATATGCTGTTCAAATTGACTTACATTACACGCCTCAATGGTTAAATGTCCTGAATTATGAACTCGAGGGGCACATTCATTGATTAATATTTCATTATCCTTTGTGATAAAAAATTCAATTGTCAATGTTCCTGTCATTTGAATGGCTTCTACTAATCCTTTTCCTATCTCTTGAATCTTTTTTGTCATTTCAAGATTTAATGTTGTTGGAACTGAGGACTCGATTAATCGCTGAGATTGATGCACATTATCGATAATTGGAAACATTTTGATTTCACCTTGAGTTGATCTTGTAACAATCAAGGAAACTTCTTTCTGAATTGGAATGAATGCTTCTAATATGGATGGTCCCATGACCTCGGTCGAGTCAGCATTACTTGTAATAAACTGCTGCCCTTTTCCATCATATCCACCGTGTCTTGTTTTAAGTAATGAAGGTGATCCTATATTTTTTAATGCTTTTTTTAAATCTTCTTGATTGTTAACTGTTTGATATCTAACCGTTTTAAAACCTGAATCATTAATAATTGTCTTTTCAGTTAGTCGGTCTTGAGTAAATAGTAAAGGGAAATTTCCTTGAGGTACTTTATCAATAATTTCAAATAAGGCAGTTCCTGAAACATTTTCAAATTCATATGTAATTACATCACATAAATCATATAGTTTTTTGAGTGCCTCTTGATCATCAAATTGTGCAAGAATATGCTGATCAGCAACTTGACAGGTTGGACAAGATACCTTAGGGTCTAAAACAATTATTTGGTAGCCCATTTGTCTAGCTGACATAGCAAGCATTCTACCCAATTGTCCGCCACCTATAATGCCAATTGTTGCTGGAGGTAAAATTATATTAGAGGACATCCTGTAGCACCTTTTCTGTTTGTTTCTGTCTAAAATCACTTAATTTTTTTCTAAGGCTTTCATCATTCAATGCAAGAATTTGACAAGCGAGTAGGGCTGCATTTTTAGCACCTGCGACACCAATTGCAAGTGTACCAACTGGAATACCAAATGGCATTTGAGCAATAGATAGTAGTGAATCAATACCGTTAAGCTCCTTGCTTTGAATAGGTACACCTAAAACAGGTAATATTGTTTTGGATGCGACCATCCCTGGAAGGTGTGCTGCTCCACCTGCACCTGCAATAATAACTTCGATACCTTGATTTGCTGCATCTTCTGCAAACTCAAACATTACGTCTGGAGTACGATGTGCAGACACTATTTTTGTCACATAGGATATATCGAATGAGTCTAAAATAGTTTCTGCTTCCTTCATTGTCGAATAATCTGATTTACTACCCATAATAATTGCAATTTTTGGTATCATACCTTAAAACCTCCGTTTAAAAAATAAAAAAGCACGAACAAAAGAAGCTCGCACTTTAAAGTACAAAAAACTTCTCTCATAGTCTGTATATTTACGGTATACAGGTAGAAACTTTGGGACCATATCTCCCCGATTATATAAGAAAAAATTGTGATATTTCATCGATTCAGTTGTAGAATACAAAACCATTATAGAATAGCTTCTCTTAAATTACAAGGTTTCTTTGTAATGTTTAATGTAAAAACGTTAACACTGTTCTTAATCCTAAGATAACCACAAGACTTCCTTCTTTTTAAGATAGTCGTTAGTGATTTTTATCTTAATGCTTATCTAATAAATTTATCTTGAAGTTTAATAAATTCAATCATGTTTTTCTTATAGATTTTTGAAACACTCGATTTCATCTCATACATTTGTGCATCTGCATTTTGGATAAGACTGAAAATATTGCTATCACCTATGCTATCATATGCAAGTCCGACAGAAACACTAATTGTCTTCTCTATTTCTTCATGCTCGCACTCGAGCAATAATTCATTCATTTTCTGATTCAATACCTCTAAATTTTCATCATAAGTAATGATCAGAAACTCATCTCCACCAATTCTTGCTATTTCTTTTCTAGGTGTGTCTGCAAAGACTTTCTTTAGCTTTGTAGAAAGTGTTTTTAATAAGTAATCTCCACGCTCATGTCCTAAATAGTCATTATTAATCTTTAAACCGTTTAGGTCTAGTGAGAAAACACCGATATTTTTTGTGTCTTTGATATCGTAGAGCTTATGCTCTATATAATTACGATTGTTAAGTCCTGTCATCGTATCATAATTGCTTAAATGGTTTAATTCTCTGAGTAAATTATATACTTGAGTCTCATCATAAAGTAATATCATATAGCCTGATTCATTCATGCCCTTTAGCTTAAATTCTTTTTCTCTTAAATGATAATGATCTTTTTCGATGCTTGATTCTTCTTCCATGTTGTATTCACTATATAATGTTACTCTGTCTGATATCATTGCTGCAACAACATCAAAAGGTTTACTAATTACATTTTCAGCCTTTAAATCATATTTTTTGAGCAGAAGTGAACTTATCTCGATAATTCTTCTATTTGCATCGGTTAATACATACATCTCTCTCATATTGGCTAAGATTTCACTTCTTCCAGAAGCTCTTATGTTGAATACCATATCTTTTCTATAGATAACATCATATAAAATAAATGCAACAAATACTAAGGATATATAAGTCAGATTGACATTGATGGTAACAAAGAATAGTTGCAATACATTGAAAACTAATACGACAAGAACACTGATTGCCATCATTCTTGTTACTTCTTTATACTGTCTAATCCCTTTTTGCTTAGCTAGAAAAATAAATAAAAGAGCTATAGCAATCAATGCGACTGCATAACTAATAATCAAATGATAGACAAATAATGGTCCAAAATTCGAGGTGTATAAATCGTTGAATGTATTTAATTCAGAATAGCTAAGTTTTAGAAACCATAAGGTTTGTGAGTTTGTTAGTGCTAAAAACAAGTCAATTAAAATCAATAATCCAAGAATTAACTGAAATGACTTTGGAAGTTTTTTCTCTACATATTGATAAATCGTACATAACATCAGTGATGCAAACAGCAGTCTTAGTGGGTAGCCTAACATCCCTGAATAATATATTAAAAAAGTGTTTGTTGACAACCGTTCAATAACAATAAGTAAGGTCCAAAAAAATGTCGAGTAGATTAAAAACTTTAGACAAGTATATTTACTGTCTGCTCGATTACGAAACATATTAATAACAGGAATAACGGATAAGAATAATATTAAAATCAATATGAGTTCAAGTATTGTTTGCATTTTATCTCCTCGTGTTTAAGCGTATGTATCATATGTATTTTAACATATAGAATAATTAGAAAAACACGACTTAATATAATCTTAATAAGCGACTTGATTTTTTCCTAGTTTTTTAGCAGCATACATTAAATCATCTACACGTTTAATCGAATTATCTATGGATTCATTTTCAATATATTCAACCACACCCATACTTACCGTAACCTTGCCAACCTTAGGCATATTTAAATTACCTATCATCTCATGGATTCTATTGGCTACTTTTATTGCTCCATCCATTTTAGTATTTGGTAATACTAAGAAAAATTCTTCACCACCAAATCTAAAAATTTGATCTTTATGTCTTTTATCATCATTAATTAATTCAGTAATGATTTTTAGAACATCGTCACCAACTAAATGGCCATAGGTATCATTGATATGCTTAAAATTATCTATATCAAACATAACTAAGGAAAACGGAGTTTTCTTGTTATTGCATAACTCAATTAATTCTTCAACCTTTACATAGAATGTTCTGCGATTGTATATTTCTGTTAAAGCATCCTTTTCTGATAGGTCTCTTAATCTTTGCTCAACCCTTTTCGATTCAGATATATCAAACACAATACCTTGAATGATTTGAGGCTTTCCTAAAGAATCTCTTTTGGTAACTGTTCCACGATCATAATACCAAATATAATGTCCATCCTTATGTTGAATACGATATTCAACCTCATAGGCACCGGTCTTTCCCATCAAATGATTTCTCATATTATCCATGACTCCTTCATAGTCATTTGGATGTAGTTTTTCAGTGAAAAATTGAAATCCAACATCTCCAATAACTTTTGGGTCATATCCAAGTTGAGTTACCTTTTTCTCATTGTATATAACTTTATTATCTTCATAAAACCATTTCCATTGTCCTAAATTTCCTGCCCAAGGAAATTGGACAAGAAATTCTTCATTGTTATACTTAATTTCTTCTTCTAATAGTTTTTTCAGCTCTTCAATTTCTTGAATTAATTCAGCTTTTGTTAGTTTTTGATAGTTTTTTGACATGTTATCCCCTTCCTTTTAATCGATATCTTTCGACAAGTTTATCATATCGTTGGTAAAAATCTTCATCAATTGTTTGATTTTCTGGATGACTTTCATAAAATTGAACTACCTTTTTTGCTATATCCTTATATTCAGTTTTTGATAGGTAATTTGGAGCAACTTCTTTAATCTTACTATTATCAAAAAGAGCACTACCCATCATGTCACCTAGTAATGCACCCTTATACTCAGGAAAAACTTCAACAATCTTTTGAGAAGGGACAAAAACTATTTCTGACTTAACACCAATAGCCTCTTCAAGCATACTATGAATTTCTAGCCAATTATAGCTCTTATCAGAGGTTAAGTGATAGACTTCGCCATATGTTTTTGGATTACCTAAAATATCTAAGAATGCATGAGCAAAATCTTTGTTATAGGTTAGTGTCCAAAGTGATTGACCTTGATCTGCAATAATAACTGGTTTATTTTGTTTCATACGATGAATGAGTGTATATGGGTGAGGCCAACTGTTTAATTGTGATACAACAGACTGTTCATTATATGTATGAGAGGGTCTAATGATCGTTACAGGAAATTGATCATCTATTAAGCTTTGCAAATATTCTTCACATCTTTGTTTATTTTTGCTATATTCCCAAAATGGATTGTCAAGTGGAACTTCTTTTTCTGTTATCGGCAATTTAGGTATTGGTTTTTGGTAAGCTGAAGCACTGCTGATAAATACATACTGGTCGGTATGCCCCTTGAAAAGTTTGTAATCTCTTTCCACATGCTCTGGAACAAAAGCAATCCAATCAACTATCGCATCAAAATGACGATTGACTAATGCCTTTTGAACAGCATTTAAATCATAAATATCACAGTGAATGCGTTCGATTTTTTCAGATAACCCATCTTTTCTTTGACCACGATTCATTAGTGTCAAATCAATTCCTTTTTGGACTGCTAGTTCGCTAACCGCAGTACTAATTAATCCTGTTCCACCAATAAACAAAACTTTCATAATATAACCTCCATGTAATGTATTTTCATAGACTCATTATATCGCATAATATTGGTTTTGTATAATATGCCTATAATCAGCACAGTTTAGATGCTTGTATTCAATAATATGTTTGTATTTATCGTACTAAAAAAGTTATAATGAATACATAACTTAGTAGTTTTAACCCGGTTTTAATTCAATAGGACACTGGTTAATCAGATTAAACCATCTGAAAATAATCCGAGAATCTTATGTATTAATCCATAGGATGAAATTGGATTATTAGTAACCTAAACTGAAAAAAGAATGCTATAGTCTATTAAATAAGCAAAAAAAGGAAATGAATGCACATGAAAACAACTAGTAATATACATATTACAAATAAATACCAAAGTAGAGAACAAGACTTTAGAAACGGAGCTATCGTTTATCAGGTTTTAGTCGACCGATTTGTCCAAAGCGTAAAACTAGAAGAGAAAAAGGATTTATATGCATATCCTAAGATTTTAAAGTCCTGGAATGATATGCCTATGCCTGGACATTTTATGCCTGATGTCAAATATTGGAGTCATGAACTTGAATATTTTGGTGGAGATCTCAATAGCTTAGCTACAAAACTCGATTATCTAAAAACCTTAAATATTGATGTCTTATATTTAAACCCAATTTTTGAATCCTTATCGAATCATAAATATGATGCTACTGACTATTTAAAGATATCTAATGAGTATGGCACATTTGAGGATCTCATTAGTTTATCAAATGAGCTTCATCAAATGAATATGAAGATTATTCTTGATGGTGTTTTCAACCATATGGGTGTTGGTTCAACACTCTTTCAAGACGCCTTAAATCCAAATAGTCATTATCGTGATTGGTTCTACTTTGGAGATCAATATCCAAAGGGAGTTAGACTATGGGCGGATGTTAATAGCTTACCCGAGCTTAACCTTGAAAATCCAGCTGTAAAGGACTTCTTATATAAAAAGGAAGACTCTGTTATCCGCACTTATTTAAAGGCTGGTGTAGATGGATGGAGACTTGACGTAGCATTTGACCTTGGCTATCAAGTATTAAGAGAGTTAACTGACTATGCACATCTAGAAAAGGAAGGCTCACTCATTGTTGGTGAAACCTGGAACTACCCTAAAGAGTGGTTAGGTGTTATGGATGGTGTTATGAATTTCACTCTACGAGAAATTATTTTTAACTCTATAAAAGGTGAATTTTCTCCAAAGCGAACAAACCATCTATTGAATTACATGGTTAGTGATTCTGGAATTGATGGACTACTGAAATCTTGGAATGTCTTGGATAATCATGATACAGATCGTATCAATCATAGACTACCTTCCTTTGAAGACCAAATGCTAGCACAGGTTATGCAATTTACTTTCCCAGGCTCACCGAATCTATATTATGGAACTGAGCTTGGTATGGAAGGTGGAAATGATCCTTTAAATAGAGCACCAATGAGATGGGATTTAAATAAAGAGGATAATAAGGTGTTGAAATGGACCAAATCATTAATTGACCTGCATCAAAATGAACGTGCTATTAAAGTTGGTGATTATCTAGCTATTGATTCTGAAGGCTTAATTGCATTTGAAAGATATACAGATCAAGTATCTGACACAATATTAGTTTTCATTAATCCTACCAATGAAGATGTAAGTGACATTGTTTTAGTTCCAGATTCAAGTTTAATGAATTACTCTAAATTTAAAACTATATTAGGAGAGCATGTTAAGGTGGAAATGCTAGCAGGACTCCTTAAGATTCGTCTACCAAAAAAATCATTTACAATATTAAAGCCTTTAACTGAAGCAACTGAAAGCTATACACCATATAAAAGAATTTAAGCAAATACATACAAAAAAATCACTTGGTTAGTGATTTTTTTCTTTCTTATACAATTATGGAAAAAAGTTTTTATATGTCCAAAACAGGATTCTTATCTATTTCTTTTAATAATTTGATTGAGTAAAGTGCTGCAAAAATACCGAATAATATTGTAATAATTACTGTATAAATATCATATCGGTGATTTACTGTTCCTAAATAAAACATCACTTGGCCAAAGAAATTAAATGTCGCATGTAATAGCATCGTTAGCCAAAGGTTACCAGTTCTTAAAAACATAATAGCCCATAGCATACCAACAAGGAATGAATACATAATTTGAAGCATGGTGTCACCTAGTGATAGTCCATAAAAGAGATTGACAATGTGTGATAAACCAAAAATAACAGATGAAATCACAATTGATAATAAAACCTTGTTTGGATGGTTCTTAAACTTCTTTAATAATAGGATGAGTAAAATACCTCTAAATACTATTTCTTCAAAGAACCCAACACTGAAGCATTCGATTAAATATAAATAAACTTGATAGACTGGCTCTGTTAGTATAGCTCTTCCATCAAGGAATGCGATGATTGGGAAATTATTTACAGAAACAATGAACGCAGGGATCATGATTAAAAGAGATTTCCATACGTTTTTAAATTTTAGAATTTTTTGTTCGCCAAACCCAATTAAAATAACAATTAAAATTAATCCACCTAGCGTTCTTAGTATCGAGTTCGTAATCATCGTTTGAGTTTTAGTGTTTTCATACAATTGAAAATCAACAAATGCAAAAATAACCATCAAAGTGATTAGTGATAGAATCATGATTTTATGATATGTTTGAATATTGATCTTCTTTTTTTCCATAACACTCTTTCAAGAAAAAGATGTTAATACTCCTTAGCTGAGATTAACATCGATTTATATTTAATGATTGACTGCCTTATTGGCCTTCAAATGCTTATAGATGAGATAACATCCTAAAACAATCATTAAAAAGCTCATGAATTGTGAAGGTGTAGGATATACATTATATTGAGTTGTAAATAGCGGGAAAATAACACCACGTTCATCACCACGGATAAACTCATTTAAAAATCTCCAGACACCATATCCAACTAAATAGGTTTCAACTTCTTTATTCTTAAAGAACTTCACATTTTTTAGAACAAAGAATAAAATAAATAAGAAGGAAGCTTCAAACAATTGTGTAGGATAAACCGATTGATCCGGATAGAGATCATGCGCGTGTCCATGAGGAAATATAACTCCTAAATAGGATTCAGTTGGAATACCAAAGCAGCAACCTGCAAAGAAACATCCAATACGACCAAATGCATGTGCAAGAACAACTCCAGTAATGACTGTATTCGCAATCTTTTTCATGTCCTTGTTGTCATCTTTATAGTAATACTTCATGAGAACGATGAATGCTGCAAAACCACCAATTAAAGCTCCTAGAAAATTAATCGAACCAAATTCTAATTCTCCTTCTTTTATGGAGTGAAAGATTCCATCCAATAAAAATGAGAAAACAAGTGCAAACACTAAACTAATCGCAATTAATATGAGTAATCGGTTGGTTTGTTTCTTTGAATAACCATCTTGTTTTTCAAATCGATTACTGATGTATAGAATCATAAAGAATATACCAATTAAGATCATTAAATCATACATTGGGATTGTATAACCAAAAATCTGAGGCAGTAAGAACGGATACATATCATCAACTCCTTAGTGTTATTATTTTATCATATAAAGGATGTCTTGTTTTTATAATAACTGAAACTTTTTTCCACTTTAATGCATAGAAAATAATGTTTATAAATAAAAAGACTAATCTATAGCAAAAATGCATTAGAATAGTCTTTTTGATAGTTTTAATTATTTAGTGATTAGACGCCTTGTTGAAGCATAGCAAGATAAACCTTCATAAATCCAGCAATATTCGCTCCTGTAATTAAATCATCAGGCTTTCCAGTATAAGTTAATGAAGCCTCGTGAGCACGTTTAAAGATTTTCTTCATAATTTCATGAAGTTTCTTATCTACTTCTTCAAAGCTCCAGTTTTGGAATGTAGCATTTTGAGTCATTTCTAAGCCTGAAACAGCAACCCCACCAGCATTTGATGCTTTACCTGGACCAAATAGAACGTTATGTTCTCTAAAATATCTAGTCGCTTCAATCGTTGTTGGCATGTTAGCACCTTCAGCTACTAAATAGCATCCGTTAGCAACCAAAGCTTTAGCTGAATCTAAATAGATTTCATTTTGAGTTGCACAAGGTAATGCGATATCACATGGAATTTGCCAGATATCAACAGGATTTGGGCTATAAATAGCTTCTGGATGATATGTTTTATACTTTTCAATAACAACTGTATTCGTTTTAGAAAGGTTTTTAATTAATTCAATGTCAATACCATTTTCGTCATGAATAACACCAGAAATATCACTTATAGCAATAACTTTAGCTCCAAGTTCAATCGCTTTTTCTGCTGCCATGGATCCAACCTTACCTGCTCCACTAATAATGACTTTCTTATTCTTAAAGTTTGTTTTCTTGAATTCTCTTAGCATTTCTTCAACAAAGTAACATAAACCATATCCAGTAGCTTCTGCTCTACCTAGAGATCCCCCAGATTCAATACCCTTTGAAGTAAATGTACCACTAAATTCGTTTTCAATACGCTTATACATGCCATAGAGATATCCTATTTCTCTAGCACCTACACCTAAATCTCCAGCAGGTACGTCCATTCTTGGACCGATATGTCTATATAGTTCAAGAATATAGTTTTGGCAGAAACGCATAATTTCATTATCGCTCTTTCCTTCTGGATCAAAATCAGAGCCACCCTTAGCTCCACCCATTGGAAGGCAAGTGAGTGAGTTTTTGAATGTTTGTTCAAAGGCTAAGAACTTCATAATAGACTCATTGACTGAGTGATGGAAACGTATACCACCTTTGTATGGTCCGATTGCAGAGTTGAATTGAACTCTCATCGCACGATTCACTTGGACTTTGCCTGAATCATCTACCCATGAAACTCTAAACTTAATCATTCTTTCTGGTTCAAGAATACGCTCTATGATTGCATTCTTTTGGATTCTTGGATCTTGATCTACAAGCAAATCAATAGATTCTAAAAATTCTTCAACTGCTTGAAGAAATTCTGGTTGATCGCTATAGCGCTTAGACAGATCCGCATAAACATTAATAAGATATGTACTATTAAACAATTTGTATTTCCTCTCTTTCTTATTTAAATGCGAGCATTCTCGCTTGTGCACAGGATAAAAACAACGGTATGATACATTTAACCGCCTTAATTTAGTTATTTTCTCTCGCTTTATTGATTGAATCAGAGTTTTTCGAGAAAGTTAACATGTCGATGATAATAGGGATATCATAATCGTTCTTCACCATATACTATTATACTATGAAAGCGCTTTATTTCAACCCAAAAGTTTATTAATTTGATTATTATTTTGCAGTTTGACCAAATTGTTCAGTTCTCATTTCTTAATTTTCAAATACTTTGTATAGAATTATATTTTTATGATGTTTGAACGATATTTTTATAGTTTAGAATAGTAAAAAAACATCTTATTTTTTTTAAATATGTTAGCTGTATTCAAAAAATTAGCACCAGTATTTAACAACATTAAGTGATGTGATATAATTGGTATATATATAATCTATTGGGGGGTACAATATGATTAAAAAATACGTGGATCGTTATATCGAGACATATTTAATCTTTAAAGATTTAAAGCCTAAGAATTGGATTTTGCTCAATCTCATAGGGATTTTTTTCGCGTTCCTCATCTTTGGACTTGGATATTTAGTATTAACAATATTTCTTACTTATATACCATTTCATTTTGGACTTATCTTGTTTCAGTTTATTGCAATCCTGTGTTTTATCGTCGTTTATTTTCATTATTATCAACAATTAAAAAAGACTCACAACATAGAGTTCGATATTAGATCACTATTTGTTATTGATTTAATCTACTTTCTTACCATATTTTTTATCGTACAAACTGCTATGCTATTTTATGCCTATTCGGCAGTATTCACACCATCACTAATTATTTTTTTTGTGACAATTTCGTCTTTATTTTTAATCATATCCATTGTACTTACTATTTATTTAGTTGATCTCGAGCTTTATCCAAAGCTGTTTGGTTCATTTGTAACTTACATCGTTTTCCATATCTTCTTCATGAGATTTATTCCATTCGATGCAATATGGATATATGTTATTAGTTGTATGTTGTCGTATGTTTTTTGGCTCATTATTTATGAAGTTAAGCCAATTTTCGATCAATCTAATCGTCTGAAAATATCAAGAATCGTTGTTAATATGATGGTAGGACTTATTGTTTTTATCACAATGGCAGGCTTTTATAATGAATATAAGTCATTCTTTTATGATCAAATTCAAGTCAAGCCACAATTGAATATGACCACAATTTATTCTGACTCTCATGAGACTCAAGGAACTTATTATTCCTATGAAGTTTATTATGCAATAGATGGTGATTATACCTATATCCAATATAATAATATATTAATCATTATTAAAGATGATGAAGTCATTAAAGAACTTGAATTACCTGCATATCATAGGTTGTTACCAAGTAGTCATGACATAATTTTCGTACATAAAACACAATTTAATCCAGATGATAACCACCCCATCTATTATGATATTTATGAACTTGATTCCAATTTTATATATTCAAAAACTCGTACCATTAATACTAGATTCGAAATTTATGGATATTTTAAATACAATGAGATTGATTTTTATGTGGGGCCAAGTAGTTTATATCTTTTTGATGGCGATGTCTTTCTTAAAAACATAGAAGGTTTTTTAATTGCGCGCTCAAACGAAAAAATATTAGAACCTATTTTTGTCGATCAAGATTTACAAGGTCTTGGGACTTTTCTTGAGGATAACGTCATTCCTTTACCCTCCAATTATTACTCTAATTATATTCCATGGGCTGAACTTGTAGACGATCACTTAATTTCATCACTTTCATTTAATGGTTATTATCAAGATATCATTATCATCAATCCTGATTCGCTTGAAGTAACAAAAATCATAGATCGTCGATATGCTGGATATTCTTATCTAAAGACTGAGGAATATCAATACTTATTTGATGGAAAACTAGCTGTATATGATGAGAACGGCTCATTAATAGATGAAGTTTTTACACGTGGAAGAAAAATGCTGTTTGCGAGTCAAAATATATATATCCATGTCAGATCATATTCCAAAGATTATCTAATGGTTACGAATACATTTTATATACTCAATCCATATCAACCGTTAATCTATAAAACATCAAGTGATTATTCAATAGTAAACATTATATTTATCGTGGGGTTTGTATTCACTTATTTAATCATTGATAGAAAAAAACCAACAATTGATTCATAATAATAATTGTATACAAAAAAAGTCGATAAATATCGACTTTTTGTCTTTAAAGGGGTATAGATTGCTAATCTTTTTTAATTTTTAAAAATAAGTCATAAATTGATTTTACATCATCTGTGGATATTTTCTTTTTAGATCTAAAGTTTTGATTAAGTTCATCTTGTAATTGATTTGAATGGAGAACTGGAATATCTACTCTCTGCTTTCTAAACTCAGTATGCTTAGGGAAAACTATGTAAAAAAACAGTGGATAATCTTTTTTTAGAACCTTATCAATAGATAATTTTAATGCCCGAGCAGTTTTTATCGGATTATTAAATGATTCTGAAACGCCTTTATGTTCAAAGGACCATTTTTCATCCTCTTTATTGCCTTTGATTTTTCCTTCATATTGATATTCTAGTACGGAATGTATACCTGATGTGTTGACAATTAAATGGTCTATCTTAGCCTGTCGGATTCCATCATGAAACAAAATATTGGTTATCACATAATAATCTTTTTTAGGATCGGATGCTCCAATTTCACGATAAACTTCTGATTCATTACTCAATCTCTTTTTCTTAACAAGCACTAGAATTAAGATGAATAGGATGAATAAGCCTATGCCACCATAAATATATATTTCCATGATTATACCTCGCAGTTTTTCTTAATCATATCATAGATTCATGACATAACTCAATAGTTACCAAAAGTTATTAGAAAATGCCTTTGTACTTCTTTATAACGTGACATGATGAAGACAATACGTTATACTATCCATAAGGACTAAAGAAAAAGCTAAAGGAGATAACAATGAAATTTGATGCACATGGTGATATTCTCACCGATATCTATTTAGAAACACAAAAAGGAAATCAAAATGTCTTTAGAAATAAGCACTATGAAAGCTACAAAAAGGGTGGAATTACACATAGTATTTTTGTGAACTGGACAGACCCTTATAATCAATCAAAGGCTGACTTTGATTCTATTTTTGATGTTGCTATTGCTGATTTAAAAAAATCTAGCGACATCGCAACCATTTGTCATTCCTATCAAGAGCTACTTCAAGCACGTCAAGAAGAAAAATTTGGTGTCATTTTAGGCATAGAGGGTATTAAATACTTAAGTCAACCAGAAGAAATAGTTGCACTTTATCAAAAGGGTGTTCGTCATATAGGCTTAACCTGGAATGAAGAAAATGCTTATGCAACTGGACTTGATGGCTTAGTAAATGGCTTAAAAGAAGATGGGATAATGCTATTGAAGCTCGTTCAAAAGCTTGGTATGATTATTGATCTTTCTCATGCTAGTCCAAAAACATTTAGTGATGTATTTAAGCATACAACAGGTCCTATAGTTGTTACACATGGTAATGCTAAGGCATTATGTGATCACCGTAGAAATTATACAGATGAACAGCTTATTCAAATTAAGGATAGAAATGGTGTAATTGGTGTATGTGCAGTTCCTTATTTCATTTCTAGCGAAAAAGAAGACCAAACCGTCGAGTTCTTAGCAAAGCATATAGATTATATTGTTAGAAAAATAGGTATTGATCATGTCGGTATCGGTCTTGATGTCTTTTATTATCTTACACCTGGTAAAACATCTACAGGTGTTGCGGGACTTGAAACCTTAGCTCATGCTGATCATCTATTCCTT
This sequence comes from Acholeplasmataceae bacterium UBA2284, assembly GCA_002345705.1. Taxonomy (GTDB): domain Bacteria; phylum Bacillota_I; class Bacilli_A; order Acholeplasmatales; family Acholeplasmataceae; genus Peloplasma. The sequence goes on along the minus strand of DDWO01000023.1, from coordinate 83,618 downwards.
GAACTAGAAAAGATGGGCTACAGTAAAGAGGATATTGCAAAGGTAGCATATCAGAACTTTGATCGGGTGTTGAAAACAGTTTTAAAGTAAATGAGCATTTCAATAAATAACATAAACCAGTCTAAAATTAGACTGGTTTTTTAGTTTCTAAATGATTTTATAGAATCGTATAATATGAATCGAATCCTTATCTTCTCATATTTTTAATCTTCTTTTCAGCATACATGGCTTGATCTGCATAACTAATCAATTCATCAGGATTTAATCCATCATTGGGATAAAATGCTGTTCCCAAGCTCATTCCACGAAATGGGACATCCATCTGAAATTTATTTACTACATCTTCTTTAAAATGATTGATATTAAACTCAGAAGGGTTTTGTGTAATCAAGCAAACAAATTCATCTCCTGCAAAACGATAGACTTCTCCTTGATCACCAATGATGTGTCCAATTACTAAAGCAAACTCTTTGAGATAACAATCACCTTTAGTATGATCGTGTGCATCATTAATTGATTTAAGATCATCTATATCAATGAATACAACTAAGAAGGGTTGATTATTCTGAGTTAATACGTCCATTTTTCTATACAGGGAGTATCGATTGTTTATCCCTGTTAAAGAATCCTTATAAGCAATGCTAATAATTTCCTTTGATTCAGCAGCTAAAACTTGAACCTGTGTTGACAATTTTTGTTTGTCTTGTTCAATAGCGCTTTTTGATTGAATTTCAATAAATAAAAAGAAAATAATTGCGTATATTAAAAGGGATAGAAAAATAGCAATATAAGCATGTATAAAATATAAAGGTCGATAGAAAACAGGGTCAGGTACGAAAAGTATAAAATAGGAGAGTGCATACGATGCTATCAATGCTGAGTTTAAGATCCACCAACCCTTATGAATTATTTTCACCATTTTCAAATAGGTAGGACGAATAAACTTAAGAATAATTGGTATAAAAAGAAGATACGTTAAAATGCGTGCAATTGTATCGATATATGGGGTATTTTCGCCGTAAAAAATATAGGAGGCTAGGAGTCCATTGATAATTCCAACATTACCTATAACTTGAACAGATAAAAGAGAAAATATTAATTTCGCTCCTTTATGAACTGCGAAGAAAGAAAATAAAATGATAAATGGTAAAACAAGGGTTAGAAAATAAAAACGAGTATAAAAAGTAATTCCTAAATCAAGAATAATCCAAGCATTGAGAAACACAACTAAGGTTGCGCTCGATATAATAATGGTTATATTTCTTTTTATAGGCTGTTTGATTGGAATCAGTATTAAGAGAAAATACATAGCAAAAACTTGTGATAAAAAGAGTCTTAAAATTGTTCCATCGTTTAACATGAGTTCTCCTTTCATTTGATAGGATTAGCATAATCATTAACTAAGTCTATATATTATAAAACATCAATTTTATTTTTATAAATGATTTTAATTTTTACATATTTATTTTGTTTGCATTTTCAATTTATTATATCACTTTTTACATGTTGCGTTTTTCCTCTGTCAAGGATTTAATAAATTCTTAAGAAATGGAAATGATTAATTATTTGACACATGGTGGCAATAACCAATATAACTTTGTTGTAAAAAAAACATCAATAGATTTTTTTCATCTATTAACGTCTTATTATATCTATTTAAACTATTTTTGAGGGAAACACTTCTTTTTAACCTTACGACTCGCAAAAACAGAAACTGCTTCTTTATAGGTTTCTATAACTACGCTACCCTTGCAGGCAAATTCACCATCGGCATTCCAATCTACATTAGAGCTTGTTTCAATTTCAAAGCGCTTAGATACTAAATGCAAATCTTCTCTTAACTTCTTTCCACCACGAATAAATGATGACAACAATCTAAATCTCCAGAAAGATTTCACTCTCTTAAAGAATCTGAGTTCAAATAGTCCATCGTTCAATTTTGACTGTGAGAAATTATTTAATCGCATTCCACCGACTCTATTAGATGATAAACCTAATACCATTGCGCATTCAATAGATACAACCTTATCGTTATCATATTTAACTCTTAATGGATATCTATAATCATGTGATAAATCTTTAACTGCAGCTATCATATAAGCAATATAGCCATATTTTTTGATATGTCTTCTTGAGACATCATAGGAAACTCTTGTAAGTAAACCTGAGGATGCAGTGTATATAAAGTATTGATCATTTATTTTATTAACATCCATCATAACTGGTTTTTCATTAAAATATATATTAAGCGATCTTTTAATACTCTTATTAATGCCTAGAATCGCTGCAGTATCATTTGCAGTCCCACTTGGTAAAATAGCTAAGGAAGGCTTCTTCTCAGCTCTCATGATGCCATTAAGCACTTCGTTTAGCGTTCCATCCCCACCCGCAACTAAAAAAACATCATAGTTAGCTGATTCATTAAGTGCAACATTTTCAAGGTCATGTGCTCTCTTTGATTCATAGATCTGAAGACTATGATTTGATTTGGAAAAAATACTTTCAATTTCATATAGATGAGTTTTAAAGTTTGTTCTTCCGCTGACTGGATTATATAATAATAAAAATTTCATAAGTTATCTTTTCCCCATGTCGATATTTTATCATGAAAAAGAAATAAAAAAAAGAGTTGCATGATATTCAAGCAACTCTTTTGATTTATACTGTTGAATCTATGCTAATTGATAGAATTTTGATACTGCATCAAATTCCCAAGCACTATTGGATTGAATATTTGGAAGATTGGTTGTCCACCAAGCTTGATCTAATCCATCTAAATTATCAAGTAAATATTGTGCTTCCAGTTGAATGCCGATTGTTCCTACTACAACATTGGTCATATAGCCAAATACATTGTTGAGAACTATTTCAGCGGTATCTGCAACCACTCTTCTACCGATAATACCACCTGATTGTGAACTTGTTCCTGTATACACAACATCAATATTGATAAATGTGTTGGATGCAGTTAGGCTACCTAACTTATAGAATCCTACAAGTGCTCCAACTGATCTTCCATCAAGAACAGAATTTTCGATAACTACTCGATTGATTGTGATTGCTGCTGCTGCATTATTGGTATATCCAATCACAGCACTTACACCAGCATCAGTATTATCATTTGTTGATTTAGCTGTTGAACCGTATACATAAAAGTCTTCTAATGTTACCGTGTTGAGTGCTTGACCAATGAAGAATGCTGCATTCTTACCACTATTTAAAGCAGTAGAGTTCATAATCTGTATATTACTTGCAGTAACTGGAGCTGCAGATTGTCCAATAACTAATCCGACTCCTTCACCAGCAGTACCTGATGCATTTGCATTGATAATTACTATGTTATTAAGAGTGATTAGATTATTTTCTACTCTACCAAACAATATACCGGTACGACCACTTGTATTGGTAACTGAGATTGTGTTGATAGTTAAATCAGTAACAGTTGCTCCATTACCCATTTGGAAAAGCCCCATTCTACCAGAACCAGTGATGGTAATATTAGAAATTATCTTTCCATTACCGTTTAGTGTACCGTTAAATGCTACACCATTTCCAGATTGAATCCATTCAAAGCCAGTAAAGTCGATGTCATTAGCAAGAATATAATCCTCAGCTGTTATACTTTCTGTCATAGCTTTAAATTCTGCTGCAGTTGTTATTGAAACAGGAACTTTTTCTTCCCACTTCGCATATAAGGTAATATCTGCAGTAACTGTATCTGTTTCAAATACCCATAGGTTTGTTAATTCAACTTCCTTATACCAACCTTCGAATGTATAACCATCTCTTGTTGGATCAGTTGGTGCAGCTATGGTTGAACCTTCCGCAACTAATAATAAATCTGCAACTGCTGAACCACCATTTTCTTCAAATGAAACGGTAAATGTTACTGCAGGAATTGCTTCCCACTTTGCATGAAGTGTTGTATTAGCTGTAACTATATCAGAATCAAAGTTCCATAATGTAGTAAATTCTGCTTCCTTATACCAACCTTCGAATGTATAACCATCTCTTGTTGGATCAGTTGGCTCGGTTATCTTTTCATTTTCATAGAGTTGAACAGATGCTACTGCGCTACCACCATTGGATTCAAAAGTTACATCATATTGTGGTAATGCTTCATACTTGCCATAAATTGTTACAGGTACAGTGATTACATAGCCGCTTTGTAAAGCAGTTAATAATTCTGCATCAGTATACCAGCCAACAAAATTATAACCAGCTACTAATGGTGCACCATGGCTAAATACGTTATCTTGTCTAATCTCAATCACTTCATTAGGAATATCGAAATTATAATCTAGGGTAACTTCTACCATTGCTTTACTATTTTCAGTATATATGACCAATTCAAATACACCATTTGTTCCAAATGACCATAAGTCATTATTTACAAATGTTGGAAGATTTGTTGTCCACCATGCTTGATTTGTAGGTACAACTGAATTTGCTAAATCTTGAGTTTGTGCATTTTGAACTGCACCTGTGAATGAACCAAAGATTGTTGTTTGATCCAAATATGATGATACTTCATTGACTCTAGCAATTAAACCTGCATGTGTAACGTCAGTTCCTGTAAATGTTACTTCTACATAAGCATTGGTAACTATTGCAGTACCTGGATGTCTTAAGTATCCAATGAGTGCACCACCCATAACAGAATTGACTGTTGAATCTACAACAATAACTCTATTTGCATTCACAATAGATGCTGCATTATCTGTAACATATCCAACAAATGCACCAGCACCTAAATCCGTACCAGAAACCTGTGCATTGACAGTTACATTTTTAACGAATACGTCAGTTGCAAATAATGTGTTTGATGATCCTCCACCAACACGACCGATAACACCACCGACATTTTTAACGCCGACTGCTGTTACTGTTGTATCAATAACTGCTACATTCTTTAATGTCACTTGATTTGCTGCATGTCCGATTAAGCCACCAACACCATTCGCGTCGGCACCTTGAACATTTGAATTGATTAACACAACATTTTCAATTAAGACTGCAACGTTTTCAACTCTACCAATTAAAGCACCACCACGAGCTGATGAAACGATATTGATATTATCTAAAACTAAATCTCTAATCATTGCTCCATTTGCTCTTGAGAAGATACCACCGTATTGTGTTGTTGAATCCATCGTTAAATTCTTAACAGTAAATCCATTACCATAGAGTCTACCCTTAAATGATGCATTGGTAGTTGCCCATGTAAATCCAGTGAAATCAAGATCATTAGATAGTGCATAGCTTTGTGTTGTTTCAACACTTGCCATTGCATAAAATTGTTCTTTTGTTGTAATCATATTGACTGCTTCAAATGATAAAGCATGTGACCATACATTGGATTCACCATTAAGTGCTACTACAAAGTGAATGTGTGTATTACTTCCAACATTTAGATCATTAATTGTAACTAATACTGAATCTACAGTTAAGCTAGTTCCTAGCATAATAGCTGCAGCTGTTTCAGTTGCATTTGAACTGAGTAAATAATATAGAGTTCCTTGAGGTTGAACTAAAGAAACTGTGATATCACTATTTGTTTCTAAATATCCAACCATAGATGCTGTTGCACCAGTGATTTCATTTGGTTGTCCAACTGCATAAACGGTAACCTCTTGTGTGACAACCTTAACATCAGTAATGTCACTGACATTTGTAAATGTGTAGGTAACTACATAGTCACCAGCTACTGCTGTATTTACAGGGTTATCAACAGCTAATGTATATTCTGTTGTTTCTACTAAAGCTCTTTGACTACCGAAATAATTATGAATAGTTGGTGTATCAGGAGTAAATGTTGCACCTTCTTCAATTGAGACAGTTGGTCTTATTCCTTCAACAGTACCTAGCTTAATTTCTTCAACAGGTCTTGGTAGTGCTTCAATACGATTTGCTACGATATTAGTAACATACGCAGGAGCACGAAGTGCTGTTGTATTAGAGCTACCACTTCTAATGAATAGGCTTTGTAAAGCCGTTGTACCAGTAAATGTTACTGGACCTGGAGTCATTGAAATCAGCTGTCCATCTTCATAGTAGAAGACCTCTAATGTTTTATTTGCTAAATTGACTTCAGCACGCAATGTATACCATTGGTTAATATTAATATTTGTTTTAATTAATGAACCATTATCTGTTCTATAAAATAATGCTGCACCATCCAAGCCAAATGCTACAACTGGACTTGAGGATGAAGATTGAATATTTACTGGTGATCCATTAGATGATGTTGTTTGCATTAAATCAACTTCAAAAACAACAAGGTCATATGCGTGAACCACAGGTGCTTCTATTTGTAATTCAAGATATGCTTCAATCTTTAATGCATTACTTCCCTTAGGAATTGACATACCAGTGATGGTGTCAACAACCGTAAATACAGAATTACCTGATTTACCAGATACTGGACCCCAAGGAGTAGTTTGCTCTAATATGTTTCCAAGTGAATAATCAAAAGTTTCATTGATAAGTGGTTCTGTTTGATCAAGACTTGGTAATGCTTTAACAGTTGCATTAAACACCTTGGTACGACTTACAGTGCCTGATGAAATGGTTGCTGTGAGTGTAACTGCTTGATCGCCTTCCTCAAATGTAGGCTGAGTAATCACACCATTTGCTGCGATATACTCAAGCTTGCTAATAGCCCATGTAATGGTAACGCTATTTGCACCACTTGCTGGAAGTATTAATCTAGGTGAACTATTGGTTAAATTTGTGATGTCAGGTAATGTAAGTGCGGCATGCGCAGCATCCACCTTTTGTTGATCTGTTAATCCTGCGACCGACCATTTCGCATAGAGTGTTATGTTTGCTGTGACTGTATCGGTTTCAAAATTCCAACTGTTGGTTAAAGTGCTTTCCTTATACCAACCATCAAAAACGAATCCTTCCTTCGTAGGTGCTGTTGGAGCGCTAAAGGTTTCACCTTCTTTAACTTCAATTGCTTGAATAGATGTTCCTTCATTCGAATTGAATGTGACTGTATATGATTTACTACCACATGCTACAAGCACCAATACGAATAGTAAGACTGATATTATACTAAGTATTTTTCTCATAAATCCTCCCTTATCCTAAATATTTATTACATGTAAACCCCTCTGAAGGAGCTACAACGAATAACAATTTTGCAGTTCTTGACTGACCTTGATAGCTAAGTAATACATCTAATACGATTGGCCAGTTGTCATTTAAGCCTTCAAACTCTGCCTTCTTCAATCCTTGTTGGTCTCTACTTTCAATCCAACATTCTGTTGGAAGCGTAACGACGCCAGTATTGCTAATGATGTCTTCATTTCTTGAACTATAGGTTATCATTACACCACGATATTCAGTAGGTAACCCTAATGAACCAGCAACACGAATTACTGATTTTGTTTTATCTGCCATTCCTGATAAATCTTCTGCATCCATTAAAAGTGCATAGGCTGTATCAACAACAATATCATCTGTAGGTATCGTTTCTTCTGCTTGACATCCAATCAGTCCAAAGACTGTGATGACAATCATTAATAATAATAGTAATTTTTTCATATCATCACTCCCAATCAAAAATCGTCTTGGTGTAGATTACATTTTGTGTGTAACTTCGATCCTCAACGACCCCATCATCTGATAATAGGTATCCATGAATATAACCAGAATCCGCTAGGTAGAATGGCATATCCTTTAGAGGAATACAACGAAGTACTGCATCTAATGATAGTAATGCAAGTGTGTCTGGTTGATCTAATCTTGAATAAAGCATAATTTCATTTTGAACAAAGAATCCACGATGGAATTTTTCTCTTACGATATTATTCCCTATTGTTCTAGCAACCTCTAAATATGCAGGGTTCTTCGTTTCATCATATAATTCAACCATGGTCATTAAGGCGAATGGATCATCAATAGAGGTATCCACATTTAGATTTGGTTTTGCTCCACCAAGTTCTCCAATATCACCGATGCCGTAGGTATAGACGATATCTCTAAAATATCCCCAAAGCTTAACCTTATCTTGATCATTATCCTGTTGAAGTATAGTTCTTAGGATAGGTAGTAAATAAGTTGTTGGCATATCAACATAATCTAATCTCATATTAGATGGTCCAAAGTATCCAACCTCAGGAACGATATAACCATAGGTTACTGTTCCATCAATAAACATTGGAATGATTTTATTTCTTCCATCAATACGAATATATGCATATTCTAGATAGCCTTCCATATAATCTCTAGCCCAATCAGCAAAGTGAGAAACACCATACTTATCAGCAGCCTCTAGAAGCATTAAAATATTATCTACATAAATTGCTTGTGTATTTTTCCAAGCGACATTTGGTTCTCTTGCAATCGAACCAAAGTCTCTAAATTGTCTAGCAACTCTATCACCACAACCTGAATTGGTGTATGCAGGGTCTGCACATTCAATAGGTGATCTAGTCACTAAGGTTGATTTAAACTGATAAACAGTCATTCCAGTAATTGGATTGGATGCTAAATTGTATTGTCTCATTAAATACTTAGCCCATTCAGCAGGTACTGAATCATAGGTGTGATTTGATAGTGCAAAAGCTGCATAGGCAAGGTCTGTTGCTGAATTCACAAATGGTAATAACCCTGGAGAGTCTTGTGGAATAATTGGATTTCCTTGACCATCCATCACGATGACATCCGCTGGTATGGTTTGACCAAATACATTTGTATCATATGCAGTGGAATAAGAGCCATGTCTATTCATATCTGTTGTTGACCAATAGAAATGCGCTGTCCACAATTGTCTCATGAATTTTAGGGTAGCTTCTTCATTTACTTCCATCATGAGCTCATAATAAGGCATCATATTTTTTAATTCATGTGGTCCATTTGGACCTTCTGTAGATTGAACCTGCATGGTATCTAGATTAATCGCACGATGTCCACCCCAATAAAAGAGTCCATTAGGGCTTTGATAATCAGACATAAACTCACCCATGATATCAACAGCTTCATTCTTATACTTGTCACTGCCAGTTACATTGGATAGGGCAACTAGTGTTCTAAAGAAATTTTGTTGATTTGCTAGATTTGCGTAGGGTACCTGTGCACGATTTGGAAATGTCCATCGTGCAGGCTCACCTGTTAAGGTATTTATAGCATCAGGTAATAATTTAGTATTTTCATTATATTCATGACCATACTTCAGAGTGTTTTCAACGTGTTGAATGACTGCATGAAGTCTAGCATAATCTTCATCTGTATAGGGTAGATTAGATGCTTTAACATTAACTGAAGGCAATAGAAATATCGAAGTAAAAAGGATTAATAATAACAATAGTACTTTTTTCATGCTATTCACCCTTTCTTTCTACAATTACGTTATCTAAGTATGCCCATCCACTGGAGTATCTTGGCATTGTTACCTTAAATACATTGGGAACTAAAATTGCTCCGCTTGTTTCTGCATTGACTCTATTACTAATATGGAATTCTCCTGAGTAAAGCATTGTTTCAACTTCTTCTATGATGATGAATGCCTTCACTTCGTTTAATGCTGCATCCCATTCAAACCTAAAGTTGTACCAAATATCCTTAGATAGGGTAAATGCTGTAGCGTATTCACTACCACCATCGCCAGAGCCTGAATAATAGAAGAATGGTCCACCAACCTTGACGCTGACTTTTCTATCGGCACCAATGACAACTGAAATCGCGTTCACTGCACCGGTGGATACACCTAAAGTCACTGCATTTGAAGTCACTTCACTAGGAATCATCACTGATCCATATGCAACACCCTTACGATCAATATCTAAATTGAACTTGGTAGTAAAAATAAATGTAGGAGTTGGTGCTGATTGAGGGTAAGCTGGTGCACGCAGTCCATCAGAATACATTCTGACATAACGATTTCCACCATCTGCTTCAGCTATAATTGCTCTAACACCGTCTGCTTTATACTCTTGATTCTTATAAAGCAACCAATTTCTAGGTGCTTGTCCAACACGTTCAGTATCAAAATCCTCTGTAATCAAATATTCAACAGGATCTGTTGATATGTGATTTAAATCATCAGATGGAATATAGCATCCTGCAGCAAGTGGAGTATCTCTACACTCACTGATTATGATTCCATTGTCGTTGGTTTCATCTATTGGTTCACTTGTACACCCTACTAATAGTGTTAGTAAAATGAGTAGAACCAAAATATATCTTTTTTTCATAATTACCTCCTTCTATCCCTTGATTGCAGAATCTGCATCATTACCAACAAAATATCTTTGTGCTGCAAAGAAAATGATAATTAATACGGATACTGAAACAATCGATCTAGCATATACATGGGCATACGTATTGGTTGAATCAAGTCCAAGCTGAGGTAAAACTAAGCCCAGAGGAAGTGATTTGGTTGCCCCTTGATAAATTAGTGGTCCTTGATAGTCATTAAATTCTGCAATAAATAATAGGAGTGCTACGGTCATAACTATCGGCTTTAAAACTGGCATTAATACATAGAATAATACTTGAAACTTATTGGCACCATCCATATATGCAGCTTCATCTAAATCTCTAGGTATCGTTCTAAAGAACTGAATAAACATAAATACCGAGAATGAGTTGACTGCAAATACCGATCCTGCCCACAATGGGAAATATGCCATAAATGGAACATTTGAGTTTTCCCAAATTGGAGAGATTGCTCCACTTGTCCAAAATGCGTATAAAGGAATTCTAAATACTGTATTTGGCATTAATAACGTTCCTATAATTAATGCAAATATTAGCTTTTTACCCTTGAAATGCATTCTAGTAATTACATAAGCTGTAATAAGTGTTGAAAAGGTTCCAAAGAGTACATGTGGAATAACATATTGAAGTGTATTCCATAGTGCTCTAAGTAATGAATATCCCTGTGCACTACCCCAGCCTGGAGCGGTTAAGGATTCCTTCCAACCAATTAAAGTGACTTCTCTTGGAATAAACCAAAATGATTCGTTTGCACTTGCGCTAAATGATGCTCCTACAATCCAAAGAAGCGGATATAGCATTACAAATGCTGCACCAACAATAATTGTGTATTTAACACCTTGCTTAATATTTTTCTTGAGCTTATCGGTTTGAATTCTTTTTTGAGCTTCTGTCATGTTTTTCACCTCAATCCTGATAATGGACCCAATATTTAGACGATCTAAATATCAGAACCGTAAAGAGCATGATGATTAGAAATAAAATCCATGACATCGCACTACCTAAATTCAAATCTCCACCTGCGAACGCTATTTCATAAATGAGCATGTTTAATACTCTTGTTGAATCCTCTGGTCCGCCATTAGTAATTAGCATTGGTCCTGTGAATACCTGAAAGGTTTCAACAAGACGCATAACTGCGTTAAATAAAATAATTGGAGTAATCATTGGGACAGTAATCGATAGAAACTGTCTCGTTTTACCTGCACCATCAATAGTTGCTGCTTCGTATAAGGATTCTGGAACATTTTTAAGTGCATTTAAAAAGATTAACATCGTTGAACCAAACTGCCATACTCTAAGAGCTACAATGGAGCCCATTGCACCACCTGGAGTACCTAACCAGCTGACTGGTGACACTCCAAATATTGCTAGTCCTTGATTGATTAATCCGTTGTATTCAAAAATGTATCTCCATAAAATGATAATAGCGATATTGGCACCTAGAACTGTAGGCATATAAAACGCTGTTCTAAAGAAACCAACTCCCTTTAGTTTTTTAGCGAGAACATAGGCAATAAGAAGTGAAACAACAAGAATTAAAGGCACTGTGAAGAATACATAAATAAATGTAACCTTCAGTGAATTCATAAATTGTTCACCTACATACGCTGATGAATCAAAGAGTAATTGAAAATTAGCAAAGCCAACAAAGGTAGAATTTCTACCTCTGGTTTGATACAAGCTCATCACAAACGAGCTTATAAATGGATAAAGTTTAAATAATAGAAAGCCTACGATCCAAGGTCCTAATAGAGCGTAGGGGACCCATTTCTTTTCTCCAACCATATATTATCCTTCCATAGCTCTTTTGAGCTCAGTATTAAATCTGTTAATAATTCTTGAAGCTGCTTCATTTGCATTGATATTGTTTAATAGGAATGATTCGATTGGCGATTCATAAATCGCTCTAAATGTGTTGTGTTCATAATAAGGATGAATATATAAATTTTGACTTAAAGTTAATTGATGATTAAATAACGTTTGAACAACCATATGTCCCTTCCACTCTAATGAATCTGTGAAGTTCTTATTTGTTGCAGCCATTAAAATAGATTGTGTTTCAGAATTATTAGATACACCACGGTCAACACCAAGAATTTCAACTGCTTCTGGATCAGTTGTCATAAATTCAAGGAATGTTTTAACTGCTTCCTTCTTCGCTTCTGATTCTTCTACACGCTTAGAAACAGCATATGCCATGGAAACCTTCTTATACATACCTAGCTGCTCTCCAACTTCCTGTTGGAATAATCCTGCCATGTGAAGATTGGCTCCACCATTAGGTAATGTGTTTTGATATTCTGAAATTGCTGTATTCCATTGAAGAACACCACCATATTTTTCAGATGTCCAATTTGGATTGGTTGGTCCATCAATATGTGTATCCACTGCATTAGATGAGATTAAAACTCCATTGTTTCTTAAATCACTGATGAAGTTAAAGCCATCAATAAGCTCTGCTTGAGTAAAATTGAGTTCATTGTTTGAGTTGATTACATTTTTACCGGTTTTTTGAGCTAAATAGCTAAACATCATAATCGCAACCTGTTGTGCGTCCATTCTACCTAAAGCAAACTTACCTGGAGTGACTGTACTAATTGTATTTCCTGCTTGTATTAAATCTTCCCAAGTCTTAATATCTTCAACATTGACTCCTGCACCTTGATAAACTGATTTATTCAAGTAGAAAACATAACCCGTTTCAGAGATTGATAGGCCTAGTACTTTTCCTCCAACAGTCAGTGGAGCATGTTCATTTGTTGGATATTTAGACAAATCAATATCAAGCTCTTGGATATCCATAAAGTAATCCTCACCGTACATAGAATAAATCCAGTTGTAGTTCACCTGAAATACATCTGCTTCAGTTCCACGATTTAAACGGTTGTTTAATGTTTGTTGATAACCATTCCATGGTGCTTGTTCACCCTGGACAGAATACTGTGGATATTTCTCTTCAAAAAGCTCAATTGCCTTGTAGGTAGCGATATTTCTATCTGAAGTACCCCACCATGCAAATTTGATTACCGTATCATCATCTGATGATCCGCCACAAGCGACTAAAATAAGTGCCGTGATGAGTAAAGATATTAATAATAACGTTTTTTTCATATTTTTATGCTCCTTTAACATGTAAATTTAAATTGATATATAGCCAGTTGAAATCTGCTATGATTTGATGTCCTGTTGGATAATTTGTAAATGTGTTGGGTAGATAGTAAATATCTTCTAAATAATACTGATAGGGTATTTCTTCATAATTCCTAAATTCAAAAGGTATTGAAGGGTTAGGATTGGTATGAACCCAAAGTGAACTTTGCGTAAATGAGGATCCAAAATAAGTTCTTGTTGGCATGATGAGTTCACTATTGATAACCATATATTTGCCAGTATACTTTGAATCTGGATTGGAATCTTGGTGGTTTCTAATTGGAGTTGTTACATATTTATAGATGCTATTCTCCATTAAGATTACTCCATCTTCAGTAGGTACCATTCCTTGATTGACAAAGCTGAGGTCAGGATGATTTATTTTTAATCTAAGTCTGTATAATTCTTCGTTATCAACAATGACATGATAAAGATGTACATCACCTTTTCTTAATCTTGGCATTCTATCCATTAGGTTAAAGACTTCTAGATGATGGAATGTCATGGTGATTGTTTCAAAGCCTTCACCATCAGTAGTATTTCCAAGATTAAATCCTTTTTTCTGGAAGCTAGCAAAGGTTGTGATATCTTCCTTGGAGATATTTGAGTCTCTTAAGCTTTTGTAAAATTCATAATCTTCGATATTTTCTTCTAGGTAGTCGATTTGTGCCCGAATAAAATCATTTTCTCTAAAGTTTAGCTTTGACCATGATAGAGTCATATGCTTGCTTTCTTCTTTCGCATCGATGATTCCATCATAGGCTTGATCAAAGGTCAGGTGGTCGAACCAGATGCCATTTGATTTTTCGACTGTAAAATAGTCCCAATCATTTCTTTTATAGGTACCCTTATCTAATTCATCCCATTCCCATAGCTCTGAGAAATGAAGATTTCTAAAGACAATATTTGCAGAGCCATCTATTAAAAATGATGTATGCTTGATGGTTGATCCTGCTTTTGAAAAAATCATCAAATCATTTCTTAAAACAATTCTTACGACTCCGACACCAGATTCCTTAAGTATCGGATGCATAATAGGTTGTCTAGAGTGTGGGCGATAGACTGAGCGCACCTGTTCTAAATTCATACCTGCTAGAGCAAGTTTTTCAGCAACTTCCTTAGAGCCCATATTTAAATCGTTAGTTATCTCTATAATTTTTGTGCCTGAATCTAATAGCGCGTTGATAAAGTCTACCTCATCATTAGCGATGACATAGCCTTCATCAATTGTTGATCTATTTGTGATTATTAGAGAAGAAAAGCCAAATGAGTTCTCAAATAACGTGTAGTCAATGGGTGTCTCATTCGGTTGTTCAGTTACTGGTTCCGTAGGGACTACGGTATCTATCGTTTGTTTAGGTTCACAGCTTACCAGAAATACGGAAGTCATGATTAAAATCATTAGTTTGATTAGCTTTTTCATGTTTCTCCATTCGTCTATATATACGGACGGTGTTTACATATACTATTATATCATAGATAAGTTCACAATGTCAACGCTTACATGTTAACGTTATCACATCAAATAAAAAAAACCATTCATATGAATGGATTTTTTGTTATACAGGATTAGGTTTTGACTTCAACTTTACCTCTGCAGGTTTAGTATGAATTTTTTGATATATTGTGATTCCTTTAAGTATAAAGTAGATGGAAAAGATAGCTATATAATACCACATGCGTTGATTTGTAATTAAAATTAGATGCAGTGCAATGAGTAAATAAAATAGATACGATAGCTGATGTAGTTTCTTCCACGTTTTACCCTTTAGTTTTTTTCTTATCCACATAAATGAAGTAATAAATAATGGTAGACAGATGATAATTGCTATAATTCCTATATAAAAATTAATTGGAGCTTCCCAAAAGAAATAAAAATCAATAGAGAATACTAGAAATTTTAAACCGTGAACTATTGAAAATATGGTTCCTAATATCGCATATTCTGCTCGAACTCCCATCAATCGTTTTTTGATCTCGCTTTTTTCTAATACACCCATAAACATGACGATCAAAAAGAAAGATAACCCTACATACCCTAGATTAATAATGGTGATTTCTTGGAGGTAGGATATGAATCCTAGGATTACTGCGATTAGATATAAATATTTGTTCAGTTTTCTTATATATTTATAAAATAGAAATGCCAAAATAACGAATAGAATCGTCAACCCCATAATGATTGTCATAATAGCTAACCTCCATAGGTGTCTACTGAAGGCTCTGAAGGTTCACTTGTGTGATTATTGTCTGATGCACCTGCAATTAAGTCAATTTCTGTATTATATGTTAAATTTGTTGCACCAGAAATAATATCTACAGTGTCTGAGATAGGCTCTGTAGCAAAACTTGCTACAGATATTGCAATGAAAAGAATTAAAACTAAAATATTCTTCATGATTTATACACTTCCTTTACTTAATTATATTCCTTTTCTAAACCAGTTTGTATGATAATCAAAAAAAATCACCCAAATTGGATGATTTTCATATGTTACATGTGTATAGGTTTATCGACTGCACCATGTGCAGCTTCCATAATCAGCTCTGAAAGTGTTGGATGCGGATGAATCGTATGTGCGATTTCATATGCAGTACCTTCAAGCTCTAATGTTACACCAATTTCAGCAATCAAATTGGATGCATCATAGCTCATAATGTGTGCGCCTAATATTTCTTTGTATTGTTCTGAAACAATCAGTTTAATCATTCCATCCTTTTCATTATCAGCAAGTGCCTTACCAATAGCTTGTAGTGGGAATGTTGAAACCTTGTATTTGATACCCTTTTCTTTAACTTCTCTTTCGGTTAAACCGATGGTTGCAATTTCAGGATGTCCGTAAACAGCATTTGGAACCTTTGAGTAATCCAAATGTGCTTTTTTGTTGCCCATGATATATTCTGCAGCAACGATTCCTTCAGCGGATGCAACATGCGCGAGCATGTATTTTCCATTTAAGTCACCGATTGCATAAACTCCAGGAACACTTGTTTCTAAATGTTCATTGGTAATAACTGCAGCACGATCCATCTTTAGATTTAATACTTCAAGTCCATTTGAATTTGGTCTCATACCAACTGATACTAAGACTGTATCAGCCTTGATAGTTGTATCCTTACCTTCAAATGTATAGGTTACTTCATGGTCTTTAACAGCTTTAACTTCAGCATTTGCAAATATTTCAATACCATCACGCTTTAAGATCTTAGTATAGGCAACTCTTATGTCATCATCCATCATCGGAAGAACACCATCTAATTTTTCAATAATGGTTACCTTAGTGCCTAATGATGAGAAGATTGTTGCAAATTCAACACCAATGACTCCGCCACCAATGATGACTAAGCTTTTTGGAGCATCCTTAATTTGAAGTAGTTCTCTTGATGTAACTGCAATACCCTTTTCATACGCTTCCTTTAATCCAGGAATTGGAGGTACGATTGGACTCGCACCGGTAGCAAGAATTAGGTTTTTCGTTTGTAACGTTTCGCCATTCACTTCAACTTTTGTAGGAGAAAGTACCTTTCCTAATCCGGAAAAGACTTCAACTCCATTTTTCTTAAGGAGTCCGCCTACGCCTAGAGTCAATCTTTTTACAACTGAATCCTTACGCTTAAGCATGAGTGACCAATCGAAGGTAATATCTCCACCTAACACAACCCCGTAATCCTGAGCGTGTAAAATAGTTTTATATACTTTCGCATTTTTTAATAATGTTTTCGTTGGAATACATCCGTGATTTAAACAGATCCCACCAACAACTTCCTTTTCGATCAGTGCAACCTTCGCGCCAAGTTGAGAAGCCTTAATGGCTGCAACATAACCGCCAGGTCCACCGCCTAAAACGATGATATCATATGTCTTCATTTAAAATTCACCTCAACTTAATAGTAACATCATTGGGTCATTTAATAAAGACTTAATCGTATTTAAAAATCTTCCAGCGTCTGCGCCATCGATGACTCTATGGTCAACAGCAAGTGATAATGGTAATGTATAAGCAACCTTCAATTCTCCATCAATAACAACTGGCTTTTGTTCTATCTTACCAACTCCTAATATACCGACTTCAGGATGATTGATAATTGGTGTGCCATAAGCTACATTCGCTGCACCAAAATTAGTGATTGAAAATGTTGTATTTTGAAGCTGTGCCAGTGATACTTTTCTAGCGATTGTAGCATCTGCAACTTCTCTTAATTCCTTCGCTAATTCTAAAATACTCTTTTGATCAGCATCCTTAATATTAGGAACAATTAGACCATCTGGTGTATCAACAGCCATTCCTAAATTAATGAATTTCTTATAGACCATACGATCGTTTTCTTGATCAAAGCTTGCATTGAAATTAGGGTATTTCTTTAATGCCAATACAGTAGCCTTCATAATGAATGCCATGTAAGTTAATTTAATATCTTGAGCAGCAGCTTGTGTCTTCACTTGGTTTCTTAAAACGACAAGTTTATCCACGATGACTTCATCCATCAATACGGTATGAGGAATGATTTGCTTCGCTAATGTCATGCTCTTAACAATTGCTTTTCTAAGCTTAGTGATTGGAACGTATTCCACTTCACCTTGTACAGAAATAGATACCTTAGGTGCACTAAATGATTGTTGCTTGTTTTGGCCTTGTGATGCGGCTTTTTGAATATCTTCCTTCATCACTCTACCATGTTCGCCTGTACCTTTGATTGTGTGTATATCTACACCTAAATCCTTAGCCATTTGACGCGCTACAGGAGTAGCTAATACTTTGGTTTGAGTTTCAGATTTAGCCACACTTGAAGATTCGCTTGAGGATTCCATAACATCTTCTGAAACCTCGATTTCTCCGATAACACCTGGAGCTGCTTTACCTTCAGAAACAGGAGCTTTTTTTGGTTCTTCTTTAGCTTCTTTTTTCTCTTCTTTTTTCTCTTCTTTTGGTGCTTCAGTCGCACTACCATCATTGATTAAAACAATGGTTTCACCAACGTGAATGGTTTCGCCTTCCTTAGCACCTAATTTTTCAATGACTCCATCGACTGGAGAAGGTAATTCAGCATTCACTTTATCTGTTTCAACAATAACAAGTGTTTCGCCTTCCTTAACCTTATCGCCAACCTTAAAGTTCCATTTTAATATAACGCCTTCATGAATACCTTCACCGATATCGGCAAATTTAAAATCATACATTTTATATTCCTCCTTTAGAACTTAGCTGTCTTTTTAATTTCGAAAGCTATTCTTTCTGGCTGAACAAAATGATATTGCTCGCCCTTTGCAAGAGGAACTGTAATGTCGAAACCAGTTACTCTAGCTGGTGCAGCTTCTAGATATAGAAATGCTTTTTCATTCACTAAGGAGATGAGTTCAGCACCTGGTCCATACGTTTTAACTGCTTCTTGTACAACTAGGAATCTTCCAGTTTTTTTAACAGAGTTTAAAATTGTTTCTTCATCAATTGGGTTAATCGTTCTTAGATCGATTAGTTCAACTGATATATTATCTTCCTCAAGTAGCTTCATCGCTTTTTCTACTTCTCTAACGATTGCTCCCCAAGCAACGACAGTGATGTCTTTACCTTCTTTAACAACCTTAGCTTTTCCAATTGGTATACGATACATTTCCTCAGGAACTTCTTGTTTACCTGAACGGTAAATTCTCTTTGGTTCCATGAAAATGACAGGATCTGGATCTTCAATAGCTGAAATGAGTAATCCCTTCGCATCATATGGAGTGGATGGAATCACTACCTTTAAGCCAGGAATATGTCCTAATAAGGTTTCAAGTGATTCTGAGTGATGCTCTAACGCTCTAATGCCGCCACCTACTGGGAAGCGAACAACGATAGGTAATCCAAAAGCCCCTCTTGTTCTATTTCTAAATCTAGCCATATGGGTAACAATTTCAGTCATTCCAGGGAATACGAAACCATCAAATTGGATTTCTGCAACAGGAATTAATCCGTTGATTGCCATACCAATTGCACTACCAGTGATTGCTGCTTCAGCAATTGGAGTGTCAAACACTCTGTCTTCACCATATTTCTTTTGGAGTCCAGCTGTAACTCTAAACACACCGCCTTCAAATCCAGTGTCTTCACCGAATACAACCACACGACTGTCGTCAGCCATTTTTTGATCTAATGCTTGATTAATTGCGTCTAATAATGTAATTACAGCCATGATTATTTACCTCCTTCTTCTAAATATTTCTTCATATATTCATATTGTTCAGTTAATTGTGGTGTCATTTCTTTATATGTGTACTTGAAGATGTCTAATAAGTCTGCAACACCTGTTTGTTCAACCTTCTTAAATGTTTCACCAACAAATGTATTGTTTTCTTCATCTAATTTTTTGTCTTCTTCTTCACTCCAATATTTCTTATCAATTAAATATTGTTTAAAGCGAATCAGTGGGTCCTTCTTTTCCCATTCTGCGACTTCTTCATTTGAACGATAAATGGTTGGGTCATCTGATGTGGTATGTGCACCTAAACGATAGGTTACTGCTTCAATTAGTACAGGTCCTTTACCAGAACGTGCATGATCAGCAGCTGCTTTCGTTGCAACATACATCGCTAAAACGTCATTACCATCGACTTGAATTCCAGGTATACCAAAAGCTACTGCTTTTTGAGCAAGAGTTTCTGCTTTAGTTGCTTTTTTTCTAGGTGTTGAAATCGCGTATTGATTATTTTGAATAACGACTACAAGTGGTGCATCATAGGATGCAGCGAAATTTAAGCCTTCATAGAATTCACCATGTGATGTACCACCATCACCAATGGTTGCAAGTGCGACTTCGTTTTTCTTTAATATCTTGGACGCGTATGCAAGTCCTGCAGCGTGTGTCACCTGTGAACCGATGATGACATTGATTGGTAGGACTCTATGTTCGATTGGAAAATGATTTCCCCATTCATTACCATACCAATATAAATAGAGTTTATCCAAACCGATACCTCTATATAACATCATATTTAATTCTCTAAAAGCTGGTGAAAGCCAATCGGTTGGCTCCATAGCTGCCATTGCACCAACTTGTGCTGCTTCCTGTCCCTTGTTTGGTGGATAGGTTAACATACGTCCTTGGCGTTGATATTGTAGTGCCTTGGTGTCCGCAACACGACCTAAAGCCATTGTTTTGTACATCTTGAGCAATTCTTCTTTTTTAATTTTTGGTTCGAGCTCAGGGTTAATAATTTTACCTTTTGCATCCAAAATAGAAAGTTGCTTCTTTTTTAGTGGATCATAGTCTTTAAATAACATGATTCAATTCCTCCTTGTTTTGCACTATCATTATACTTGACTAAGGAGTTTAATTCAAAAGCTTTGCTTACAGGCAAGCCACTTCAAAAAAGAAAACGCTTAATATGTGTTTTTTGCGTTAAATAGGTAGAAAAACGCTATTTTTCGCTATTTTTTGTTTATATCTTTTATTTTTTAGAATATAAAAAAAAGAGGATTTTTTAACAAATCCCCTTTGATTCTTATTTTCTATTTTCTAAATTCATTTGAAGCAATAAGACAAGTTCTCTAAGTGATTTTGCTGCTACTGCAGTCGATGCTCCGCTTGGATCAAGCATTGGAGACAATTCTACAAAATCAGCTGCTACAAAGTGATTTAGCTTTTGGAATTGGTCAAATGCCCAAAGTAAATCCTTATACTGCATTCCACCTGGTTCAGGAGTACCTGTACCTGGAACGACTGCTGGATCTAGGACATCGATATCGATTGTGACATAAACAGGAACATCCTTTAATTGTTCAACGACCTTATCTAAACCTTCAAAATCGAATTTACGCATGTGTGTATGTCCTGATTTTGACCAATCAAATTCTGGTTTTTCACCACTACGAATTCCGAATTGGAAAATTTTTCCATCGCCTAAAAATTTATGTACATGTCTTAAGAAGGTTGCATGCGATAGCTCTCTTCCAAAAAATGATTCTCTTAAATCCGTATGTGCATCCAGTTGGATGACATGAAGATTAGGATATTTTTCATAAACTGCCTTTATTGTTGAGTAGCTTGCTAAATGCTCACCACCAACCATCATTGGTGTTTTTCCATCCGCTAAGATTTGTTTTGTAGTATCATAAACAATTTTTAGTTGCTCATCAACTTCACCAAATGGTAATTCAAGATCTCCAATATCTGCAGTCTTAAACTCATTTAAGTCTCTTTCACGATAAGGTGAGTACCACTCAACACCAAATGAATCCACGCGGATAGCATGACCAGCAAATCTTGTGCCTGGTCTAAATGATGCCGTGTTATCCATTGGCACTGAAAAGATAACTACATCAGCCTCATCATAAGTGCTCTTACAGCTTTGAAACGATAAATCTACTTTATTCATCTTCATATAATTCGCTCCATTTATCCCAATATTCTTTATCTATTATTTTTATGTAACCACCCTCTGTATCTGAGAGGATGACTGAACCACTTCTTTGGTAGAAATCTAAATCGTCTAAAATATCTTGACTAATCACTTCTCCCGGTATAACGATAGGAATTCCTGGAGGATAAATCATGACTGATTCAGCAGCAATTTCATCAACTGCTTGATTTAAAGGTACATATTTCTTTGGTGCATGATAGGCTTCTCTAGGTCTTGTGTAAGCCTCAGGATAGCTATATTTAATCTTAGGTTGTAGTGCTGGTAATTTCATTGGTGCATATTTATCAGATATGATCTTTAGTGCATCCACTAAAGCATCTAAATCTTTTTGTTTAGTACCAATCGATAGAACAGCAAGAATTAAATGGGTTTCAGCGAGTTCAACTTGAATATGATGTTCATCAAACATTTCCTTATACACATCAAAACCAGTGACTCCCAGTCCAGATACCTTAACGATAATCTTTGTCTCATCATAATCATAAGCATTCTTCTTTAAGAAATATTTATCATCAACAGCCTTTAAGCCCTTGATCTTATTAATTCTATCTCTTGTATCCTTAGCCATTTTGATTAAAATGGGTATTTGTTTAGGTCCTTCAAAATAAATATGTTTTCTAGCAACATCAAGACTTGCTAGTAGCAAACTAGATGGTGAAGTGGATTGAATCATGTTAATTGTCGATCTTAAACGAATATGATCTACACTAGAGCCTTGAGTAATTAAAACAGAGCTTTGTGTTAGAGATCCTACAGTTTTATGCAGTGAGCATGAGCTCATGTCTGCGCCTGCTTCCATTGAACTCCCTGGTAAAAGAGAAGAAAAAGGAAGATGTGAACCATGGGCTTCATCCACTAAGACCATCATATCCTTTGAATGAGCAAATTCTACGATTTTCTTTAAATCACTTGTGACTCCAAAGTAGGTTGGATTGATAACAAAGACAGCCTTTGCATCTGGGTTTTCTAAAATCGCTTTTTCGACTTCATCATACTCCATATGATTCGCTATACCTAGCTCATCATCTAAATATGGTTTTACAAATATAGGAACAGCACCACTTAAAATAAGTGCATTGATTGCAGATTTATGAACATTTCTTGGTAATATTATTTTTTCCTTGGCACGACAAACTGACATAATCATTGCGAGTATTCCCATTGTCGTTCCGCCTGTTAAAAAATATGCCTTTTCAGCAAGAAAAGCATCAGCCATTAATTCCGCTGCTTCCTTGATGACACCAGTCGGTCTGTTCAAATTGTCTAAACCTCTTGGTGCGTTAGCATCTAATTTAAACATATGATTTCCAGCATATTCAATCATATCATTATTTAAAGAACCTAGTTTGTGACCAGGAACATCATGACATACTGTTTCGCTTTCCGCATATTCTAATAATTTTGTATAAAAGGGTGTCAATTCGTGATTCTTTTCCATGTATTACCCACCTTTCCAAAATGCAAATCTATTTTAACACTTTTCAATGTATTTTAAAACATTTTTATCTTTTTCTATAGAAATATTTTCTATATGCCTTGTAGGATAAGAATATGTGAAAAAAATGTTATAATATAGGAAAAGCGAAAAGAGGTTTGAATATGTTTGATAACATTTTACTAACAGCTGTGGCACTGAATTCCATATTCACTGCCATCATCATTTTATCAATGATAGGAATTCTTATTGTTGAACATAAACTATTAAAAAAGAACGAGGAATCATTAAAAAAAGGTATTATTATCTTTATTTATTTAGTAACATTTATTCTGCTTGGTTTATCTGTATTAGGAATACTCTGGATATGGGACTTTGATCTTAATGCATATTTCCTAAGCATTTATGATTCAGGGATGATTACGATTGCTGAAAGCATCGGAAAAATAGTTTCAAGTGCAATTATTATCTTCATCGCGATGCTTATTCTTCGCATTTCAAAAATCACCTTAAAAAGAGTTGGTTTAAAGGAATCTGTAAATCAAAGAAGAAAGCGTACTGTTGCTAGAGTAACACGTAGTATTACAAAATATGTCGTGGGTGTCGCAGCATTCTTAATTGTTTTATCCGTTTGGGGAGTCAATGTAGCACCAGCATTAGCGGGTCTTGGAATTATGGGCCTTGTTATTGGTTTGGGTGCACAGAAATTTATCAATGACTTAATTAGTGGGTTCTTCATTATCTTCGAGCACCACTTTGATGTTGGAGATAAAATAGAGGTTCAAGGCTTCAAGGGTGAAGTCATTGATATCGGTTTGAAAACTACCAAAATAAGAAATTGGAAAAATGAAATTAAAATTCTTTCTAACGGTGAAATCAGCAACTTAATCAATTATTCGAAAGAATTTTCTGTAGCTGTTGTAGAATTTGGAATCGCTTATTCAGAGGATGTTCAATCAACGATTGATATGCTCAATAGAGAACTACCCTCTATAAGAAAGGACTTATATGAAATTGTTGAGGATCCTAAGGTTGTAGGTGTTATTAACCTATCTAGTAGTTCTGTGGATATGAGAGTGGTAGCGAAAACCTTAAATGAACAACACTACGGTGTTGAACGTGAGCTTAGAAAAAGAATTAAACAATTGCTTGATCAAGAAGGTATCGAAATACCATTCCCACAAGTTGTTGTTCATCAACCTGTTAAAAAAGTTAAGAAGCAAGCAAAAAGCGATATCGAGTGATATCGCTTTTCTTTTTATTTTTTTTGAATTTTCTCTCTTTTCTTAGGGAAACAATCATCATCGCAATTTTTAGCATATGCACATCTTGAGCAAACGCCTTCGTCTTTCTTTTTTGTCATATTATAGATTATAAGAGCAACAATCAAAATCACGATGATTAAAATAACAATATCGGTAAATGTCATAATAACACCTCTATTATTCTTCCAATGTTAAAGACTAAGACAGCTAAAATCCAAGCGATTCCTGTTTGGAATAGTACAGCCTTCCACATTCTCTTCGTCGTTCCTAATTCCTGGCGCATCGCACCAATCGCACCAAAGCATGGAGCACTAAACAAATTAAAGACCATAAATGCATAAGCGGATGATGCCGTAAAGAAGCCAAATGCACCACTTCCAAAGATGAGTAATCCTTCTGAGGTTGTATCAGAGTATCCTGCAATAATTGCCATCGATGCCACGACTTGTTCCTTGGCTACTAAGCCTTGAATCGCTGAAACTGTCGCTTCCCAGCTCCAGGTTCCTAGCATTGGATAAAATACCCATGCAAAGATATTTCCTATACTTGCCAATATGGAATCAGCTGGATCTACCCCATAAGTGAAACTCCAAGAAAAACTGATGAAAACCCAAATAACAATTGATGCCAATAAAATAATGGAACCTGCTCTTTGAATAAATGCCCATGCCTTCGATGTAACATCAATGAACACATATCTTAAGCTTGGCATTTTATATTCTGGTAGCTCTAATATAAAGCTTGAAGTATGACCTTTAAAAAGAATTTTTTTCATTAAGAAGGCAGATGTTAAAATCACTGCAATAGCAAAGAAATAAAGGGATGCACTCGCAAGTCCTGAATAATCATTAAAGAAATAGCCTGCGAATAATGTGATGATTGGTAACTTCGCACTACAAGGAATAAATGGAGTTAATAAAATCGTCATCTTCTTTTCTGTTTCATCATTAATTGTTCTTGCAGATAAAATAGCTGGGACGCTACAACCACTACCAATAATAAATGGGATTAAGGATTTTCCAGATAAACCTACCTTTTGAAAAATCCGGTCTAGGAAGAATGCGATTCTTGACATATAGCCTGTCGTTTCTAAAAATGAAATTAAAACAAATAAAATAATCAACTGTGGAAGGAAATTTAAGATAGCTCCAACACCAGCGAGCATTCCATCAATCACTAAGCTTTTTGACCAAGGTGAAGCTCCTATATTAACCAATACAGTATCTAACCATTCTCCTAATAAACCAACAAAGTGATCGACAAATTCAACTGTCCAACCACCAACTGGTCCTGCAGCTAAATAATACACTCCAAACATTATAATCATAAAAATCGGAATTGCCAAATACTTATTTAAAAATATAGAATCCAATCGATCAGTCCATGTGATCTGATCTTTTCTCGCTTCAATCGCTTCATCTCTTATATTTTCAATATAGCGATATCTTTCATCTGCAATGACTTGTTCCATATCTCTATTATAGGATGATGAAAGTTTTTCAACGATTTTTTTCGTTTCTTCAACATGATGCTCTTCAAATAATGGATCATTTTCAATTAACTTAATCGCAAGAAATCGGCTATGATTTGTATCGACAATATTTGCGACCTCTAAGATAGCTTGTTCAAGCTGATGGTCATAGATATGCTTATATTGATTTTTTCTGTAATCCTGCATCTTCATGTATTGGATTAAATTGAAGACATTGGTTTTCTTTAATGCAGATATAGGAAGGATGGTTGTATCTAATTGATCTTCAAGAGATTTTAAATCAATTTTAATACCTCTTTTGTCTGCAATATCCATCATATTTAAAGCAATCACCATTGGAATTTTTAATTCTAATAGTTGAGTAGTTAAATATAAGCTTCTTTCTATAGATGTTGAATCGATAATATTTAATATTAAATCGACCTTTTCTTCAAAAAGAAATGTTCTAGATATATTTTCTTCAATGCTATAAGGAGATAATGAATATATCCCTGGTAAATCGATAAGCTCAAAATTAGTACCACGAATGATACCTACTTTTCTTTCAACAGTAACACCTGGCCAGTTACCAACCTTTTGATTGGTTCCAGTCAGTAAATTAAATAACGTTGTTTTTCCAGAGTTTTGATTTCCGACTAAGGCAATTCTCATGCAATCACCTCAACATCAATCATCGCTAAATCTCTTTTTCTTAAGCAAAGCTCATAGCCTCTAAGCTCAATATCGTAAGGATCACCAAGTGGTGCTATTTTTTTAATCTTAATCTGAACACCTTCAGTAATTCCCATATCGAGTAGACGTCTTCTTAAGGCTTTATCAATCGTGTTTAAAAAGACGACCTTGGCCTTCTGTCCTTTTCTTAAGTTTGAAAGAACAGTTTGGTCACCTGTTCCATACTTTGTCTTACTATTTTTCATCTACAAAAGCTCCTTATGTCTCGCATTATATCAGTTTTATTATAGGGTATTTATAGAATAAGTCAAATAAAGCTATAAGAGTTTATGATTAGCATTATAAATAAGAAAAAACAGGCCGAAGCCTGTATTAAACATAAACATTTTTATTTTGTTTTCCAATATTTTTCTCATCATACATTTTTCGATCCAGATTATCAAAAAACTCATAAAATGAACCGTGATACTTAGGATTATAAACTCCATATCCCATGGATAAGCCCATTGGTAATTTATTTTGTCTTTTTAGATTATAATTTTCTATATTTTCATTAATTCGATCAACTATGCTGAAAAGTACACCCTCATCTTCAGTTTCTAAAATCACGCAAAATTCATCTCCACCAATTCTAGCGACGAAATCATCCTTTCGAATGCTTCTCTTTAAAATAAGTCCCAATTCCACAAGCGCTACATCACCAACCTGATGACTATGTGCATCATTAATTAGCTTAAAATCATCGATATCAATCATGATTGCACAAATGTTTCTCTTCGGATTTTTCATATTGGATAAATAATTGACTTGCTTATCAAATTCTCTTCGATTGAATAAACCCGTTAATGGATCAGTGTTGATGATTCTAGATTGAATATTGATATAAATAATAATTAATGAAACTGTCATCGATGGCCATAGTAGTGTGAACTGTGGATTCAGAAATTGAATCATGGAAGCTATCATCGGTGGAATAGGAAATAAAATCAAAGCGTATAAATCAGTCTTATTTAAATACTTACGATGTAGATTGATATAAACAAAGGATAGCAGTAAGACTATATAGCTCATGATCAGAATTGTATTGTAATGCTCACCACGCATAAAATGTCCCAATGAATCTAGTGTGAAAACAAAGTTGAGCCCAAATAAGCTGAGAACAATAAATAATATGTTAACAATAAGAAGCGGTGATAAAAACATTAAAAGCTTCTTTGCATGCTTATCATTCTCATAAATGTGGAAATTTATGTACAGCATCCAATTTATAATTACGAGCGGTATCAGCAAGAAATATAGTGCAATCAATGAAACATAGATGAGTTGTCCTAAATTGGTTTCAACACCTTTAAATACATTATGAATAATCTCAACAAGCAATATGGCAATATTAAATAGCAACAAGCCAAAAAAGTATCGATTTTTAGCATAAGTCGATCTCACTTGCTTTCTAAAACTAAAGAAAATAATGAGTAATATAACAATTGCAATAAGGTTAGTTTGATTATGGATTATCATTTAATATATTCCTTTATCGTAGTTTCTAGTAAGATAATAGCATAATTATTTCATAATGCAAACTTTTTTAATAATTATTTAATAATTAACAAAGAAAAAGGCGGAAATGAATCCGCCTTTACATATAATCAAATAATTACTCTAGGAGATACGCATAAATACCAATGCTATTGTAAAATTCTCCTATCTCACCAATCATATAAGTATTTGTCATTAAATTGATGTGAATTGCATCAACACCAATTAAATTAAGTTCAATATCAAATACTGCAGGATCAGATGTTGCTGTCACACTTAGGACTTCAATAAAATTACCTTTTGAATCATATACCACTAAATCATACAGATCATTGATATCAATAATATAATCAAATCCAATACTAAATCCAGAGGTTGTTTCATTGGTAACATATCCAATATTAAGTAGCTTCACTGTATCATCCACATAAATCTTCATCATACCACCAACAGTGACTTCATCTCCTGTAACCTTGATCATCATCAAGTATCCAACATCACCTATTGTTGTAGTATAGAATGGATTGGTTGCTCCAGCAATGATAAATTCTTCATAGGTGTATGGATTGACGCGGTACCACTGCAGGCTATAGCCTGTTGTGATTAAATCTCCATCTAAGTTATATATACTTATATCTTCAAGATTTAAGCCATGCCCTACAAATGGATACATCACTCCTGTTAAATACATACCCATTTCTAAATAGTAGCCTGTGAAATATGTTTCAATCATTGTTGCTGCAAATGAAACCTCGTTTGAAACTATTCCTGTGTCTGCCATTAATCTGAATGTCATACCTTCACTGAGAGTTAAGCTAAAATTATTCCAAGGAGTGGTTAGTGGTGAACCTTCAATCAAGAAGTCCATCCATGCTTCACCAATCGTATCATAATATTGAAGTGTGTAATAGCTAACACCTATATCATGTGCGTATGGAAACTCAAGATCCACAATCATATCTGAGCCACCAAACCAACCATGGTGACGATCAACTTCAACAATTCTTAATCCAGCAAATGTTCCTGGAGTCACAAAATCATCTATATAATACATCATTCCTAGGGATCCTGGATTGTATGAAGACATTGGGTCAGTATAAGGCATAACATATAGTTCATAGGAATCAATTAAATCACTACTGTTATAAGATGCAGTAATATGTATAGTTACATAGGTATCTTCTATAAATGGCTGGAATGTAATCTCATTGAGTGCTATGCTAGCAAGACTTAAATCCATAACATCGATTTCAAATGAATAGCTACCACCATAAAGTGGATGTGTAACTGAGAACTGGTAGCTCATATCATCCTTATAGATTCTATTCATTTCATTTTTCATGTAGTTCATCATAATCTCTAGAATTTGACCATCAGTAAGAACTATTTCTGTAACAATATCTACTCCTGCTATCACATAACCTGTCCAGCCTGGGCCATACATTGTGTAATAGAATTCATAATTAAAGAACTTAATCTCAACGTCCATATCAATATAATCTTCTAGTTCTAGATAAACTGCTTCTGTTTGCGTAAAGAGCATGATTGTATTGAGTCCATCAGTTAAATAGTAATTCATATCCTTTGAATTATAGATGAGACGTCCTTGGACAACATGATAGCGAAGTAGATTCAACGATTCTAATTCACTTGTTGCTAACTCTTGCAATGGTGTTATCGTTTCAATAGGTGCATCAACTGCTACATTACCTAAATATTCATAATAAGCAGAATCATCATAGCCACTAATTTTAACTAAACCATCATGTGCTTTTTTTCCGAATAGAATCACTTCATCACCAACATTTAAATCATCAAAGCCTGATCCATATAGATAAAGTGAATTTCCTGGTTCTTCTAGAATGATGCCAAAATACTCGATTTTTTCTCTGACTATAACTTGAATCTTTCCAAACTCACCATCCTGTAATCCATAAAAATCTTCAATGGTAATCAATGGATAAGGATAAAGGTTGAATGCGAAGACATGAACTACTGTTAAATCACCACAGGTAATCGTCACTTCAAATTCAAGAATTTCATGGTCAAT
The DNA here is from genome assembly GCA_002345705.1 of Acholeplasmataceae bacterium UBA2284. GTDB lineage: Bacteria > Bacillota_I > Bacilli_A > Acholeplasmatales > Acholeplasmataceae > Peloplasma. The sequence continues at coordinate 53,391 of DDWO01000023.1, read as the reverse complement.
TACATCTTGCAAAGTCATTGTTAATAAATCGATAGCATATCCATTAACTCCAACAAATTCCCAAGTCATTGTTATGCCTAGAAGTGGAATTGAATCTGGAAGATATAGTGTATCTCCTGGTCTAAATATTTCATTTTCCAACATATAGGTTCCGAATGCTATTGCAGCATCAATTTTTTCTTGGTCAGTTTCATATGTAAGTTGAATGGAACCCTCTGTACTTACATGTAATAATCGATCTGGTGCATAAGGATCTTCATCATCAAATGTTGGGAATAGGAATCCTCTGATTGTAACTTGGAAGCCAATATATGGATAGATTTCTTCAAATGGATCCAAAATCATTTGGATAGATGAGCCTTCTGATTCAAAAAGATACATTGGAGCGAATACGATAAAATCTCCTCCATCAATCATTTCAGTAAGTAATGGGAAGAATGAATCTTCTAACATGGATACAAATCCAGTTACTTCAACATATATACCCCAGTTGGATTGATCTGTCATATCAATTAAGTTGAATTCATCTATAGTCATTGTTTGTAGCGTCATTGGGTTTGGAATGTCTTTAGATAGAACCTCTAGTAATAAAGTCGTTTCTTCATCCCATATTAATGTGATTCCTTCATGACTTCTCTTATACCCTTGAATAATGACTTCATCGCCAATTTCAACATTCAACTGTTTGACAACAAACATATGACCTGTTTCATCAGCAATAATGATAGGTCCATCAAACATTTGAGTAACAACGACAATACCTCTAATCAAGTATAGCTCATCAAAGTCTCCAGCATAAAACTCTGCAATTGTTTGCGTTTCAATTGGTTCAACAATTAAATCAAACTCAACAATATCAACTTCAATTCCAGCTGTAATTGTAGCTCTAACTCCAATCAATACTTGTTCTGTTATCGTATCAGAAATAAGACCTGTCGCTAAATTGTATAAGGATGCATTAGGACCAATAATCTCATAGGAAATTGTAACAGTATATGGAGAATACGTTTCAGGTAATAAATGTGTAGCACCTGGTCTTAAAATCTTACTGCCATAATGATCTGTAAGTAATCCTGCTACATGTAAAGCAAGTTCTTCATCAGTAAAACGAATTGATAAATCACCTGGATAATTGACAAAGGCAAGGACCATAATTCCTCCGCCATCTGTAATTACTAGGGACAAACCAGATATTTTAATTTCTTGTCCTATATAAAAGTTTAGTGCAATCACAGCTTCAGGAACAGTTGGGAATATAGGTACATGATTTGTGCCATCTGTGATAAAGAATACTTCAGACATTGGGTCATGGGATAATAGACCTTCAATCTGATAATATTTTAAATAATATTGTGGATCTGCTAAATCAAGCTGACTGAAATCATAAATGCTTATCTGAGTTGGTGTGAGTGGATGATCTTGACCGCTTGCAAGTATTCCTTGAACAGTTTGACTTGGTTCATTTCCTAGTATGATCATTCCATCTGGTGTTTCCATCTTTGCTCCATAAAGGATAACTAAATCACCAACTTGAACATCTGGATTTGCAGATATACTGATGAGTACTCCTGTTTCATCAGCAATAATAATCATGTTGTCTCCAGTAATTAAGAGTACAACACCTTTGACGAAATGCATGTCTTGATCTGTTAATAGCATAAAGTCCGCAACACTTAAATAAGTCAAAGGAGTGACATGTAATTCAATATCAGATATTGCAGAAGCATCACCAATAGTGATTGTTGCGAAAATTGAAATCCATAGCTCTTCATCAATCATTGAATCGATTGTAAATGTATTTATATCAAATAAATGTTCATCATCTAATGCTACTGTATAAGAAAGGGTTAATTGTATCAAAGGATGTTCAAATGGTAAATCAACAATTTGTCCTGGGAAGAATGTTAGACTTTCCAAATAGCCTTGAAGCATAAGTGCTAGCATGTCAGCAAGCTCTTGATCGGTGTAGTCTAGAATTAAGTCTTCTGGTTGACCAGTATAGATAAACATTAGGAAAGGTTCATCATCAAAGTTTGGTAAACTAAATCCTCTAATGATAACATTCATGCCATTGAGTTGCATTAACATTTCATACATCTCATGAGAGAATATGAGTATTGGCATCGAGGACTCGCCATCAAATAACTCTACAGAATGACTCATTTCATCAATAACTAATTCACCTGATACCTCTAGGTATTTCGCCCAATAAAGCGAATTAAATACATCAAGTGCATTGAATTGATCAACTGTTAATTGTACTGGTGTGATTGGATTAGGTAATCCTTCATCAAGTACATCTAATACTGTCTCTTCGCTACCAGACATCAAGACGATGCCTTCCATTGATACATGATATCCATGAACGACAATTAAATCTCCATATTTGGCAAACATGTCAGATTGAACAACAAGTATACTTCCACTTTCATCAGCTATGATTAGTAAATCAGCTTCTTCAAATGAGAAGATTACAATACCTGAGACCATCGCATAGTCCATATCATTGAGTGCTAAAAATTCTTCAATGGTAAGTATTTCAATTGGTAATAATATAATGGTTACTTCAACAACCTCTGTAATATCACCTAGGGTCACAGTAATCTGAAGTGTAATATTTTTTTGCACATCGGTTTCTAGGAATAGACCTGTTGAAGGATTGAAATATGAAGCATTTTCTCCAGTGGTGATGAAATCAATTGTAGCACCATAAATAGGATCATTTGTTGGTAATTGAAGCATAAATGAGCTGTAGAATTCTTTTTGATCAAGCTGTGCGATACCAAACGCTATGAGTTCATCTACCTTTTGTTGATCTGTTAATACGATATCTTCAATAGGTGAAGATGGGTCATAGATAATGTGCCATATAGAGTTCATTGGCTCATAGCCTAATACGATAGCATGCATCGTAATCTTTTGACCAATTCTTGCTGCAAATACATCATTCATTGGATCAACAGATTTATAGTTTATAGCCACAGTGTTTTCTGAGCCCGCTTCAGCAAGGAAGTATTTACCCATGTTGAATTGAACAATACCTGAGGTTATAATTGGTTTACTGTATATATACGGATTGTTATATGAGTCAGATAATAGTTCTGTCAAGGTCATTGGAGTAGATACCGGTAAGGTAGTAAAGCTTGTATTTTCCTGTAGGTTTGTAACATTTACAATTTGAGGAACATATTCGAAATAGTTGAAGTCACCTTCAAGTTCGATACCATCTCCAATATCTAAACCAGTACTACTTGCCATTACAAATATATATCCTGTTCCATCATATAAATAGAAGCCTGGATCCATTGGATTTGGGAATTTATAATAAACAACACCTTTCACTTTGACATGAGGAATGCTATATTGTAATATGTCTGAAATTCTATCATATCCATCATCTACTATCCATTTTGCATAAAGTGTGAAATTACCTAAAGGCATTATTTCTACTGTAAATAAAATGCTTAAATCAATATCTTGATACCAGCCATCAAAGATATAGCCTTCCTTAGTAGGAACTCCGTGTGCTGGAATCACTTCTTGATATGGAACTGAAACTGCAGTAACTAAGGAACCACCGTTCGATTCATAGGTGATTGTGAAATTAACAGGACTCCATTTTGCGTAGACTGTTATATTTTGTTCTGGCATCACAGTTAATGTAAATAAACTAATAAGTAAGTTGTCAGCATACCAGCCATCAAATGTATATCCTGGTCTTACTGGATCAGACATTAAAACGATAGGATTATATGCTCTAATCATTGTTGGAGGAATAACATTTGATCCATCTACATAATTAATACTATATTCCTTATATACCCATCTTGCATAAAGTGTGATGTTTTCTGCTGGCATGGTTGTAAATGTATAAATGCTTGTTAATTCAATATTTGTATACCAGGAAACAAAGTCAAAGCCTTCTTTGGTTGGAATAGCAGGCTGAGTTACTGTAGTTAAATAGTTTTGAGTAATATCTGCTACAGCACTTCCTCCGTTTTCCTCAAAGGTAATGGTATAAGCATTAAGAGTCCATTTTGCATAAAGTGTGAAATCATTAGCTGGCATCGTTGAAAATACATATGGAGTAAGTAATGCTACATCACTATACCATCCATCAAATGAATGCCCAGTTTTTGTTGGTGCAGCTGGTGCAGTAATTGTAGAAAGATAGAGAGCTACTGTATTTGAGACTGCACTTCCTCCATTTGAGTTATATGTAATTGTATAGTTGTTAACAGTCCATTTCGCATATAATGTTGTATTGGATGCTGGCATCGTTGTAAATGTATAAGCAGTAGTTAATGCGATGTCGCTATACCATCCATTAAATGTTGAGCCTACTTTTGTTGGTGCAGCAGGTGCTGCAACTGTACTATTATAGGCTTGAGTAATATCTAATACAGTAGATCCACCATTTTCTTCAAAGCTAATTGTATAGGTATTAACAGTCCATTTCGCATAAAGCGTAATGTTATTCGCTGGCATAGTTGTAAATGTATAGGCAGTAGTTAATGCAACGTCGCTATACCATCCATTAAATGTTGAGCCTACTTTTGTTGGAGCAGCAGGTGCAGTAACTGTAGTATTATAGGCTTGAGTAATATCTAATACAGTAGATCCACCATTTTCTTCAAAGCTAATTGTATAGTTATTGACAGTCCACTTAGCATAAAGCGTGATGTTATCAGCAGGCATCGTTGTAAATGTATAGGCAGTAGTTAATGCAACGTCGCTATACCATCCATTAAATGTTGAGCCTACTTTTGTTGGAGCAGCAGGTGCAATCACCGCTGAGCCAACTTCTTGTGTGATTGCTGCAACTACGCTTCCTCCATTTGATTCAAATGAAATTGTCTTCGTTATAACTGCAACAGGCTCCCATTTTGCATATAAGGTTGTGTTATTTGCGGGCATATTTGAAAATGTATATGCATTTGATAAAGCAGCATCAGAAAACCAACCAGCAAAAGTAAATCCAGATTTGGTTGGATTTGCTGGTGCAGTCACTGCTGAGCCCACATCCTGTGTGATTGCTGCAACCGCACTACCACCGTTGGACTCAAAGGTGATTGTGTATTGCACGACACTAGAAGTCCATTTGGCATAAAGCGTCAGGCTTGTATTTGTCAGTAATGAGGCAATGGTAAAAGGTTGAGTTAAAGCATCGTCTAAATACCATCCATCAAAGGTAAAGCCTTCTTTGGTTGGTTCCGGTAAATTGATGCTCGTGCTAGAGGTACTTACCGTCATATCTTCAACTTCTGTACCACCATTTTCTTCAAAAGAAATTGCTACTTCTCCTGAACCCGTACATGAGTAGATAAAAAATACTAGAAACAACACAGTAATCAACATCAAAAATTTTCGCATAATTTCTCCTCCTATTAGAAGAAGCACCTTTAAACGAAAAAACGCAACCAGAGACAAAAATCTAGTTGCGTTTTTATTCAAATGGTGCCGCTCTTTAACTTTATCATACTGCTAAATCTATGATTTAACAATAGGCGGATTATTATTTATAATATTTTCAATGTCTTTCACATATCCTTCAATATTAAATTTACGTTCTAATCCCTTATCATTCATATATCTCAGCTTACCAAAAACGCTTCTTTCGGTCCAAGCACGATCGTGTTTACCGAAACACCATGCAATACCTGTATAGCTGTTTGGATCTCTACCATCGATAAAATATTTGTTATTTAAAGATAAAATGGTTTGATATGCTTCCTTATATGTAGGACTCCATTCAATAATTTTTTTTGCCCAATACATGCGCATATAATTGTGCATATATCCAGTGAATACCATTTCCTTCATGGCTGCATTAAAGTAAGGATCATGAGTTTGATAGCTTTCAAGTTCATTTTTACTGTATAAATAATCTCTTTTGTCAAATTCGTGTTCATTCATTGTCATATAAGCCCATGGCTCTGTCATCGATTCAAACTGATCATAGCCTTTGTTATAGGTAACATAGTTGAAGGCTAATTCTCTTCTGACTAAAAGTTGTTCGATATATGCATCAAATGACGCACCATCTAGATGACCATGATCAATCGCAAGAAACATTCTGTCCATAATTTCAAGTGCAGAGATTTGACCAAAATGAAGATACATAGACATTTTCGAGGTTAAACTAAGAGATGGGTCGTTACTCAACATATATTGATTGGCTTTATTTTCAAGAAAATCAGAAAATAGTTTAGATGCGTTAGTATATCCACCATGATAGATAGGGCTAATCTTGACAGATTGATCAATATCTAGTTGATCCGTCAATTTTTTGATATCACTTAAGTCATCGTCACTATCGATATTTAAATGGCCTTTATTTTTAAGAACTGGTGTTCTACTAAAATCTCTGAACTCCAAATACATTCTTTTTATTTTTGGTCTAAGTGTATATGCTCCATATTCTGCCTTATCAGAGGCAATGCGAACTGGTACGATTAAATCCGTATCGATTAGATCAATAGACAAGCTATACTCTTTTTGAACTGCAATATCTAGCACTTCTTTTCGCCACAACTTTTGATGTCTTAAATATCCATAATCCATTACTAGTGCATATGCATCACCTAAATATCTTTGAATCCCTTTTTCTGGAGATTCAAGCTTAAATACAAAATTGATACCAAAATGATGAAGAATCCCTTTAACTTCCTTGAGTCCTTCAAGCATAAAGTAATAATGTCTTAAATTCGCTTCTGGGTAGCTTGGAGTTAATCCAAAATAGACTAGCATAGGCAAATCCTTTTGATTTGCTAATTCAATTGCATAACTGAGTGCGTGATTATAATGGACGCGTTGAGATTGCTGCATCCAGTAAATCACATATTTTTGATTGGATTCACTTTTTCCATCCTTAAGATGAATAATTCGTTTAGGATTCATAATAACCTCTATATGAAGAATAATAATGCTATGAGTGACGCAGCTAGACTACTTAAGAAATTGACTGTATTATTATTAACAAATGAAATTCCTGAGCATAGGACAACCTCTTCATCAAGAGATGACTTATTCTCTGTAATGGTATCAGATTCAATTCCTCGATACTTAGCTTGAACTAAAGAGCCTAGATAGGAATCAACAAAGCACCCTAGAACTCCTGATGTTGAAATAATTGCTGTATAGAAAAAAACAGTTTGCAAAAGCACTTCGGTTGTTATGCTATAAAGTATAGCAAATACGAGTCCAATGAACAAAGCTCCAGCAATCGAAGCTATCGTACCAAGACCTGAAATAGCCCCTGAGACACCTTTGGATACTTCTTTAAAGTTAGTAACACTTCTAGTCTTTCCCTTGCTTAATATACCTATTTCTGAGGCCCATGTGTCTGAATTGGATGTGGCAATCGCTGAAAGGGCTGCAATCAGAAAGAAATCCATACTAAAAAAATAATAGAGGATTGAAAATACAGCAGCAACCAATCCATTAGAGATCACCTGAATATAGTTTCTTCCTTTTTTTAGATCACTCTCTTTTTTCTCATGTAGCTTAGTTAGCAAACTTGAGGATATAAAAAATGCTATCAGAGCAGACCATAAAACAATACCACCAAAGGCATAGATGATGGTACCTAAAATAACTGAAGCAATCAACCCGTCAAAAACTAATGAATGCTTAGCGTATGCAAGTCCTGCGATTAAAGCTGATAATAAAGCTCCAATTAAAAAATCTATTAGCATAGATCCCCCTTAGATAAGAAGTAATAAGTAAAGTGCGAGTGAAGTAATGAGTGGAACTGATAGATTATCAAGTCCCTTTGGTGTAAATAGTTCAACAATGGTAGCTATTATAGCAACTGCGAGTGCAATCAATATTAAATTAGGAATTCCAAAAATAATTAGAATTGTTGTGGTAACGATTAGAGAAGTGATAAACATTGCCAAACTTCCTTCAATAGATTTACCAAAGATCAATTGGTGTTTACCATATTTCTTGCCAATAATTGCAGCTAATCCATCGCCATATCCCATCACTAAGATACCGACTGCACCAATCATTGGTTGCTTTAGCACACCAAATGTGAATGCAACAAGAATTAATAGTGAGATTGGGAAATAGACTGTTCCTAAATCACCCTTTCCACCACGCTCCATTGCTGATAACAAATTCAATTTATAGGATAAATAGTTTAGAAGGATAAATGTAACTGGTGGAACGATTGCAAACCAAATTGCCTCTTCACCTGTAAAAAAGAGCATTGCAAGAATCCACCAATTAGAAACCCCAATGTGAATAAATTTTCTAGCTCCTTCTTCATTGATCATTTTCTTATTTTGCAAAACTGTAGAAATACCAATGATGGAAAATATAAGTAAATAGGATAATATTAGACCCCAGACATTAATCATAATTTTTTTACTCCTTTAACGTGCGAAATCAAATGAATTAGGTAATCCATTTGGTGTTGAAAAGAGGATACTCAATAGATATTTCTAGTTTATTTTTTTCTTGATTATGCAAGTCAACTAAATTATATCATTTCTAAGAATAAAGGTCGATAGTAACACTTCTACATCACAATCAATAGTAGTTTAAGTGAAACACGATTGATGGTCAAACTAATTGTTAAATTTTTCCAAAAGTTGTATAATTTTCTTAAAAGATATAAGAAGGGGATTCTATGGAAAAAACAGTATTTGAAAAGTTACGTAAGTTTAATATGATTATGGGGGCATTCCATTTAGTACAGGGTTTGCTGATGATTGTTATTGCTATCACTGTGATTAGCACAATCAATCCTGCGTTTCAAATTGTCATTACTCAAAACTTCTTGAATTTTGACGAAGTGAATATGAGATTGTACTTAGATTCAAAGCCATTATTTGATTTACCATTTGGAATTATGGTTGGTGTATTTCTTCTACTTTCGGCTGGTGCACATGCCTTAATCTCATTTCCTAAGAAGATTAATGATATGTACAACAGAGATTTGCTTAAGGGTGTAAATAAGCTCAGATGGTTTGAGTATGCCTTAAGTTCATCAGTGATGATCGTTTTGATTGCGACGTTATTTGGTATTTATGATATTGGTTCATTAATCCTTATCTTTATCGTCAATGCAGCAATGAATTTATTTGGTCTTGATATGGAACTACTGAATTCAAAGCGTGCTGAAGGTGAAAAAATCAATTGGGGTCCATTTGTTTGGGGATCGATTGCAGGTATTGCACCTTGGATAGCAATCTTATTATACATGTTTGGTGCAGGTGGAGATGTCAATCCTCCTTGGTTCGTATGGGCAATCATCGCTACATATTTTGTTGCATTCAATACATTCCCAGTCAACATGGTTTTACAATATAAGAAAATTGGTAAATGGAAAGACTATTTATATGGAGAACGTACTTACATCGTATTAAGCTTAGTTGCTAAGTCGATTCTTGCTTGGTTAGTATTATTTGGAGCATTCCAACCATCATAAGAAATTCAATAAGCTAGGCAACCCCTAGCTTTTTTCATAGAAATGGAGGCTATATGTACTTTAAGAAACTTATCCATCCTGAATACTTTCAAGGAAACAAAAAGAAAAATAATTATTTTGAGGGTTGGTATTATAAGCTTGTCAGCCAAAATCAAGAATACACATTAGCCTTTATACCGGGTGTTAGCATCAATCCTAAGGATACACACGCCTTTATTCAGGTTTTTATCTCTCAAACTATCGATCAGGAAACAAAATTAAAAAGCCATTATTTTCGCTTTAAATTCGAGGAATTTGAATATGGACACCGAGAGTTTTATGTTCGAATTGGTGCCAACTATTTCTCAAAGGACAAGATTTCAATTGACTTAAGCTCAAAGCAGATTAAAGTTTTTGGAAGTATCTCAATACTCAATACTACTCCTATTCATAGAAATGTATTTTCACCAAATATAATGGGATTATTTGGATATCTTAATTTCATGGAGTGCTACCATGGTGTAGTGAGTATGTCTCATCAACTAAATGGAATACTTAAAATAAATGAAAATCCAATATCATTTCATCAAGGTAAGGGTTACATTGAAAAGGATTGGGGTAAATCATTCCCTAGAGCCTATGTTTGGATGCAATCCAATCATTTTAAAAACTCAAAAACCTCATTTATGTTTTCCTATGCAGATATTCCCTTTATTGGTTTATACTTTAAGGGCTTAATCGCTAACCTTTTCTATGAGGGTAGGGAGTACCGCTTCGCAACCTATAATTTTTCAAGCGTGAAAAGGGAAGTTATTAAGGATAATCAAGTCCATTACATATTGAAAAAGGGTAGATTAATACTAGATATAAAAGCGAAGTCTACGACACAAATCGGACTAGCTTCACCTCTAAATGGAATGATGATTAATCAAATCAAGGAAGGCTTATCTGGCTATATTCATTTAAAGCTATATAAGGGTAAAAAGCTTATCTTTGAAGATACAGGATATCACGCAGGAATTGAAGTAATGAAGTAGTCTTCGGACTACTTTTTTCTTTGTTAAGTAAAAAAGACAAGGATTTGGCTACCTTGTCTTTATCTATTTTAGAAATAAATACTTATACTAAAAAGTCTTTTCTTGCAGGAGTAAACACATCTAAAAGCTTACCCTCTTCTAAGCATAAAGCACCATGTACTTTATTAGATTCGATATAGAGTGTATCACCTTTTTTAACGATTTTTATCTGATCCTCGATATTGATTTCAAATACTCCCTCTAATACATAGGTCATTTGTTCATGAATGTGTTGGTGCGCTTTAATCACTGCACCTGATTTCGCACTCAGCTCAACAAGCATCATATCCTCTGTATGTGCTAATACTCTTCTTTCTAGCAATGGATCAAGATGCTTAACTTCTGTTTCAAAATATAGAAAAAATTGTTTCATATGACTCCCTTATGGATGAATAATTGTTCCGCTTTTTTGTTTAAATGCTTCAACTGCCTTTTCAAGTTGAGCAATGACTGCTGGTTTATTGGTTGCTCTTACGAAATTCATGCATGCTTCAATTTTTGGAAGCATAGAACCCTTTTTAAAATGATCATGCATCAAATATTCATCTAGCTCTTTTAGTGTAACATTTGTTAGTGCCTTTTGGTCTGGTGTATTGTAGTTAATAAATACATTTTCAACTGCTGTTAAAATAAATAGCTCATCTGCACCAATAATTTCTGCCATTTTAGCGCTCGCATGATCCTTATCGATTACAGCGTCTACACCAATGAGTGAACCATCTCTAATAACAACTGGAATTCCTCCTCCACCTGCAGCAATAACGATATGCTTATCCTTAAGTAGAGATAAAATACTTTCTTTTTCGATAATATCTACTGGCTTTGGAGAAGCGATAACTCTTCTATATCCTCTTCCTGCATCCTCAAACATGGAATATCCATATTTTTCTTCTAGCTCTGTTGCATATTCCTTTGAATAGAATGCTCCAATTGGCTTTGTTGGGTGTAGGAATGCTGGATCTTTTTCATCAACTAAGACCTGAGTCACAATCGTTGATATTGGTCTTTTGATATGACGTTCAAGCATAATATTTTGGATTGCATTTTGAATATGGAATCCGATATAGCCTTGACTCATCGCTCCACATTCAGCAAATGGCATCATTGGTGTTGAACTTGATTCCGAGAATGCTAGATTAATCATGCCAACCTGTGGTCCATTTCCATGGACAATCACAATATCATGATTCATTTCAATTAAAGGATAAATTGCTAGAGCAACATATTTCAGCAGCTTTTTTTGTTCCTCTGCATTATTTCCTAGTGCATTTCCCCCTAATGAAATAACGTATCTAGACATATAAATCACTTAATGATGCAAGCATCACTGCCTTGATGGTATGCATTCTATTTTCAGCTTCTTCAAAAACAACACTTTGATTTGATTCTAAAACTTCATCAGTTACCTCTAGTTCACCGTTTGCTACATTAGGATAGTTTGCTCCAAATTCATTAGCGATTTCACGACCGACTTCAGTATCAAGACCATGGAATGCTGGCAAGCAATGCATAAAGATTGCCTTTGGATTTGCATTTTTCATTAGCTTCATATTAATTTGATAGCGGTGTAAATCAGCTATTCTTTGAAGCCACACATCCTTAGGTTCTCCCATGGATACCCAAACATCTGTGTAAAGAACATCTACATTTTTAGTAGCTTCCATTGGGTCTTCAGTAAATCTTAGTGTTGCTCCTGTATTTTTAGCAATCATCTCACAGGTTTTAATTAATTCTTGGTTTGGCCATAGTGCTCTTGGTGCAGCTGCAGTGAAATGCATGCCCATCTTTGCACAGCCAATCATTAATGAATTTCCCATATTGTTTCTAGCATCACCTAAATAAGTGAATTTGATACCCTTTAACGATCCAAACTGTTCTTGAATGGTTAAAAAATCAGCAAGTATTTGTGTAGGATGATATTGATCGGTTAATCCATTCCATACAGGTACACCAGAAAACTCAGCAAGTGTTTCAACATCACTTTGCAGATATCCTCTAAATTCGATTCCATCATACATATGACCTAAAACTCTAGCTGTATCCTTGACGGATTCCTTTTTACCCATTTGGGATCCAGTAGGTCCAATATAGGTTACTCCCATACCTAAATCTAAGGCACCAACTTCAAATGCACATCTTGTTCTTGTTGAATCCTTTTGAAATAGTAATACAACGTTCTTATCCGATAAATGCTTATGACTTATACCCTCTTTTTTCTCAAGTTTAAGTCTTGCTGCTAAATCGATTAGAAATTGTATTTCTTCTGGCGTAAAATCTAATAGCGTTAATAAATGTCTACCCTTTAAATTCATAATTTTTTCTCTCCATATTCTATTTCTTCTCTTTCTAAAGGCATACTCATACATCTAGGACCCCCACGGCCTCTAGATAGCTCACTGGATTCAATCTCTAAAACCTTGATTCCTGCATCTCTTAATAGTTGATTCGTCACATGATTTCTATCATAGACAACCACAACACCTGGAGCAATCGCTAATGTATTCGCTCCATCATTCCATTGTTCTCTAACTGATGTAATGACATCCTTACCACCACAGCGTATTAAAGTAATCTTTCGATGAAGATGTTTTTCTAATACTTCCTCAAGGGAAACAACCACTTTTTTAACATCAAATCGTTCATTATTCTTAGTGATTTCAAAAACTGTTAATTTATTTTCAATTCCTGGATGAATGGTGAACACACCATAATCCACTTGTGTAAAGACTGTATCTAGATGCATGAATGCTCTACTCTTTGGAATATTGAATGCTAGCACAGTATTATAGTCATTATCTTCCTTAAAGAGCTGTTCAGCAAAAAATTCGATAGCTCTAGGATCTGTTCTAGAGGATATACCGATTGCTACAACATGCTTATTTAAAACATGGACATCCCCACCCTCTAGTGGGTATCTGTTGAGTCTGTTATAAAATCGAATTGGGCTTTTCCCATAAAATCTAGGATGATAGTTGAGGATATACTCAGAGAATATGGTTTCTCTTTGTCTAGCCTGCATATACATTTTTCCAATAGCAACCCCATTGCCCACACTTGAAAAAGGATCTCTTTGAAATAAAATGTTTGGGATTGGATCTGTATAAAATGGATATTCATCCTCTAGCATATCCATAATTGAATTTTTCTTTCCGAGTGTTATCTCATGAATTCGAATACCTTCAATCATCTTTAGAATCATTTGTCTAATCGATAGACTCGTTAAATACTGATATAGTCCAGTCTTAATGGTGTGTGACTTGATCTTCGATTCTTCAATGAAGGCATTCACAAAATTACAAATAACTTCAGGATGTGCTTCAAGTGCTTCAGTGATCATATCAGTTAGATATAAAACCTCAACGCCTTGTTTTCTTAATGTGTCTGCAAATATATCATGTTCTTCCTGAGCTACCTTTAGATAAGGAATATCATCAAATAATAGCTTTTCTAAAACATCTGGCGTTAGGTTTTCTAATTCCTTACCTGGCCTATGGACCAATACTGATTTTAATTTCCCAATTTCTGATGTGACATGAATCATTTTTTTACTCCTTCCACCATGATTCTAGGAACTCTATACGATATAGAAGTTACTATTTCATAGTTAATCGTTTTTAGTCTGTGCGCGACATCATCTATGGTAATCAATCCTCCAAAGAGAGTTGCGATATCACCAATCTTAACGGTCTCGTCTACTTTGACGAAGCATGCATCCATGCAGATGATGCCAACGATTTTGTATTCTTTTTTGTTAATCTCTACATAACCTGTTTTGTTTTTTCTGATGAAACCATCAGCGTAACCAATCGGTAATATAGCAATATATTCATGAGCCTTTGCTTGATAGCTTGCTCCATAGCCAACGCTTTCTCCCTTATTCAATTCTTTAATTTGAACCACCTTAGATTTTAATGACATGACAGGAATGATATTTGGTTTAGGAGAATCTAAGCTTAAGCCATAAAGTGAGATACCAAGTCTTACATGTGTAGTGAAATCATAATTTTTCTCATACTTAAATGTTGATGAGGAATTCGAGATATGAATCATTTGAGGTCTTATTTTTAAAGAATTGATAATCTCTATAAAACGACTTGCTTGCATATTATAGAACATTTCATTTTCATTAGCTGTAGCGAAATGCGTGAATATACCCTTAAGGTTTATATTCTTTTTTGCTTGAAGGTTATTCACTGCATCAATAATCATTTTCGGCTCTACCATGCCATATCTAGACATTCCTGTGTCTACTTTTAGATGACATGTTAGTTCCAAGTTTGATTGGATAACTGATTCATAAATTTGCTTGTCATAGATTGTAAATTCTATTTGATTGATAGATACAACCTCTAGGTCATCTTCTAGAATTGGTCCCATCATCAAGATGGATACATCCTGATGAATTGATTTTAGTTCTAGGGCTTCCTCTAATAAAGAGACAGCAAAGAATCGAACTCCCTTTTTATATAAAAATTTAAATACTTCTTTAGCCCCATGTCCATATGCATTCGCTTTGATGACAGGTATAACTGTTTTATTTTCGATTTCATTTTGTGCAATTTGATAATTGTGCCATAGGTTATCTAGATTAATTTCAGCCCATGTAGGTCTATAGTGATTGATCATAGGTTTTCTCCACGTAAGGTGAGGTCAGTACTGAAAGTATTCCACCATAATTTAGTTTAAAGGTGATGGTATCTCCAATCTCTAATAAAATATCCTTAAGCTCAACAATCAAATGGTCACTGCTGCATCCTAAAATATGAACACCATGAGGTGGGATTAAGTTAGAACAGTCACAGTCTTGTTTACCTATTGCTAAAATCGCTCTAGTTATAATACCTTGGTCAACGAATTTTACCTTTTTACCAAATGCATCCATGCCTAGTAATCCCTCTGGCATAGAAGGCTTCTTTTTTATCTCAATAATTTCAGCTTCTAATGTAAAGACATCATCATATAGTCCTTCTATTGTATTGCCATATGCAGTTTCTCTACCTAAGACAAGTGCTTCGCCAACTCGCAGATTATTAATATATTTAGGGATGTTTTGATCTGATACCATCAGTATCGATGATGAATTTCCACCTGATATCATTTCTAGCTTTATGTTTAGGTTATCTTCAATGTTTTTAATAATATTTTCTAGCTTTAGATAAGTTTCATTTGTCGGTATAACAGCACCGTAGCATGTTAAATTTGTTCCTATACCAAGAAGATTGATGTGACCATAAGTAATAATTTCTTTTACAACTTTTAAATAATCATCTTTATAATAGATGCCTTCTCTTAAATCTCCGATATCAAACATCAAAATGATCGAATGTATCTTATTTCTCTTTTTCGCTTCAAGGTTTAATGCATCGATAATTTCCAGCTCTGAGTTTAAGGAGATATCTGAATATTTGATGACATCTGAAATCTCACTCATCATCGGGATTCTTAGTAAAACCTTAGACTTATGGGTCTCTATTTTTTTTAAATTCTCGATTCTTGAGTCTGCTATATAATCAACATTTGCTTTATTTAATACATCAATCAATCTTGAATCTGCAGAAAAGACCTTTGAAACAGCCATCATCGATATTCCTTTTTGATGTAGCATGCTTAAAAGATGGTGAATATTATGTGCATATTTCTTTAAATGAATATGAACCTTAGGATACATTAATTTTCACGCTCTTTTCTAATAGATTTCAAGAGTAGCTCTTTTGCCTGTTCGGGATACTTATGAGAAAGTACTCCAAGGGATGCAAATATATAATCATAATCAATATAGACATTCGTGCTTGGATCTGGTATTAATTTGGTTTGTTGTTTTAAAAGATAATCCTTAACCATTTGTTTAGGGTTATTCGCGTAAAGAAGTGCACCACCAGTTAAAAAGATTGCTTTGACCTGTGTTACATCCTTACCATCAGGTATAACCTTAAATCCATTGGTTGTAAATACTCTTTTCATATCTCCTATATGACGATCCAATGCTTGAAATACACATTGTCTTGTAAGTAAATCAATAACCTGTTTACCAAACTCTGTTTTAGGAATAAAGGGTTCTTCCTCCATAACATGTAAAACATGATCATAGGTCATCCCTGTTATTCTTTCAATCTCACCTGATTTGAAGGTCTTAAGGACATGCAATCGATTGATAAACACACCTAAATCACCCTCAACAGTTCTTTTAAATCTAGGTTCACCATCATTATATTTTAAGAATTCTGGCTTTGGTTCACTCACTGAATGAACATCTGTTGTCGCTCCACCTACATCAATGGTCATGACTCCATCATAGATTTCATTGAGTAATAGTGTTGCGTCCATCACTGCTCCAGGTGTTGGTATAATGACATCACCTACCATATCAAAAATATGAGACATACCCTTTGCATGAATAATGTTTTTTTCGAATGTTTCATAGATTGCTTTTCTTAGTGGAACAATATTAAAATCATCTACTCTAGGATATACATTTTCAACAATTCGAAT
>DDWO01000023.1:17723-36403 GCA_002345705.1 Acholeplasmataceae bacterium UBA2284 | reverse complement strand
ATTGGAATATTTAAATCTACTAAATCGAGTAGGTTTTGATAGGCGACTTCCTTTTCACCAAAATCTGTTCCACCTGCAATAATAATAATGTTTGGTTTAACTTCCTTTATTCTTTTAATGTGTGACGGTTCTATTCGATTTGCTGTAATTAGATGAATGTTCGCTCCTGCATTTAGTGCTGCTTCTTTTGCTGCTCTTGCTGTCATTTCATAGACAAGTCCATGTACAGTTATTTTTAAGCCACCTGCAGCACTGGATGAAGCAAGCATTTCATCATAGGTAAGTTCTGTAATATTTAGATTCTTTTTTAAATCGTTAATTGCATTGGTTAATCCAATATTCACATCAGTATCGACTGTAGTCTGGTGCATACCTCTGCCGATGAACTCCACCGGACCTTGGTGAAGATTGAAGGCATTAACAACCGTTGTTGTTGAACCAATCTCAGCGACCAAACAATCAATTCTCATGAATTTCCTTATGTTTTTTCACAATGAAGCTTGCTACATGAATCCCCTTGGTTCCACGGCTAAATCCTTGGTCCATACCGTACTTCATAGCAAGTTCAGGTGTGACTTGTGTTCCACCTGCAAGTAATATCAATTTATTTCTAACGCCTTTTTCAACTGCATAGTCATGAAGCTTTTGCATATTCTTATAATGAATATCATCATGTGAGATGATTAAAGAAATCATCACGATTTGTGCATTGGTTTCTATTGCAGCGTCAATGAATTTTTCAATTGGTACACTGGTTCCTAGATATGTATAATGGATTCCGTATTTTTCAACACCGCCATGCTTAATATCTAATATCTCTCTCATGCCTACACTATGTTCATCCGATCCACCTGTACCAGCAATCACCTTTAATTCATGCTTTTTAACATATTCAAGTATTTCATCCTCAGGCATTAATTCTTCCTTTTTTGGTAGAACAAGCTTAGAGGAATCGATATCAAAACCGACAGTTCCCTTTAACTGTATTCTTGTACCTTCGCTTGGATGTAACACTTCTTTATGGATAACCTCTGGATTTGATAGCTTCATTTGTTTTGCAACTTCTAGGGCTGCAGCCTCTGCAGTTAATTCATCTGTTGGAAAGAATAGATCTAAGGTGATAACCCCATCACCAAGCCATTGTACTTCAGGCTTCAAGGATGAAGTTGATCGATACTTTTCATTTTCATCAAGGCGGTTATTCACATTATCCTCTGGATCTAGTTCATCAATATATTGAATTAAATCAGGATTTTCAAATGTAGAACCACCAATAAGCATAGAAGGATTATTCTTTAATTTTTTATCGTATTGTTCAATATTGTTATATCCATAATGTGCAGTAACAGGAGCTAGGTAATCAGCTGCTCTTTTAATGACTGTTTGTGCACCGATACCACCAGTAGCACTTCTAGCAATACCATCTCCGCTACGCTCTGGATAATAGCCACTATCAACAAACATACCTTCTTCGACAGCCTTAAAATAGCCACCCATTTGAATAATCTCTTCCATCATTAGGATTGCTCTTTCTTGGATTTCTCGTTTCTTCTCTACTAGGTATCCTTCCTTTTTAAATTCAAGCATACCCATTAAATCATCCATACCCATCATTGCTTGCTTGGCTGTATCGAGTGCTTCGATGTTATAAACATGCCAAGGTACATTTCTACCTTCATCAGGTGTAATTGTGGATTGGATATCTGCACTTGTCAATCTAGAAATCAATAGATTTAACACATGAGTGACTGTAGCTTCTCTAGTGGATGAATCCATATATTTTGTATTCATTTGTGCTCTCATCTTATAATCAGAGAAAAACTCTCTAAGTGCTAAAGCATAAGGAAGATTGAGCTTTAAATCTGGTGATGGTGGAGCAGCAGGTGGTACGGTTGAAAGACAGATTAAGTCCTTAGCAATACCAATTTTTTCACTCATTCTACTATTGATAGCGTGCTGTACTAATAATTCAGGCATCACCTTCCATGCGTCTCTTGCTGTTGCATTTGCATTGTGTGCACCATCAATTTGTGCGAGTCCACCAAAGGCCATGATCTTCTTACTTTCTGCAGCATCCACAAAGGAACGAATCATGTTGATGTTTCGATATAAAACATTATATTGAGGATCCTGGTGTGCACCATTTACTCCCTCTTCAGTAAACATTACAGCGATTTCTGGTCCAGCAACTCCTGAAACATAGGAATGATAATTGATGGGTCTGCCAACTTCATCTTCAATCATGTCTAATGCTTTTCTTTGTGCTCTAACTTGTTTTCTAGTGATTGGAACTCCACCAACTCCTTGAGGTGTTCCTTCAAGTAAACCGTCCATATGAGATTGACCAGCAGTTCTTATAACCATGATATGATCTGCACCGTGATAGGCCGCCATTCTCATTCTTCTGATATCATCTTCAAATCTTCCAGAAGCTATTTCAGTAGTAATGGTTGCATCCGGTTGAGGATCAATACCATTTAAGCTTCTTGCAGAAGGTAGTGCTACGAAATTTTTTAATGAAGGGCTTGCTTGTACATAGCTAAACTGACCAAGTTCAATTGGTCCTTTATCTCTCCATGTCCAACCCTTTCTTCTTGGTCTATAATTTTCTAGATTACTTAGTATTTCTCTAATATCTAATTTATCTTTTGGATTCATTTGAAAACCTCCATCATCATGTTAACTTCAGAGGTATCAAGTAATGCAAGTCCCGCTTCTCTAATTGGAAGCTTTTTTAAGGTCGCATACTTAAAAACAACATGCCCTGCACCATGTGATAAGAGATTGTTTTCCATGAGTTTATCTGTAATCATCTTCGCTTCAAGACTTGAAAATCCCATACGCATTAACACACTTCTTTCAATCGCAGGAGTTGTATTCTCATAAGCTAGTGTAAGTAATGGATCGATGATTTGATCAGTAAGCTCTTGGAAATAAGCTTTTAGCTCACTATTAGAATACTTTGATAGGTGCTTTCTTCTTTCTAAAAAGTCATCATTTCTTGATTTCATTGTTGTCCTCCATGAGTTCTTTAATTTTACTTACAGTTGTTTTAAGCTCAACTGCTAGATATTCATAATCTTTATCAAATAATAATTGTTGATCGAAATGCTTTAAATACGATTTTCTTAGTGTATCTAAATCAAGTTCTTTATGCTTAACAAATGATCCTGATTTTGGAAAGATTAGATTTTTTCCAGGCTTTTCAAACAAGGGATCGCCTAATATTAAATCAATACCTCGATCGGATGCAAATGATATTTGAGCATTCATGTGCTTGCCAGCACCTGTATATTCCGTTTCTTGAACAACGATAATATCAGTATCCTTCATCTCCTGTGCAAGACTAAATGCTGCAGCTAAGCTAACGTTACCTGCAGGCCCTCTTTCCATGCCCTCAAGTAGTGCTAAGGCTTGAGTGATATAAAATACAGTTCCTTGGTTAACTAAAACATAAGAGTCCATATAGCGCATTGGTCTTGCTGCACTTCTAGGGACATCACTGCGATCTGGGAATGTAGAAAATGGAATGCCAAAGCCTGTATGTCCAGTAGTGAATGATTTTTTATTAAAATCTAGGTCACTTGCCATATGAAGCCCTGTTAAATCCACTGAAGCAGCAACTATTTTCGTTTGCGTGGCTGATGCTTTAATCAATCCTCTAGCGGTTCCTGTTAAGTTACCTCCACCAGCATTTGTACAAATAACCATTTCAGGATATTTTCCTTCTTTTTCTAATACTTCATTAGCAATCTCATAGCCTAAGGTTTCAATTCCCATAATGCCATATGGTGAATATAGGGAAGCATTAAAATAACCAGTTTCCTCTAATAAAATTAAAAACTGGTAAAAGAGTTCTGGACCAACAGTGAGTTGAATGACTTCAGCACCGTAGGCTTCACATGCTCTCGCTTTTTCAATAATTTCAGGCTGTCCAATTCCTTTAGAGTCAAAGCATTCTTGAACGATGATGCATTTCAATCCTGCTCTTGCAGCAAGTGCTGCGACAGCTGCACCATAATTTCCTGATGTAGCAGCAATCACACCTTTAAATCCAAGCTTTTTTGCTTGATTAATCGATATTGCAGCTCGTCTAGCCTTAAATGAGCCACTTAAATTCGCGGCTTCATCCTTAACAAATATACGCGCTCCATAGCCGGGTTTAGCAAATTTTCTTGCGTAGGCTGATAATCTTTTTAATTCAATGAGTGGAGTGGATCCTATATTGTTTTCTTTTTGTATTTTTGAGACATCCTCTAGAGTTAACCCAGAATCATTCATCATTTTTTCGTAATCAAATCCAATACCACTATCTTCATATTGGTCATAATTCAATTTGAGCGCTTGTCTCATAATTGCTTGTTTTCTACTTAAAACATCTTGATAGGAATTGCTCATACCAAATCCTCCGTTTCCGAAAGAATGATATCCTTCATATCTTCAATTTCTTGAACAAAATGTCCGAAATCGTGTGTATAGGATGGTTCAACAGCTATTAATATTCCCGTTTCAATGCGTTTGGTTGCAGTCAAAATTTGAACTGTATCACCAATTTGAGCTGATTTCAACAATTTCCCTTTGATTCTGAATTCAAAAGGAACCTGTTTTGTATCTGCAGGTAGATTAGCTGAGCGTTCACTTCTTGATAAAACAGATTTATAAATTTGAACGAATGTCATTTTTTCAATCATATTTTTCTCCTTCAATCATAGAAAAAAGAACCATTTTCTGAAAGCGCTTACGTATCTATATGATAACATTTTTACTCTATTTTGTATAGAGTATATCTGCTGAAATTACCAAAAATAGGAAATCTAAAAGAAAGATTTCCTATTCAAGTTATTGTTCAATTAAATCCCTCATATCGCCTAAAATTGCACGAGGAACAGGTAAATCAATCATTGTCTTTAAACCACTTTTAGCATTTAAAACATGTGGAATCATATTCACACACATTGCAATCGTTCCAATTCCACCATTGATTTCAGGAGTAATCTTCATGTTAATATTTGGTGTGCCTTTTAAATTGATATAATCGCCAGTGATTGTGCCTTCACTTTCAGGCTCAATTTGCTGTGGGTGAATCATATCAATGAAAACATCACCATGAACCATACCTTGGCCGGTCATATTAATACCAGCAAGTGTTCCTGCTTTCGCTTCACCATAAGGGCTCTTACGATCAATATTGGTAATGATAGGCTCCATTTGTTGCTTAAAGCCTGTTAGTTTAACACCAAGTGCATCGCCAATCATATGAATACTTTCGTTAAATCCAACATGTCCTGCTAATGTGCCATCCATAATACGTTTATGATATTCATTTAATGAAATACCGACGCCTTGTTCATGCATTACCGTTGGTCCAAAAGGTGAGAGAGAGTTGACTCTTTTCGCTTCAATATGCTCTACATCAACCATCGTTCCTGTTAATGCTACCACTAATAAATCCATAATGAATCCTGGATTGATGCCTGTACCAAGTACAGTAACACCAAATGCTTTAGCTAGATTATCAATTTGAGCAGCAAGCTCTGGTTCAGATGCATAGGGATACGCCATTTCTTCAGCAGTGCTAATACAATTCATTTTGCTTGATATAACTTTTTTTATCTTGTCGAATGCACCCTTCACAAATGAGTCAGTGCATAGCAATACAACATCTGCAACCGTTGTTGATAGCAAATGGTCTATATTTCCATTAATCTTTACAGCTGGATGATCAGATTTTGTGTTCAAAATTCCTTGAAAATCCTTACCAATATATTCTGGGTTTAAATCACAAATACCAGTGATTTCAACACCCTTTTTAAGAAGAAGCATTTGTGCCATGCCACGACCCATTGCTCCAAATCCCCAAATTATAACTTTAACTTTATCCATAATACCTCCCTATTACTGTACTTCATCAAAATATCTTGCTACGGTAAATAAGTAATCAGATAAACGGTTGACATATGCGAGTGTATGCACATTGAGTTCTTGCTCAGCTGCTAGTAATATTAATTCTCTTTCAGCTCTTCTAATAGTCACTCTAGCGATATTAAGCCATGAAGCAGCCTTTGTTTGATCGAGCTTGATAAACTTGGTCAAAGGCTTTAACTCTGAATCATAATGATCGAGTCTTGATTCTAGCCATTCTACGTTACCTGGTAATGTAATATATTTATTGGGATCATTTAAGGCAATTTCATGACAAATTGCAAATAGATGACCATGTATTTGGTTGATATCATCAATGACTTCAGCAAGACGCATATAATGCTTAGACATTAAAAGAAAAGCCATCGCTTCATCAAAAGCACCATTTACAGCAATATGTAAATCCGCTTTGCTTACTCTCTTGTTCATTAAATCAGTTTGTCCTAAGTCTCCACGTTTAGTGTAAATCTTCATATATTTCTCCCTTTGATGATCTAAATTTGTATGGTTTCTATAATCATTATACCATATTTATGTAGTCTATTCTGGTGCTTTCTTAGACTTAATGCTCTTATCCTTTAATGCTTGAACAGCGAAACTTGCGACATCAAATGCATATTTTTTTGGACCGAATCCAGCATCGTAGCCTAATTCTTTAGCAAGACTATGATTAATTCTAGGTCCTCCAATAATAACGATAAAATCTTTTCTTTTGTTTTCAGCTTCAAGTAGCTCGATAAACTTTGTCAAGTTTTCGATATGAACATCCTTTTGTGTCACTGTTTGACTAATTAATATTACATCTGCCTTATAATAAATTGCCTTTTCCAAGAGTGTTTCATTTTCGATTTGACCGCCAAGATTGATCGCATGAATTCCTTTGTATCGTTCTAAGCCATAATTACCATTGTAGCCCTTCATATTCATGATGGCATCAATTCCTACCGTATGTGCGTCTGTACCTGTCGACGCACCGATAAAGACTAGAGGTTCTATAAAGTTTTTTTCAATATGCTCCTCTATTTCTTCCTTACTCATCGATTTAGATTCTACTTCATTGATATGGACTGCTGATACATCGATTTGATGCTCTGAAGTACCATAAACTATATAAAAGCTAAATTGATCTGATAAGGGTGTTGCATGAACAACTGAAGGATTATGTATTCCCATTTGTAGTGCAATTTTTTTAGCTGCTTCTTCTCCTAAGGCATTGCATGGAATAGGTAGAGAAAAGCTTAGTTGAACTTTTCCATCATTTAGAGTATCTCCATATGGTCTAATCCAATTCGACTTATTTCCCATGCTGCTCACCCTTTAATCTTTCAATCATGATTTCTAATATAGGGTTTTGATAATCTTGATGCTTCACATAAACTCCAGATAACCCCTTCCCACCATCCTCATGTCTTGATATCTCTGCGAACACACCTTTTTCTAATGACTTAAACATGCCATCCTTCTTGATTTGCTCTAATAAGTCTTTCGCAGCATTTAATACATCATGTGCTCTTTTTACAATCTTCCCCTCAGGATTGTAGGTAATCTCATCACCAAAATCCATAAATGCTTTTTCAATGTAGCTTGCGTTATCTAATGCAATCGCTCGATCACTCATAAAAGGTGTGTGAATTGCTTCTGTCATCATCCCTAGTAAATGAATCGATTGCTTCGAAGTTACTGCGGTAATGTTGAATAATGCGTTTTGAATGGTTCCTTTAAATATGTCACCAGTCATGTGTTTTGTTGGTGGCATATATTTAAGCGGTGATTTTGGAAATATTTCTCTAGACATTTCCGCTTGCGCTAATTCATATAAAAAGCTGTTTTCCATTTCAGGATTGATTTCGTATGCATGACCTAAGCCCATTAAGGATTCGTCCATATAAGCATTTTTTGCAAATTGCTCATTAATAAATTGGGATGCTAAAACTGTATGTGCATGCTCAAATGCATCTGATGTTGTTAAATAGTTATCTTCACCAGTGTTAATAATGATTGATGCATATGAGGATAATACTCTTGAAAAGTATTGATCTATAAATGTTCTTTTCATGTTGATATCTCTAAAGATGATTCCATATAAAGAATCGTTAAGCATCATGTCTAATCTTTCAATTGCTCCCATAGCAACAATTTCTGGCATGCATAATCCGGATGCATAATTGACAAGCTTGATATATCTTTTTTCTTCTTGTGATACTTCATCTAAAGCTTTTCTCATTAATCTAAAATTCTCTTGAGTTGCATAGGTTCCACCAAAACCTTCAGTGGTTGCACCAAAGGGAACATAGTCTAATAAAGACTGTCCTGTTGATCGAATGACAGCAATGATGTCAGCACCCTTTTTAGCTGCTGAAATTGCTTGCTTAATGTCTTCATATATATTACCTGTTGCAACAATCACATACTTACTTGGTGTCTTCTTTTGAGGCGATTCTTCTATTCTAAGTTTTCTTTCCTTTTTCATCTCGTCAATTCGAACCAATGACTTATGAAAGAATGGCATGATATCGCTTAAATAAGGGCTTTTCTCTAAATTGGAGTAAGAGGATAAATCGATGGATTTAGAGGATACACCAAGTGCTATTTCTTGTGGGGTGAGACTTAAATCATGGATAGCATAAGACATATAATGAACAACACCCTTTGAGATATCACAGTCCTCAGCAACATGATCACTTAACACATTTACAAGTGGCACCTGATATTCGTTGACGCCATCAATACCTAGTAGTCTAAGTATTGATCTTTCAACAGTTATTGTTGTGTGTTGATCAATCATTTTTTGCATATCGGATGCAATCTTTTTCGATAGCTTTCGACACGATTCAATTGTTTCTTTGTTTAAATTTAATTTTGACATGGGTTACTCCATTTTCTTAACATTGTAAACTGGAACAGCTAGTTCCCTTTGCATGACATTTAAAAACAAGGCTTCATTATAATGATGTCCGATTGGACTCCATGGATTGATGGTTACAAAAAGGAGTGGAGTCTGATGGATTACATGAATTTGAATATTCAATTTTTCTATGTAGTCAAAATAATGATCTTTAAATAAAAGCTTTGTTGCATCATCACAAACTAAAGTAAAGTCTCTAAAGTCATGCGCAATAAAGAAATCAATCATTTGTTCTGTGATTGCTCCTTTAATATACATTGACTCTATCTTCTCGTTTAATTCCAAATCAATCAATTTGAATGTATTCATATTTTTTTCATGAAATGTTAAATGTCTATGCTTGGTATGAATGATCAGTGAGTCATCTGGTGTTCTTGTGTAATCTGTTGTTTTTTTCAAGTTAAAGGATTCAACAATATGCTTTGTTTGCAAAACAGTTTTATTCATATCTGTTGAATAAGCAGCACCTGTTGCTAAAACAATCGCGTCTAGTGATTCAATATTTGCAAATGTCATCCGATTGAATGCACCATCAACAAGAATTTTTTCTACATAGGGCTTCAACATTAATATAAGCTGATGTAAATCATAATTTGTTGTAGGTCCTGCAATAACCATCGTACCTTCACTTAAAATTCTTACGATGTAAACCAATCCTAAGGCTGTTCTCATGTCTGTTTGTTTTATGACTTCATACTCTAGATTGGATGCTACAAGACATTCATATGCTGTAGCTATAACCATTCTTGGTCTAACAATGATTTTAGGCTTTGGCAAGAAATTCACTTGATCGAGTGACTCACCATCTAGTCCAATGCTTGTTAATCCGATTGTTATATTTTGATACATTTCTATAATTTTATTTAATGTTGTTGTCTTCCCAGTATTTTTTGACAATCCAATAATTCCCAATGTTTCAACACCATCAATTATGTTTTTCACGAGTAATCCGCTCATTTCTCTTTAAATGCTCTGGTTCAAGTGCTATTCTTGTTCCACTTAATAGTCCACTAATGCCTTCTAATTTCTCCTTCTTGCAGTCTTCACAGTCGCAAGCTGAAACGTAATGATCAGGTTCACTATAGGTTGTAAACACACCTTCAAAGTTACGAAGTACCACTTTGCCTGGTGCTTGAGATATTAAATAGTTAGGCATCACAGGGATTTTACCTCCACCATTTGGTCCATCGACAACAAATGTTGGTACTGCAAATCCACTAATATGACCTCTTAAGCCTTCAATGATTTCTATACCCTTAGAAACTGTCGTTCTAAAATGTTCAATACCATAGGAAAGATCACATTGATAGATATAATATGGACGTACACGGATAGCTATTAATCCCTTAACGAGCTTACGCATAATGTGTACACAATCATTGACTCCTCTAAGCAACACACTTTGATTACCAACTGGAATACCAGCATCAGCTAGTAAGTCAATTGCATGTTTACTTTCTGGAGTGATTTCATCTGCATGATTGAAATGTGTGTTTACCCAAATTGGATGATATTTCTTAAGCATATTTACAAGCTTTTCAGTTACTCTTTGTGGCATCACGACAGGTGTGCGTGTACCAAAACGAATCACTTGTACATGATCAATTTCTCTTAATTTTTTTAATATGTATTCTATTCTTTCATCACTTGCCATAAATGCGTCGCCACCTGATAAAAGAACATCATTGACTTCAGGATGATTTCTTATATAGTCTATTGCATTATCGATTTGTTCAATTTTTAATTCAGCATCCTTTTGTCCTGCAAATCTTCTTCTTGTACAATGTCTACAATATGTTGAACACATATCTGTAATGAGAAAAAGCACACGATCAGGATATCTGTGAGTTAAGCCCGGGACTGGTGAATCATGATCCTCGTGTAGTGGATCATATAAATCATTTTTCCCTGTAATCAGTTCACTTCCAAAAGGGATTGCCTGCTGACGAATAGGGCACTTTGGATTATCTGGATCAATTAAAGATAGATAATATGGTGTGATTGCCATACGTAAGTGACCTAAAACCTTTTGAATGGTTTGTTCTTCATTCTCTGTTAGGTTGATATATTTCTTTAGCTGCTCAGCATTTTTAATACGATTAGATGTCTGCCACTTCCAATCATTCCAATCACTTTCAGATACATCCTTAAAATACTTATTCTTTCTTTCGATGTACTTTTGATTCAATTCTATTTTCATATTTTCCTCCCTATGCGTATCTCTTCATAAATAAATCGTAGAGCTTTCTATTTTCTCTTAATATGTCTAATGTGATTTCTGCATGTCCCTTTGTATATCCATTACCAATCATCATATCTAAATCTTTACCAACACCTTCAGCACCGAGTGCTGCTTTAGTGAAGGATGTAGCCATACTAAAGAAATAGACAATGCCGTGATCCTTTGTAGAAAGAATAGCTGTCATTTCTGTATTTTGTACATTGACTACATTAATGGTTAAGTCTGCCAACTCTCCATTGGTGAGTGATGAAACCTTTTCATAGACAGCTAAGCTATTTAATGCATTTTCCAAAATGATTTCATCGCATAGGCCTAAGGATATTAATAAATCTCTTTGAGACTCTTCATTGACTAAGCCAATAACTTTTCCGTTTGGACCAACATTCTTTTTTGCTTGATAGGCACAAAGCACACCGCTTTTACCTGCTGCACCGATGATTAAGACTGTTTGTCCAAGCTTAGCTAACTTTTTGACTTGGGCTGGTGCACCAGCAACGTCAAGTGCCGCTAAAACTAAATTCTCACTTAAGTCATTAGGAATAACTGAATAAATGCCTGAATCAAATAAAATTGCTTGTCCCTTGATTTTGACCTGTTCATTACTAATATTGATTGATATGATTTCTTCAATATGCAATGGCGTTAGGGAAAGAGAGACGAGGGTAGCGATTTTAGTTCCGATGGATAAGGATTGGTTAGAAAACTTTTTACCAATTTCCTTGATGGAACCAATAAGCATTCCACCACTTTTTGTCACTGGATTTTGCATTTTACCTTGAGTCCTTACGATATTAAGAATCATATCCTTCATCAAGAAAACATCAGATTTACACGCTTCTTTTATTTGATGAAATGATGCGGAGTCAATATTTAAGGTATCTACTTCAATTAGCATTTCATTTTCATAGCATATCGGAATTGAATCAATTTTATGTGCTGCCTGAGGTAGCACACCTGTTTCTCCGATGACTCTGTGAATTCCATATCTTGATAGCTTCATTTATTTTCTCCTTATACCTAAAATTTCTCTCGCTTCATTTGGAGTTGCTATTTCTCTTCCATATCTTTTCGCGATTGAAACTACTTTTTCAACTAGCTCTTTGTTACCCTTTGCTAATACACCTTTTTCAAGATAGATATTATCCTCTAATCCGACTCTCACATGACCACCGTTTTTGATGGATAACTCAGCCAATGGAAATTCGTATTTACCAATACCAGCAACACTAAAAGTAGAGTCACTCGGTATACTTTCCTTCATGAAATAAAAGTCTCTTTCTTCACCTGTCATTCCACCATTGACACCAAGAACAAAACTAAAATGCATAGGCTTATGAATAAACCCTTTTTTATGAAGTCTTAGAACCATATCAATATGTCCCTTTTCAAAGCACTCTAATTCAGGAAAGATATTTCTTTCATGCAAGGTATTAGCGAAATATTTAATGTCGTTTTCAGTATTGACAAAAATTTGATCTCCACCAAAATTGAGTGTGCCACAATCTAAGGTAGCCATTTCAATATCAAGCTCTGTTGGTTTAAGTCTAGTCATTCTAGACATACCAACAGCACCACCTGTTGATGGTTGAATAATTACATCTGGGCATTTCTTTTTAATACCATTGATAACGGCTTGATAACGCAATTTACTTTGAGTAGGTGTTCCATCATCATGTCGCACGTGTAAATGGATTATTGATGCTCCTGCTAGATAAGCATGGTATGCTTCCTCCACAGTTTCTTTGATTGTATATGGAACATACTCATTATCTTTTTTACTTGTTTCTGCACCTGATATAGCGCATGTAATAATGAGCTTATTCATGTTTGATACGTTGCTTAGCCTTAGGAACAACACAGGTTCCTATAGCCTCTGTAACTAATATTTTATCAAGCAATAAATCTGCTGCTGAGCTACTAATGTCCGGTCTAGCAGATATGACTTTATAGCACGTGAACTTCATTTTTCTTGATTGGTTACCGTGTTCAACAATCTCGCCAATGACTTCAACAAAATCACCTGCATAAAGTGGAGCTAAAAAATCTATTTTTTCATATGCCCTAAACAAGCCTTCATCACCATCATACTGGATTAAAAGCTCTGTAGCTACGTCTCCAAATAATGCAATGACCTTCGCACCATCCACTAGGTTTCCACCATAATGCGCATCTGCTTGACTCAGTCTTAAACGATGTATGACTTTATTCATTTTTTATACCTCCATCAATCTTACATAATCATATTTTAATTTTGCATCTGTCTTTGATATTATTTCTTCAATTGAAATATCAGGATGTCTTTCGATTAAATATAGGCCATCATTTCTAACTTCCATCACTGCAAGCTCTGTTACGATAAGGCTTGCTTTTTTATATCCTGTTAGAGGGAGTGTGCATTTTTCCTTAATCTTTGATTCTTCCTTGTTCATATGCGTGGTTGCAATAATCACACGCTTTGCACCAGTCACTAAATCCATGGAGCCCCCCATACCTGGTACTAATTTCCCAGGTATGATCCATGAAGCAATTGATCCCTCTTGGTCGACTTCAAGTGCACCTAAAACAGTGACATCTAAGTGACCTCCGCGAATCATCATAAATGATAGTGCAGTGTCAAAAAACATTCCATGCTCTAATATAGTTGCATATTGTCCGCTTGGATTGGTTAGGTTATAATCGATATTTGAATCATCCGCTATTGGACCAAGTCCAATAATTCCATTTTCACTTTGTAAAAATACTTCGACATCACTTGGGATGTAGTTCGCGACCATGGTTGGTATTCCAATGCCTAGGTTAACAAGGTTACCGTTTTTTAGTTCTTTTGCTATTCTTTTAGCAATGATTTGTTTAGCATCCATTAGATGGCACCTCCAATAATTGAATCTACAAAGATGTGAGGTGTAATTACATGCTCAGGATCTATATGTTTAACTTCCTCGTGAATGAGTGCTACCACATGATCTGCTGCAGTTGCCATGATAGGATTAAAGTTTCTTGCTGTTCCAGAATAGGTTAGATTACCTAAATAATCTGAATAATAGGCATTAATAATTGCTAGTTCTGCACCAAATGCTTCTGCTACAATATATTCTTTTCCATCAATTGTTATTTTCTTTTTACCAATCTCAACAGGTGTATGAATTCCAGTAGGTGTAAGAATGCCACCTAAACCTCCACCCTTGGCTCTTATTTGTTCAATAAAGGTTCCCTGTGGGATTAGTTCGACATCTATTTTTCCTTCATTCATTAATTTTGCAACCGTAGGATTGGTTCCAATATGAGTAGCAATCAATTTTTTAACTTGATTGTTTGAAATCAGTTTTCCAACACCCTTATCAGGATAACCAGCATCGTTACAAATAATCGTTAAATTTTTAATATTGGTTTCAACAATATAATCAATTAAAAGCTCTGGTGTACCACAGGTTAGAAAACCGCCAACCATAATTGATTGTCCATCTTTGATCAATGCTTGAAATTTCGATTTATCAATCCATTTATTCATTGTGTTTTTCCTTTCTAGGCATCATCAGTGCTTCTCCTGTTAACATGAGTTCATTATTTTCATTCAAGATCTCCGTAGAAAATATCACTCTATTTTTTTCTTCAATGATTTCCTTAACTGTAATTTTTACTGTGAGTTCAGTTCCAGGATAAACAGGCTTAAGAAACTTTAAGGATTGCCCACAATAAATAGTTCCTTCACCAGGATATTCAGTTCCGAAAATCTTGGAAAAAAGTGAACCAATCAGCATACCATGGACTATTGGTTCTTTAAATGGTGTACGACTACAATACTCTTCATCAAAATGAGCTTGATTCATATCACCTGTTAGTTCACCAAATTTTTTCACATCTTCCTTTGTAATGATTCTTTTGTAGCTTCTTTCTTCTCCAACTTTCATCGTTTTAATCATGATATTTCCCCTTTTTTCAAAAAAATAAAGAGCGCTGTATAAAACCAGCGCTCCATTTAGGTTTAAATGGCAATGAAGGAGGTGTACCCTCAATCATCAAGGTTAATGAGTGGACTTCATTAAACTTTCGGCGATATGCACCTTCTTTAAATCACTTGATGTCCACATTCAAATCGTGATTTAAATACCCAACAGACCGCACCTCTGTATCGTTTCTATACTCATTATAATCGATAAGTGAAAGCGCTGTCAATGCTATTTGATATAATCCATCGTCTTTTCTTAAAAAGACCGTTTTTTCACATAAATCTTATAGTATTCCGTTACAAACCCTCTTTTAGGGTGTATAATTAAAACATAATAGATTAGGAGGAAATAAAATGAACGATATTGTAAGAGCTTATGACGGTCTGCCTTGGATTATTAAACTGATTTTGGCTTTACCTGGTATTGATGGTATTGCATGGGGTTTATATCGTGTATTCAAGGGATTAGCTAAAAAAGACAACATGCTTGTATTAATTGGTATTCTTTGGATTTTCTTAGGAATCTTCGTCTTATGGATTATTGATATGGTTTCAATAATTCTTTATAAGAAGCTTGTTTGGTTAGCATAATTCTTAACTAAAAAACAAATGGCAGTCCTTTGGGATTGCCATTTTTTTATTATACGATTTGATAATATTTTTCTTTTTCTTTTTGAAGCATTTTTCGAAGTGGTTCATATAGCCATAGTACTGTTAAAAAGTTACTTAACGCCATAATGAGCTCAAATGGTAAATCCATCATAAAATACGCTTCGAATGGAATACCTAACACAAGCACTGCTATTGGTATATATAACCACCCATAAACAAATCCAAAGACAAATCCGAATATTGCAAGTGGATATGCTGAATTTAATTTTTTAAATATTGTTGTTAAACTAATCGGAATTAGCATCCATCCAATAAACATTGATGGTATATAAATTGGCATCAACGGACCATAGGGTGAAAGTATATTAATAACCATGACATGAATAATAATAATAAAGGTTGTTCTCTTAAATCCTAAAACCTTTGTAAATAATATAATGAGTAATGTTGTAAATTGAATGTTTGGAAGAAAAGATAGCGCAAGCTGCTGCACGAAAAGAATCGCAGCACAAACTGCAATTAATGCTGCATCTTTAATTGATGTATTCTCAAAGCGCATTAAAAATCACTCCCAAGCATTCTTTAAACTAATTTTAAATCTATCATGATTATCAAAGCTGATATTACTTACTCCAACGGTGGTTAGCTTATATGCTGTACCATCGTATTTTTCGATGGATAAAAATGTGTTTGTCCAATTCGACATCACTTCAAAATCATCATTTCTTATACCTAATAATACCTTCCCTTGAAATCCAAAGCTTTGGAATTCATAGGTGCAGTCTTCATCTGCTTGATAGGATCCATTGGCACATGTTAAATCGAAATTACGATTCAAAACATCAAAAAACGAATCACCTTTATAAAACTCGAGTTCATCATCGAAAACGATAATTCCTTGATCATCAACAATGGTTACTTGAATCGTACCAGCCGTTAAGGATAGATTTTCATTTGCAAATAGCTTGATTGTGAAAAATACAGCAATGATGAATACAATGCTTACTATGATTTTTATCACTAAGTTTTTCATTTGAAAACCTCCCTCCAATTGGTATGATATTAACTGATATAAATTAACTTTAGTTTTATCCTAAATAGTAAAAATAAAATGCTGGCTTTAAATAAACATCACGATAAATCTTATACGCAACAAGTGCTGCAAATACCTGTGGAGTTGAAAACATCATATCTGTTTCTTCAGATTCCAGAGTCCATTTAAAAGCTCCATCGACTTCATATTGTAGTAAAGCCTCAATTAAATCAACACCTTCAGTTTGATAATCTACACTTCTTGGGTCAATCGCATGTGCAATTAAACCAATAATGACGGTAGCTGTTGATGCTGAGTTTGCTGAACCCCAAGAAGTCACTCCATCCTCAGATAGATTTTCTTTAATGTATGTAATCATCTCTGCAACCTGAAGATCTACACCTTCATAGGTAACATATGGAGCAAGTGCTAATAATAGCATACCTGCATAATCAGCATCCATAAAATCTGGTGTGCTAGCTAATAAATCATCTACGATAGCTGTTCTAACAGAGCCTGTTGCCTGAACCATAGTTAAAGCATTTAATAATGAAATGGATTCATAATGGTTTTGTGCATCCATTAGTAATAAAGCGTCTTTAATAGCATCCGTATTTGATACAAATGATTTTGCTAATAAAGTTGATTTAAATGCGTTTGATATAGTATCAGTTGGATAGATCGATGGTTTTGGTACCAGTGATCCAAGCTGTGGAGAAAAATAATTTCTCGCATTCAAATGACGGAGTGCTGCTACAACATTAGGTTCTAGCCCTTGTAAGCTAACATAAGTGGATAAATGATTTTCGATAAAGGTTTGAATCACTCTATCAACCATTAAATCAGTTTCATCGAGTAGAGAAACTTCTTGAAACGTAATAACCATTCCATCAATTAGTTCAATATTTTCAACACCAGTAGTTATGAGTGCGCCATCTACAGATATAGTGAAGGAATAATTATAGGTAACACCATATTCTTTAGGGTAAAGACTACCAACTCCATTCACGAAATAACCAAATGGGTAGATTTGATAATCAATACCAATAGATTCATCAATTAAATCGATAACTCTTTTTGTTTCACCCTCAGGAAACTCAATATCTCTGCTTAATAAAACAACATCATCAATCTCAATAACTTCAACCTTAAACGATAACAGTTCCACTGTTGGTTCGGTTTCAACTTGACAACCAGCAAGTGCTACCAAACTTAAGAAAAATAAAACGATAGTCCAAAACTTTTTCATGCCTTCTTTTCTCCTTTTTTTTTATGAAATAAAAAACCATACCCCTGGAGGTATGGAAATAGACAAAAAAGGACTTTTTGCCCGTCTCAACCCCAGAAGATGACTAACTTTGATTCTTTGGTAGGTCTCCCGGCTTAACATCATCCTAATTTGCACCTTCCCGCTTTCGCAGTGGCTCTCGCATTTCGTCCGTTTCACGGTTGCTGGGACAGCTCAAGAATTTAACTTGATTCCCTGTTATGTATTCATACACCAAATCATCTATTCAGTTAATTCAATTATAGACTACGCATCCTATTTTATCAAGACAAAAAGACAATGAAAATCATTTTCATTCTTTCATTCCTTCATATTAGTTTCGATTTAGTTCTTTATAAACTATATCTAGTATTTCATCTCGAATTTGATGAGATTTATTAATTAAATCGTCTACTTGTTTTTTAAATTGATTCGCAGCAATTCGATCCTCTAATCCCGGAAGGTTAATTAAGACATTCATGCAAGCACCATCAATACCAGAGGATAGCATCAATGTAGATACTCCTAAATCTGATATGGTCTGTTTATTTCCATATTTTAAAATATATGGGATTTGATGCATTGCAGATAAGGATAAACTAGCAACCTTGATTGGTACGATGATTGCTTCTAGAGTTCCCTCTTGAATCTTTTCGTTTCTTGCCTTTATTTCTTCTTCTGTAATCTTTGGCATCTTAAATGCTTTAACGATAAGATTAAATGATTCTGTATCCAAATCAATTAAAGAAACTA
>DDWO01000023.1:0-17705 GCA_002345705.1 Acholeplasmataceae bacterium UBA2284 | reverse complement strand
GCTAAGAACTTTTTCTTATCTACAGTTAAGTGTCCTACCATTCTTGCAAGTGATACACCAAGTGCAGCACTTAATGCAGCAACAGATCCTCCACCAGGTGCAGGTGACTTTGAATCTATTTCGTTAATAAAATCAATTAACTTCATATCTATTAGTTTCATATTTCCCTCACAATCTGTCTATTTTCGACAACTATTTTTCCATCTATAATTACATCATGTGTATGATTGATTCCAAAATGATAAAGTATATAGCTTAAATTAGGAGCATTCATGATGACAATGTTTGCCTTTTTCCCAATTTCAATTGAACCGATTTGGCTATCTAAACCTAAATGATATGCTGGATTGATAGTTACAGCGTTTAAAACCTCTTCAGGTGTCATTTTTAATTTATTCGATGCAAGCTGCATAATGAATTGAAAGTTTTCTGTCGGGCATGAGCCTGGATTATAATCCCCTGACACTGAAACTGCAACATCACTATCAATCATTTGTCTTGCTCTTGCGTAGCTCTTATTCAAATAAAATGACGTACCTGGTAATAAATTAGCAATTGTATTACTACTAGCTAGCTTTTTGATGTCTTCATCAGATATTGCCATTAAATGATCAACTGATGTACAGCCTAGTTCAACACCAAGACCAGCACCACCAAGTGAATGAATCTCATCAGCATGCATTTTAATATGAAAACCTAAGTTCTTAGCATGTGACAAAATGTCTTTGGTTTCCTCAATTGTAAATACGCCAGTTTCACAAAAAACATCAACCGCATCCGCTAAGGATAATTCTTGGATGCGCAATAAATCACGCTTCATGTTTTCTATATATTTTCTTTTGTCATTGAGAAATTCCTTTGGGACTGCATGTGCGCCCATATAGGTTGATAAAATTTGAATAGGATGATTTTTATCTAGCATTTGATTGACTAAAAGCTGTTTGGTTTCATACTCTAATGATAATCCATAACCGCTTTTTGATTCAACTGTTGTTACTCCATGAAGCATCATCTCATTTAATGAGTGGTATGCTTTTTGATATAATTCATCGATGGATGCATCTCTTGTTTTTTGAACTGTGCCTAAAATTCCTCCACCATTCTTTAAAATATCTAAGTAAGGAACTCCTTGCTGCAATAGCTTATATTCATCTTCTCTAGAGCCACCATGAACTAAATGGGTGTGTGAATCAATAAGTCCTGGTAAAACGATTTGTTGATTTGCATTATGCAGAATCGTATGGGTATCTATATGCTTTTTATAGTCTCCTGCTCCAAAATCAATAATGAGTCCATCCTTAATTGCGATAAATGCTTGGTGAATTTCATGAATTGAATTCATCTTACTCCCATGCACTGGTGGTTTTTCATATGGTGTGTAGATTGTCTTTATATTATAAATAATTAGATCTGCAATCATCATAACCTCCTTTAAAGATTCGCTTCAATAATTTTTAGTGAATCAAAGTCTCTGATTTGTAAATATTCTATTGAAAATCTTGTAATATCTTCAATACTCATGTTTTTGTCAAAGGGTATACCTAATACTTGTTGATAATACTTAATCGAATCTAGGAGTGCATCCTTTGGTATAAGACCAACAACCTCTGAATTTTTAACTTCAACATGATATCTTTTTGCTTCCATCCTTACAGTTTCTAGTATACGATAGATTGGATTTTTCTTAAAGTCTAAGATATTCATCGTAACTTGAACAAAACCTTTTTCTTCTAGAAAAGCAGGACCTGCTTGAATATGCTGAAATCCTCCTGAGGACGCTCTAATTGCTTTAGCGATTGTAGATGCTATTTTCTCATCAGCAGTGCTTAAATCGATATTATAGGCGATTAATGGGATTCTAGCACCAATAGCTGTTACGCCAAAGGTCTCATGAATCATTGGCTTCCCATAATCAGGCTTCCATAATGGATCCTGTATTTTTTCCTTCATGCCTTCAAATTCACCTTTTCTGATGTCTGGAAGGTTAATTCTAGATGGATTGGTTGCTGCCTTAGCATATAAAAACACAGGGATCTGATACATATAGGATACATGATCAGCTAATGATTTTGCATATTCTACGCATTCTTCAATCGTTATATTAGAAATAGGTATAAAAGGAGTTACATCTACAGCACCCATGCGTGGATGTTCTCCGTGATGTGTTCTCATATCAATTTTATCTAAAGCTCTTTGGAAAAAATTGATTAAAGGAATAATCATTTTTTCTGGATCACCTAATAGCGTGATCACAGTTCGATTGTAATCCTTATCTGGTTCAGCGCTAATTAGCTTAAAGCCATCCTGATTTTTAAGAGGTTCTATAATATAGTTGATTTTATCTAAATCCTTACCCTCAGAAATATTGGGAACGCATTGTACGATCTTATTCATGTTATTTTCCTCTTTTCTTGTAGTCTTCAATAGATTTCTTGATTTGATCTTTATTGGATAAATAAGGGGTTGTAACATAGGAATTGTTATCAAGCTCATTATATTCCTTAACAGTTTCTAGAGCGTTAGAATTTGTTGCCCAAGCTCTTCTTGATACACCAGCCATAACATCATAAAGCATTGCTGATTTAAGTATTTCATCGACTCGCTTTGAGCCATCTAAAACCATTCCATATCCACCATTGATAGCTTTGCCGATGCCTACACCACCACCATTATGAAGTGCAACAAGACTCATTCCTCTAGATGCATTTCCTAGGGCAACTTGGGTAGCCATTTCTGCCATCACATTTGAGCCATCCTTAATGTTTGAAGTTTCTCTAAATGGTGAGTCAGTTCCACCTGTATCATGATGATCTCTACCAAGCATGATTGGACCAACTATTTTATTTCTTACCATCTCGTTAAATTTTAAAGCGATTTTCAATCTCCCGTAAGCATCCTGATATAAAATTCTTGCTTGTGTTCCAACAACCAGTTTGTTTTCTTTAGCATTACGAATCCATTCATAATTATCAAAATCCTGGAATCTTCTATTTTTATCAATCATATCCATAGCTGCTTGATCGGTAAGCTCTAGGTCACTAGGATTGCCGGATAAACAAACCCAACGGAATGGACCATAGCCATAATCAAATAAAACTGGACCCATGATGTCTTCAACATAGGATGGATAAATAAATCCATCCAAATCATTTTCTTTATTTCTACAAACCTCTTTCACTCCAGCATCAAAAACAGCCTTTAAAAAACTGTTGCCGTAATCAAAAAAGTATGTACCTTGGTTAACTAGCTTTCCAATGATCTGATAATGTTTTTTCAGACTTTCATTGACTTTAATGATAAATGCTTGCTTATCATTTTTTAATAGTTCTGTTCTTTCCTCAAAGGTTAAGCCGCTTGGACAGTATCCTCCATCATATGCTGCATGGCATGATGTCTGATCTGATAATAAATCAATTTTAATTTTATTTTGCTCTGCATATTCTAAAAGATCCACGATGTTTCCATGGAATGCAATTGCGATAGATTTAAATTGATTAGTATATTTTTTAGCATGTGAAAAGGCGTCACTAGGCGTTTTAGCAATATAGGATATCCAGCCTTGATTGTATCTAGTTTCGATGCGTGATAGATCTACTTCGGCTATTACTCCTACACCACCAGCAAT
Source organism: Acholeplasmataceae bacterium UBA2284 (assembly GCA_002345705.1). Lineage (GTDB taxonomy): Bacteria > Bacillota_I > Bacilli_A > Acholeplasmatales > Acholeplasmataceae > Peloplasma. The sequence goes on along the minus strand of DDWO01000023.1, from coordinate 14,080 downwards.
CTCAATTGCCTTACCCTGAGCACCACTCATACCACCTAAGCCAGAGGAAACAAAGAGCTTACCCTTTAGATTTTCTTTAGGATCTATACCTAACTTCATTCTTCCTGCGTTAAGCAAAGTGGAATAGGTTCCATGAACAATACCCTGTGGTCCGATATACATCCAACCACCTGCAGTCATTTGTCCATAGTTCGCTACACCCAAAGCTGCAGCACGATTAAAGCCTTCTTGATTATCATATAAACCAATCATTAAACCATTGGTTATAATGACTCTTGGTGAGGTCGGACTAGATAGGAATAGCCCTAAGGGGTGACCAGAAAGAATGACCAAGGTTTGATCCTCATTCATGATTTCTAGGTATTTTTTTACTAATAAATATTGCATCCAGTTTTGGAAAACTTGACCTGTTTCACCGTACGTTACAAGCTCATATGGATAGAGTGCAACATCAAAGTCAAGGTTGTTATCAATCATGACCTGAAAGGCTCTACCTTCAATTGTTTCACCAAAATATGTGTCTATAGGTTTCCCATAAATTTTAGTTTTCGGTCTAAACCGATAACCATAAATTCTTCCTCTAGTCATTAATTCTTCTGTGAATTCCGGAATTAAAACTTCATGCCAATCACTTGGTATATATCTAAGCGCATTTAAAATCGCTTGTTCAATTTCATTTTCAGTTAAGGTTAACTCTCTTTTTGGAGCTCTTCTAATTTTCTTTTCAAAGACTGGATATTCTGGTAATTCCTTTAATATTTCTTTTAAATTAACTTCAATCACTACTTATCCTCCCCTTCAAAAATCATTTGATAGAATGCTTCACTTGATATGATTTCTTCTATCTTATGTAGGTATGGAAACATCACTTCATCATGCTCAATAAATGGAATGTTTTTTCTAATGTATTCATAGGCTTTTCTAGTCTTTTCACCAAGCTCTTTTTTCTCTCTAAAATCAATAGCTTGGCATGCAGTTAATAACTCCATTGCTACAACTTTTCTCGTATGATCAAATATTGTTTTCGCTTTTCTAGCAGAAATAGAACCCATCGATACATGGTCTTCTTGATTTGCTGATGAAGGGATTGAATCAACGGATGCAGGATGTGCTAATACTTTATTTTCTGATACAAGCGATGCTGCTGTATATTGTACGATCATAAACCCTGAATTAAGTCCCGAGTATTTTGCCAAAAATGGTGGAAGACCATTGGATAGGTGAGGATTCACCATTCTTTCAATTCTTCTCTCACTAATATTTGCAAGCTCTGCTAAAGCTATCCCCATATAATCAAAGGATAAAGCGAGCGGTTGTCCGTGGAAATTTCCTGCACTAATTGCTTTATTTTCGTCCATTAAGATAATTGGATTATCCGTCACTGCATTCATTTCTTTTTCTAGGATATTTAAGATATGCAAAAAGGCATCAAGAGATGCTCCATGAACCTGAGGTGCACAGCGAATGCTATACGCATCTTGAACTCTCTTCTCATTTTGCTTGGTCACATGCTTACTATCTTTTAATAAGTTTAAGACTTCTTTTGCTACAATCATTTGTCCATCTTGATTTCTAAGCTGGTGAATCATTGGATGATATGCATCTGTAATGCCTTCTAGTGCTTCCATGGATAGTGATAAAGAAAGATTCGCTATTTTTAGAAGTCTTAAAGCATCATATAATACAATTCCACCAATGGCACTCATTGCTTGAGTTCCGTTGATCAAGGATAAACCTTCCTTTGCATATAAATGTGGAAGAGACTGGATACCTGCTCTTTTTAATGCTTCTTTGGTTTCTAACTTTTCTCCTAAATAGAAGACTTCTCCAAGTCCTATCAAAGGTAGACTCATATGAGAAAGTAAAGCTAAATCTCCACTTGCACCTAAAGATCCCTTTTCATAGACGACAGGAATTATATTCAAATTTAAATATTCAACCATCTTAAGGATTGTTTCAAGTCGAATTCCACTATATCCCTTGATGAGTGCATTGATTCTTAATGCCATCATCGCTCTTACTGTTTCTATAGGTAGTGGGTCACCAACTCCACAAGCATGACTCATTAAAAGATTTGATTGTAGAAGGGATAGTTGTTTTTTATCAATTCTAACATTAGCTAGATGACCAAATCCGGTATTAATTCCATAAACTGGTTCATCATGCATCGCAATATCTTTGACAAAAAGACTAGCTTTTTCAACCAGCTTTTGACTTTCTAAATCAATTTCAATCTTTTCATGATCTCTTGCTATTTTCATTAATAAATCTAGAGTTAATTGATTCCCATTCAGTATGATCATGTTTTTCTCCTTGCAATATGTTTATAAAGTTACAAAGCTTCAGCAACTAAAGCTGCTAAAGCTATGGAATAGAATTTACTTTCAGTTGTGTCTGCGCGAGATGTTAAAACAATTGGCTTTTTTGCTCCTGCGATAACAGAAGCACTTTTTGCATTTGCTAGAAACATCATGCTCTTATAAAAGATATTACCCGATTCAATTTGAGGCATTAATAGAAAATCAACATCACCTGCCATTGGATCTGTTATACCCTTATGAAGTGCTGCTTCTTTATTAATAGCGTTGTCCATTCCAAATGGTCCACCGATAGTACATCCTTTTATACGATCATTTTGATTTCGTTGGATTAATTCCTGTGCATCTAAGGTCGCTTGCATCTTAGGATTTACCTTTTCAACAGCTGCAAGACATCCTACCTTTGGATGCTTAATTCCTATTGCATGTAAAATCTGAACACCATTTTCAATGATTTCTTGTTTAATATCCACATCTGGATCAATATTCATTGCACCATCACTCATCATAATAATCTTATGGTAATTAGGAATTTCCATAATGCTGACATGAGATAATCTATTTGGCGTTCTTAAGCCATAATCACGATCTAATGCAGCTCTTAAAATAACTGAAGTGTCGACAAAACCCTTCATTAAAATATCACCCTTACCAGAACTAATTAGTTTGACTGATTCCTCACAAGCTTTAACAGAATCTATTTGATCGATAATCTGATAATCTGATGCAACGATTTTAAGGTCTCTTAATATTTTTTCAATTTCTTTTTTATCTCCAACAAGAATTGGAGTGACGATATGAGCTTCCTTTGCCATATGAACAGCCTCTAAAACATGAGCATCTGCTGCTGCAGCGACCACAATAACTTTTGGTTTCAAGAGCTGTGCGCGTTTCACAATATCATTCATAGTTCTAATCATAAGATTCACCTCTACTTATATTCTTTTGCTACTTCTTCGCCCTTAAGTACACGAAGACCACCTAAGGCTAAGGCTTCCATTTCATCTTCACCTGGATAAACCATTAATGGTCCGATGAATTCAACTCTTTCTTTAATGTAATCCACCAAATAGGAATTATAGGCTAGCCCACCTGTCAAGATGATTGCGTCCACTTTTCCCTTTAATACAGTAGCACCACTGCCGATTTCCTTAGCAATTTGATAGCACATGACATCATAAATAAACTTTGCCTGCTGGTCACCTTGCTTAATTCTATTTTGGATTATTTGACCATCATTCGTTCCTAAATAAGCAACTAAGCCGCCTTGTCCATAATTTTTTCTTTGAATTTCCTTTAATGTGTATTTACCTGAAAAGACCATTTTATAAAGTGGTCCCATAGGCACTGATCCACTGCGCTCAGGTGACATTGGACCATCACCATCTAGTGCATTGTTCACATCAATAACTCTACCATTGTGATGAACGCCAACACTAATTCCACCGCCAAGATGAGCAATAATTAAGTTTAATTCATGATATGGTTTTTTTAAATCTTTAGCTGCTTTGAGTGCAACTGCCTTTTGGTTTAATGCGTGAAATAGACTATCTCTTTTTAATTCAGGCATTCCAGTAAATCTAGCAATATCTTCCATCTCATCAACAGCGACTGGATCGACGATAAAGCTTGGTAGATTGTACTGATCAGCAATTGATTTCGCTAACATACATCCTAGATTGGAGGCATGCTCTCCTCTTGGAGCTTTTTTTATATAGTCAAGCATTTCTTCATTTACTTGATATGTTCCACCAGGAATAGGCTTTAACATTCCACCTCTTCCAACAACTGCATCAAGCATAGAAAGATCGATTTTATCCTTTTCTAATTCATCCATAATGGCTTTCATTCTGAAATTATATTGATCAATGATTCGATCAAACTTCAAAATCTCATCAGAATCATGCTTTACACTTGCCTTAAATATACATTTCTCATCTTCATAGATTGCAAGCTTAGTTGATGTTGAGCCTGGATTAATTGCTAATATTTTATATGACATAAAGTCCTCCTTCAATTTTTATAACGGTTTAAATGTCGATGTAAAGTGTCTTAATATTGGTGATTCATATTGAAATTCATAGCCCTTGAGCTCATGACGATGTTCATAGACATGTATCACCGCTTCAGCAACAACATCTAAATGATCATATGTATAAAGTCTTCTTGGAATAGTTAATCTCATCAATTCCATTCTACTCTCTATATTTTTCTTTGTGTCTGGATCTCTACCTAAAAGTAGTGAACCTATTTCCACTGCTCTAACGCCTGCTTCAATATAAATTGCATTGGTTACTGCTAATGCTGGAAATTGATCATATGGAATGTGTGGAGCGAATGCCTTGCAGTCAACAAAAACAGCATGGCCACCGACAGGGTGCTGTATTGGTACACCAGCATCTCTAAGCTTATCACCTAAAAATCTCACCTGATCAATTCGATGTCTTAAATAGTTTTCGTCTAGCGCTTCCATTAAACCAACAGCTAACGCATCCATATCTCTACCATTCATTCCACCATATGTTGGAAAACCTTCATAGGGTACAACGAAAGTTCTGCACTGATTATAAATGTGTTCATTATCCTTAATAGCAATGATTCCACCCATATTGACTAAGCCATCTTTTTTAGCACTCATTAAAAATGCATCAGCATAGCTGAATGTTTCTCTAGCGATATCAATAATGTCTTTATCCTGATAGCCTTCTTCTCTTTCTTTAACAAAGAATGCATTTTCAGCATATCTAGCACCATCTATTATGGTCATAATACCATTTTTCTTAGCTATATCGCTAACCTTACGCATGTTCTCCATGCTTACTGGTTGACCACCTGCTGAATTATTGGTAATCGTCATAATGATCCCAGCAATATTTTCCTTACCCTTTTCAGCGATAGCTTTCTCAAGCTTTTCAATGCAAAAATTTCCCTTGAACGCGTGATAATGATCAATATCGTAGCAATCCTCAACTACACAATCAATTGCTCTAGCTCCAGCAAGTTCAACGTGAGCTCTGGTTGTGTCAAAATGAAGATTTGAAATATAATACATGCCTTGATGTGTAACCAGTTGTGGTAAAAAGACCTTTTCTGCTCCTCGTCCTTGATGCACTGGTATGAAATACTTATAGCCTGTAATGTTTTTTACAACACCCTCTAGTCGATAGAAGCTTTTGCTGCCAGCGTATGCTTCATCGCCTGTCATCATCGCTGCCCATTGGTCTTGGCTCATCGCACCAGTACCTGAATCCGTCAGCAAATCAATATAAACATCCTCACTTCTCAAAGAAAAAGGGTTATACCCAGCATTTTTTAAGAGTTTGATGCGCTCTGTTTTCGTTGTGACACGAATTGGTTCAATCATTTTAATACGGTAAGGCTCTGCTACATATTTTCTTTTCATGAAACGTCTCCTTATAGTCTGTTACCTCTATTATACATAATAGATTGAAAAAAATAAACCCTAAATGAAAGCGCTTTTAATATTTTACTTTTTTTTACATATAATGATGAAAATGAGATGAAAACTTGTGTTTTTTAGCTCTTTTTTTGCCATATTTGCATTCATTTGAATGAATCATCTTTATAAGCAATAAAAAAACCAAATGAATGGTTTTTTTATTTGAATCAAAGATGTCGAAGGAGGCTTAACTTTAATTACCTTAGGGCTAACAACATTTCCCATTGTTCCTTTGGTTTTAAAGCGATCTTTCATTTATGTCAATGTTTCCTACAGTTCTCAAGTTACCACCAGGACCTAGCCAATTTCTCTTGACTTCCAGTGCCATAATCTCAAGCTTTTTAGATCAACATTATAATCTATTTCATATTTTTTTATCTTTTACTTTAATCTTTCCAATGCACGGTTTATTATATTATCACCAAGACCTAGTTAATTTCCCTTAACTTCCTAGTGCCATAAAGCGAAACCGTGCATTTTAAGATCATTTGTTGAGTTTTTAAGATTACCAGAACCTAATCATTCTGCCATGATTTTCTAGTACCATCAAAATACTCGAATGCTTTCTTCTACAACTAATTCTTAAATCTTTTTTTAGAATCATTACCAAGACCTAGTTAATTTCTCTTAACTTCCTAGTACCATCATTCTTTTTAGGCTAACATTTTAAATCAACATCTCAATTGAACTTTTTAAACCACCAAGACCTAGCTAATTTCTCTTAACTTCCTAGTGCCGTTTTTTTTCATTCAATCCTTACTAACTTTTTATAGACTTTTGAATCATTACCAAGACCTAGTTAATTTCCCTTAACTTCCTAGTACCATCATTCTTTTATCTATTTTCATACCATTTTAAATCTAATCATTTTTTCTGAAATCGAATCAATCACCAGAACCTAATCAATTTCTCTTGATTTTCTAGTGCCATTTACTCAATAACCTCTTTAATGATCTTCAATTCATTCAACCGTACTACTGAATCGTATGTTAATTATTATTTGTTTTTGATACTGGATAGAATGAGACACTAACATGTGAAGTAACGCTAACTGATATTGTTCCTGTAGCATCTTCACCAACAAGCTTTAATCTATATTGACCTTCAACACAACTGAGTGTTGTAGTTTGATGAAGTTCAATCACTTGGTTATATGGATCTACTAGAACTACCTTGAATTTTCCTTCAACCACATTTTCATACACTGTGATGGTTACTGTTTCTTCTCCAGAGAACACGAACAGTGTATCGATTCCTTCAAATCCTTTAAATCTTAACATTGCGTTATTATCTTCAACTCCACCATCGTATGTTTCGTATGTGATATCAGTTGTTGTCTGAACGATTTTGTTATAGTTGTTATAATCTTCTATGTTTTTATTGAGTGTGCATGCTGTTAAGATTGAGGCAATTGCAACAAGCGCGATTACGATTTTTAAATTTCTAGTCATTTTATTTTCCTCCTCGGTTGACCCGAACTTTCTTTTCAATGATTTCGTTATTGATTTTATTAATCTTTTTTGCTTTTTCATTGATATTTTTAATTTACACCTTAATTATATTCATTTATAAATCATTTGTCAACACTTTTGTTGCATTTTTATTAAAAAAATTAATTTTTATATTGATTTTATTGATTTTTTTAGTTTTTTTGTCAATATTTTTGATTTTTTTATTTATTTTTATAGAAAAAAGACTCGAAATTCATTTCTGAACTCGAGTCTTTCCTTATTTTTATTGAATGATGAATCAACTAAAACTGTCAAAAAATACGTTTTCTTGTTTAATATCGTGTTTATTGAGTATCTTAATACATGCGTTAATCATTCCAGGAGAACCACATAAATATGCCTCTGCCTCTGATAAATCACTTGTGTTTCTATCAACAACATCTGTGATCAATCCGACTTCACCTGTCCAGTTGTCGTCAGGTAGTGGTTCTGAAAGTGCAGGAACGTATGTGAAGTTTGGATATTCCTTAGCAAGTTGTTCAAACTCTTCTGTATAATATAAATCTCTTTTTGACTTAGCACCAAAGAAATATCTGACCTTTCTTGGCATGCCCTGATCCTTCAAATATGCAAGAATTGAACGAATCGGTGCTTTACCAGATCCACCAGCAATACAAACCATTTCACGTTCTGATTCCTCCTGCAGATAGAAATCACCATAAGGACCAGTTAAAATAATTTTATCGCCAACTTCTAATGCCTTATGAACAAATGTTGTAGCAAGTCCTTTTGGTACTTGTCTAATAATCAATTCAATATGGTTGACCTCATTTGGATGAGATGCAATCGAATATGCTCTAATGATATCAATCCCAGGAACCTTAAGCTGTGCATATTGTCCTGGCTTGAAATGCATTTCCTTTGGGTCGAGAAGCTCAAAGTCTACCAATTTGATATCATAGGTCAAATCTTGAATCTTAGCTACCCTTGTTTTATATTCCTTAGCGTTTAATAATTCCTTTGGTATTTCAATCTTCATGTTGTCTTTAACTTTAACTTGACAGGATAGACGAATGCCATCTTCTCTTTCCTTTGGACTTAAGAAAGGTTCTTCGGTTGGTTTAATATCACCGCCACCTTCAATTAGTCTAAATTTACAGAATCCGCAAGTTGCTTTACCACCACATGCTGATGGAATAAATATTTTATGCTCTGATAGTGTATTGAGCACAGTGTCATCTCCTCTAACAGGAATGACCTTATCATCATTGATCATTAGCATTTTTTCTCCACCACCACCTAAAGCTTTTTCAGCTAGGATAAGTAGTACAGAAATAATAATCAAGATTCCTACTAATATGACTGGAACTAATAAATTCATCATATACCTCCCTTAGATGTTTGCCAAGCCAGTAAATCCGATAAATGCTAGTGCAATGATTCCTAAGACGATAAAGACAATTGCCTTTCCTCTTAATCCTCTAGGTATGTCACTTTGTTTCGCCATTTTTTCACGAATACCAGCGACTAATACGATAGCAAGTAACCAACCAACAGATGATCCAAATGCAAATCCTGTGGTTTCAATAAAATTATAGTCTCTATTGACAAAGAATAATGAAATTGCTAAAACGACACAGTTTACAGTAATTAAAGGTAGGAAGATACCAAATGCATTATAAAGTTTTGGTATAAACTTTTCCAAAAACATTTCTAAAAACTGAACAGTAGCTGCAATCGTAATAATAAATACTAATAAGGATAGGTTGGTTGTACCAGTATTTTGAAGTAATTGATAAATTGGCCAGTTGATCATTGCTGTAATGGTTACAACAAATACAACAGCAATTCCCATTCCCTTAGCGTTCTTAATATTGGTTGAGATTGCAATCAATGGACACATACCTAAGATATAAACTAAGGCGATGTTATGATTTAGGATTGAAGCGATGATGAGTTCTAATATATTCATGATTTACCTCCTAGACCGCTTCTTCATAGAACTTGGACCATTCTCTAATTCCCCAGATGAGTAGCCCTAGGACGAAGAATCCACCAGGAGCCATTGCCATCACTACCCAATTTGGCCAGGTAGTAGGCATAATTCTGAAGTTAAGAATTGAACCAAATGCTAGAATTTCTCTAACTATTGAAACTGTGATTAACACAAGTGTATATCCCATACCACTTGCAAAACCATCAACAAGTGTATATCTGACTGGATTTTTAGCTGCAAAAGCTTCTGCTCTACCCATAACAATACAGTTTGTTATAATGAGACCCACGTACGCGCCTAACGCGGACGCGATGCTTGGGAAGAATGCCTGCAAGAACATTTGAACTAAAATAACGAATGTTGAAATGATAACCATATAGGTAACCATTCTAACCTTAGATGGAATAAAGTTTCTAACTAATGATACGGTAGCAGAGGACGCCATAACAACAAATGTTACACCAAGCCCCATCGCAATCGCATTTTCAACCTTATTGGTGACCGCAAGTGCAGAACAAATACCTAATACTGCTACAACAATAGGGTTATTTTTATGTATTCCATCTTTTAAAATGTTATACCATTTTGTATATTTCAATCGAATGAGTTTCATGAGATCACCCCTTATTCGTTATAACTATTCCATGCATCTAAATACAAGGAGTAGTTATCATTTAAAATTCTTTCAAAGCTAGAAGAAGTTCTAGTTGCACCTGTGATTGCATCAACCTCGTTAACTTTGTTTGGTGCTGGATCTTTTCTTATTTCAATGGTTGGCACCATTTTAATACCAACAAAGTTAGCTAAATATAGTGGATCAGCTACAATACCACCCAATCCAGGTGTTTCTTCCTGCTGAAGAATAGTGATTTGCACAATCGTTTCAAAGTCAGGAGCTAAAGTGATCATTCCAATAATTGGACCCCAAACTCCACCACCTTCAAATACATATGAAACATTTCCTGATTCTTTATGTAGATAAAGTATTAATCCATCAGATTCAATAATTTCAACTTCCTCTGCAAAGACATCGTGAATATTAGTGAATGTATAGGAGACTGAGTTTGCATTTAAAACCGCAGATTTTAATAGTGCTTCTTCATTTGCAATGATGCGATCCTTTGTTAATAAATCCATACCGATTAACAGTACGGATGTAATTGTCCCTAATATAACAACAAATAAAATCATTTTTAGATTTTGTTTCATTGTGCTACCTCCTCTGAAGTAACAGCTTCCTTGACTGTCTTATTATCGATTAATGGCGATATTGCATTCATAATGATGATTGTAAAGGTGACACCTTCATGGAATGTGCCAAAGTTTCTAATAATAAACGTCAATAAGCCTAGACCTATACCATAAATAATTCTACCCTTTCCTGTAACAGGAGCGGTAACAGGGTCAACTGCGATAAAGAATGCCCCAAATAAAATACTTCCTAATAATAAGGATAATACTGGGTCTTTACCAATTGAATCTGGTGCGATTAGGAAAGCAACTCCTGTAATCACGAAAAATGAACCTAAATACGATAGTGGAATTCTCCAGTCTGAAACCTTTAGAACCATTAATAGAATCCCAATGACGATAATACCTAGTCTAAATGTTTCACCTAATGTACCAATTGTATTACCCATTAGTAAATCAAGCATATTATAGCTTAATGGTAAACCACGATTGAATAGATTTAAAGGAGTTGCTCCTGTAAATAAATCCGCTGTTTGAGGATCAATCCAAGCTGTTGCCATATGAGCAGGAAATGAGATTAAAACAAATAAGTAACCGACTAAAGCAGGACTGAAAATGTATTTTCCACTCCCCCCGAAGATATTCTTACCAAAGAATACTCCAAAGAAAGCAGCGATACCTACTGTCCATAGTGGAATCGCTGGCGGCATTAATAGCGCGATTAATAATGGAGTAACCATCCAACCATAATCTAACTCCTTTTTTCTGAACTTAGAAAAAAGTATCTCAACAATAAATGATACTGCGTAGGATACAGCTGTGATTGCTAATACATACCAACCAAAGATTACGGTTGCTGCAATAAGTAAAACAGCTAGTGCTCCAGTGAAAATGTATGTGTTCTTCTTGTGTAATGCGTCGTTTTGAACAGAAGTCATCGTTTCTGTCATGATGTCACCACTTTCTATATATTGTCATCTAAAGATGATTTAATCTGATGGAGTTGTCTAGACCATCGTAAATTTAACTACATTATAGCATTATTTATAACCTATGACAAACGTGAAGCATTTCAAAAAAGAATTTTCTTTAAACTATTTATAATCCTATTTATAAACAAAAACACCTTGAAAAAGGTGTTCTATATTTTAGGATTATTGAACTGCTATTGCATCAATTTCAATCATTACATCTTTAGGCAATCTTCTGACTTCTACAGCAGCTCTTGCTGGTTTATGTTCTCCAAAGAAATTCCCGTAAACTTCATTCATTAATGGGAAATCACTCATATTGGTCATAAAGACTGTGCATCTAACGATATTTTCTTTTTTCATTCCTGCTGCTTCAACAATAGCTAATACATTTTTTAAAGATTGAAGCGTTTGATCCTGAATACTTTCTGATACAAGCGTCATTGTTTCTGGAATAAATGGAATTTGTCCAGAAACATATAGCGTGTTATTGACTAAGACGCCTTGACTGTAAGCACCTACTGCTGCTGGAGCATTTTTGGTTTGAATAGTTTTCATGGTTTCTCCTTATAGTGTGATCCAATATCTTCTAATATAACCATCTGTCTTGTAGACTTTGTTCTCTAAAACTCCTCCACAGGCTTCAATGGTTTTATAGGATGCAATATTTTCATCGTTGCATGTGATTAAGACTTTGGTTAGATGATGTTCTCTAGCCTTTTCTAGAACTAGTGATAACATAAGTTTCCCATAGCCTTGTTTTCTCTTATTAGGCTTGATGCCATACCCTATATGACCATTATACTTTAAAAGATCTTCATTGAGAAAGTATCTAAGATTGATTGATCCATAGATTTCTTGATTTTCATCAATCAAGATGAAGGTTGTTGCTGGAACCCTATGCTCTGGATCTATCATATTCTTTTCATCCAATTCAATTCTTTCAATGAGTTCTTCAAATGTTCTTTCTCTTGCTGAGCTTGCGGTTGGATATATAAATTCATTACCCCAAGCTTCAATATATTCCATATATGACTTTTTATCTTCAAGTGTTGGTTTTCTTAATGTTAGCTTCATAGCTTTGATGATTCAATCATAAGCTTCACTAGGTTGTTAGCAAACTCAGTTGGATCTTCAATTGGAAGACCTTCAATTAATAAGGCTTGATGATAAAGGATGGATGCATAGTCATTAATCTTTTCATGATCCTTATCATAAATACTCTTTAACGCTGTAAATAATTCGTGATCTGGATTGATTTCTAATATCTTTTCAGCGTGGACTTCATTTTGATTTGGCATTTGCTTAAGAATTTTTTCCATTTCAAGACTTAATCCTTCACCTGATACTAAGCATACAGCGGAACCTTTCAGTCTAGCTGATAGCTTAACGTCCTTAACCTTATCCTTTAATGCTTCCTTAATCGAAAATAATATATCTTTATTTTCTTTTTCCTTCTTCTTCAAATCCTTTTTCTTCGTATCATCTATTAAATCGGATTCACCTTGTTGAATCGATTTAAATGGAACATCTTGATAGCTTTGAAGCACTTGAATCATAAATTCATCAATATCATCAGTAAATAGTAAAACCTCATAATTCTTTTCCTTCATCACATCCATTTGAGGAAGTGAAAGAATGGATTGTTTCGATTTACCTGTTGCGTAATATATTGATTTTTGTTCTTCAGGTTTTCTTTCTATATATTCTTTAAATGAGATATATTCATCACTCTTTGATGTTTTAAATAAGATTAAATCCTGAAGCTTTTCCTTATTCATTCCAAATTGATCATAAAGTCCATATTTTAGAGTAATCTTGTATGCATCATAGAACTTAATGTATTGCTCTCTATCATGAAGGAGCATATTTTCTAGTTCACTCTTGATTTTCTTTTCAAGGTGAGATGCTATTTTCTTTAATTGACGATCATGCTGTAAAAGTTCTCTTGAAATATTTAAGGATAGATCTGCTGAATCTACTAAGCCCTTGACAAACTTAAAGTAATCTGGAATTAAATCCTTATTCTTGTTTTGGATAAATACTCCCTTTGAATAAAGTTGAAGTCCCTTTTCATAATGCTCACTATAAAAATCATATGCTGGCTTTTTTGGAATAAATAACAATGCAGTGTATGTTAGCATACCTTCAACATCTGTATGAATGACCTTTAGCGGATCCTCAAAATCTGAGAACTGGTGCTTATAAAATGCGAACATATCCTCTTCTTTAATTTCAGATTTCGCTTTCTTCCAAATTGGAATCATTTGGTTTAATGTTTCTTTTTCCAACTTTTCCTTCTTATCCTCTGTCTTTTTAACCATCATGTTAATCGGATAACGAACATAATCGCTATATTTCTTAACTAAACTCTTGATGGTATACTCATTAGCGAACTTAGAAAAGTTTTCTTCATTTTCTTCATCATCATCTCTTAAATGTAATATAATCGTCGTACCAATTTCAGTTCTATCAATCTCTTCAATCGTATATGAATCTTCTCCCGATGAGCTCCAACGATAGCCTGATTTCGCATAGGGTGATCTCGTTTCTACAATCACTTCCTTAGCAACCATAAAGGATGAATAAAACCCAACACCAAATTGACCAATGATGTCGATATCCTTATTCTCTATTTTTTCTAAAAATGCCTTTGAACCACTTTGTGCAATGGTTCCTAAGTTTTCTACAAG
>DDWO01000003.1:249-10749 GCA_002345705.1 Acholeplasmataceae bacterium UBA2284 | reverse complement strand
AAGAAACTAAGACTTATGTACTTGCTGGAGAAGGTGGAAAAGTATTCACTTCTGAACAACTTTCTGATTTCTAAGCAACATTAGTTGAAAAATATCCTATTATTTCCATCGAAGATGGTCTTGATGAAAATGACTGGGAAGGCTGGGTTTATCTATCCAAGAAGCTTGGCGACAAGATTCAGTTGGTTGGAGACGATTTATTCGTTACGAACACTGAAAAATTAGCTAGAGGTATTGAATTAGGAATTGCAAATTCAATTTTAATTAAGGTTAACCAAATTGGTACCTTAACTGAAACATTTGATGCAATTGAAATGGCAAAGAGAGCAGGATATACAGCAGTTGTATCACACAGATCTGGTGAAACAGAAGATACAACAATTGCAGATATCGCAGTTGCTACCAATGCCGGTCAAATCAAGACTGGTTCAGCTTCAAGAACTGATAGAATTGCTAAATACAATCAATTATTAAGAATTGAAGATCAACTTGGTTCAAGTGCACAATACTTAGGACTTAAGTCATTCTATAATTTAAAAAAATAACAAGATAAAATGATGAAAAAGGTGTATGACGGATGACGGCTACACCTTTTTTTCTTGAATTGAGTGCTATAATATAGATGAATAGTTGAGGTTCCTATGAAAAAGACATTTATCGATACCTATCGAAGCTTGACGTACAACTTAAGAACATTATTCATTTTTGAAGTCATTTATCGAGTCATCGGTTTACTCGTCATTTTTCCATTGGGACAGCTTTTATTTCATTTATCGATACGATTATCTGGCTACGCATATATCACAAATACATTACTCTTCACATATCTAGTTAAGCCCTCAACCATCATCATCTTTTTTATCATGGGTCTATTTTTAGCGGTTTATATTGTGGTTGAACTCGTATTTTTATCTCTAATCTTTGATTTTGGTTATCATGAAAAGGATATCTCATTTAAAAATCTATTGATTTATGGCTCAAAAAAGTTACTTGAAACCGTAAAAATATACCGTTTAAGAATAATTGGACCAGCATTTTTATTTATTTTATTGGTTGAGCTATTTCATATTGTAGGGATTGCGTCCACATTCAATATGCCAGATGAGCTTATTGTTGAAATCAATAAATCAATTTATTTACAATTAGGATTTTATAGTTTAATTATTTTTTTAGGCTTTTTATTCATAGAAACTATTTTTACAATCAATTTATATACAATTGAAAAAATACCGACGAAAAGAGCTATCGTAGAAAGTCAAACGATGCTCAAGAAGAAAAGATTAGAAATGGTATTAGAATTTATCGGCTTAAATATTATTTTGAACGGTATTCTTTATTTAATCTATGCTTTAATCATTATTTTAATTGGCTTTGCAGTATCGATTATTAAGGGTGAAATCTATACGTTATCAGTGATACTAACCCTACTTTACTCACTATATTTAATTATTGGTTTTTTAGCAACCATTACATTGATTCCTATCAATTACGCGATGATATCCTCATGGTATTATGAAGCAAGAGAAAAAATGGGCTTGTTACCGACAGCGATTCCTAAAAAGAAGATTTCCCCCAAGCTGATCAATATGAAGCATGTGAGAAGAACGACATTTGCTGCTATCCTCATTATTTCATTAATCAATATATCAAGCATCATTACCCTGCTTCAAACACCCAAGGTTCAAATCGAATTATTTAACTACGCTGAAATTGTGGCACATCGAGGATCTTCATTTGACGCTCCTGAAAATACTTTAGCTGCAGTTGAATTAGCGATAGAGCAGGGTGTCGATGCAGTTGAAATTGACGTTAGAGAAACAAGCGATTTAATTCCTATTTTATTTCATGACAGAACTACAGGTAGAACGACGAATGATACCCTAAATCGAAGAGTTGCGAATATGACCTTAGCTGAAATGAAAAGCCTTGATGCAGGATCTTGGTTTTCTCCTGATTTTGCAGACGAAAAGGTGCCAACATTAGAGGAAACCATTATTAGAGTGGATAAACGAGCAGTTATGTTTATTGAAATGAAGGTTTATAGTCAATCGATTGAAGAAAATGTATTATCTCTAATTGAACAATATGATATAGTAAATCAAGTTGTTTTACTTTCGTTTTCAAGAGATCAAATTAGAAGAATAAAACAAATCAATCCAGATGTAAAAACACTACTTTTAGTTTCAACCTTTTATGGCGATATTCACCTACTAGCAGCAGCAGAGGATATTGATTACTTTGGCTTCTCAGAATTTTTCTTTATGAGAAATGATGCCTTTGTTAAGCTAATCCATGAAAACAATAAAAAGGTTTACGTATGGACAGTTAATGATGATGTAAAAATCGAAGAGGTCATTTCAAGAGATGCTGATGGTGTAATCACCGATAGACCAGTTCGCGCAAGAGAAATTGCATATTCTAGAAATACAACAGATATACTAGTAGAAATTTTAAGGAGATTCTTCAGAGTAGATAATTAGTATAAAAAAAAGCCAAACGGCTTTTTTTCTTACATTATGGATAGCGTTACAACTGAAATAATCACAATAAAGATGACAGAAAGAATTGAATAAGTGATTAAATAGTTTTTTGTTTCCTTCGGATACTCTCGAAGTATGTATTTGAATGTTATTAGACTTGCTAATGATCCAATAATCGTTCCCATCGCACCGATATTGACTCCTTGTAATAAAGATGGCCAAAATTCATGTCTGGTGAATGTAGATAGTAGAACAGCAGCTGGGACATTACTAATGAATTGTGAGGTAATGATTCCAGTGAAGAACACTGAAATGCTTGAATCTAATAAGCCTTCGATACTATTTTTAATAAAGTCCATTTGACCAAGATTTCCAGTAAAGATAAAGAATGATAGAAAGGTTAGTAGCAAGGTATAATCGACTCTTTTTAATAAATGTATTCCATAAATAAGGGTTAAAATGATGGTTACACCTAGCGTATAAAACTCTGGAACAATACGAAGAACAGATAGTAATGCATTCACTAAAATTAGCGAATATAAAAATAATTTTTTAAAGTTTACCGTAGGAGCAACTATATTTAACTCACAAGGAATTTTTGGAATCTTAATTAAAGCAGTTGAACTCACTAATATAAATCCCATCACTGTGATCGGTAATGTAACCATAATAAATGCTTGAAAGGGAATATCATAATAGGCATACAAATAAATATTTTGAGGATCACCCATTGGTGTGAGTGCACTACCCATATTTGCAGCGATTGTTTGTAAAATAATGATAATTACAGCATATTTCTCAGTTTTTGTATGCTTAGTAATAAAGATTGTAAAGGGAACCAGTGTTAAAAGCACTGCATCATTGGTTAATAGCATTGCTAAGAAGAAGGTTGTAAGAATAATCACTAAGGCTATCCATTTAATGCTTCTAAAATGGATGACAAGTTTTGTAGCTACAAAATCAAAAAAATGAGTTTCATAAAAGCCTGCAACAGCAATCATTAACGTAAACATGATAATTAAGACTTTGTAGTTAATATACCCCAAATATTGACTAGAAGGAGTGATGATAAACATAGAAATAATCGCGAAAACAAACGCGATTACAAATACTTTATCCCTATAAAGATACTTCAAAATATTCTTCATGAACACCTCAATCATTACATCTCGATATCATTATACGATAAGTTCTAAAAAAAGGAATAATAAACAAAATAAAAAAAGCAATTCAAAAGTATTGATTAATGGAAACGGTTGCATTATAATGTAATTGAAACGTTTCGATGAATCAAATCGAACGCACAAGCAGAAGATGTTAAAACTCAAGCCAGCTTCATTGACACAAAATCGAGTCCTTGCTATAATTAAAATGTAAGCGATTTCAGATGGATAGAATATGATCTGGATTATATTTTATACAAGGCTCGAAACGTTTCGATAGTTATTTTTTTCGTTGTTTTTTAGGTATAAGAAAAGAAATAGGAGGAAAGAAATGAAGAATGCAGTAAAACTTTTTTCGATGCTTTTAGTCTTAGGATTGTTATTTGTGATCGTTGGCTGCAAGCCGGCTGTTGAAACACCAGAACCAACACCGACACCAACACCAACAGTTCCTGTTGTCACAGATTTCAATGTATTGGGTGGATGGATGGATGGAGGGGATGGTGTTTATACACTAACAACCAACACGACATCAAAATTAGAATTCTCATATGCTAAGGAAGAATTTCCATACGCATACATGAGCAGTGCAACTATTACAGAAGATCTTTCTGTTTATAAGAAACTAGTCCTTACAGTTGAAGGCTCAGGTACAATGCTACTTAAGCTTGAAACTAGTGATAGCACACCTGCCAAGGAAATTGGCATTAATGTCACAGGTATTCAAGGAACTTATGAATGGAATCTGATGGCATCCTCAGCATTTCTTGCTAAGGTCAATAAAGTAGTGATCATTGCTGCTCCAGGAAAAGAAGAGTCAGTTGGTACAATCAATATTACTCAACTTAAGTTTGGTGTTGATGTTGCATCTGGATTTATCATCAATGATGGATTCAACAACATTCCAACAAATGTGAATGAGTATAATGGTACTGATGAAATCTTTAACTTTAATAGCAAATGGGAAAACTTTGCTGAAGAAACTTATGTTATCACTCAAGATGGTACAGAATATGATGTAACCTTCACAAAGGATGCTGGCTTTGAATGGTCAGCAATGCAATCTAGAGTTCAAGGTAACTTCACAGCATTTAACTTTGTTGTTGTAAAAGTTACAGGTACAGCTGGACAACCAATCATTGTTAAGGCTGCTAACGGTGTTGAAACTAGAATTATCCTTAATGGTGAAATGCAAGAAGTTGTTGTAGATTTATCTGAAATGGCTTTAGCTGATAAGAATGCAATTACATCCATTCTAATCTTTGGTAATGCCGGTAGAACTGGAACTGGATCATTTACAATTCATGAAGCATTTATGGTTGATGATTATGAATATGTTGCTCCAGTTATTATTAAGAACGAATACAATGGCACTGATTTAACATTTGATATTCACAATTGGTATGATGGTGGAGACCAAGTTTATGGTATCACTAGAATTGCTGATGAATATTTAGTTGAATACAACAAGCCAGATTCAAACTTCCATTGGTCTTATATGTTTGCTGACCTAGATGGTGACTTTAGTGGATTTGCTAAGGTTGAATTTGAAATCACAGGTGTAGAAAATAAGACATTACTACTTAAGGTAGAAAGTCCAGCTGGAGTTAAAGAAGTTCCAGTTACATTTGATGGAACTAAGCAAGTCTTTGTCTTTGATTTACTCACAATGACTACTGCTCAACTTGAACAGCTTAATAAGATCGTATTATTTGCTGCTCCTGGTGGAATTGGTTCAGGTGAATTTACAATTCATTCTGTAACATTTAAGACATCTGATATGGATGTGAATTCAGGCTGGTCTTCAATTGATCTAGATGTTTATACATTCACATATGGTGAAACTACAGTAGTGAATTACACGAAGGCTGCTGGACAAGAATGGTCAGCTATGCGTACTGATTTTGTTCCTGCAGAAGTTGAAGGACTAAATACATTAACACTTGTATTAAAGGGTTCAGTTGGAAAATCTGTTTTAGTTAAACCCAATGATAGTGGTGCACTAGAACAAACAGTTAACTTCGTTGATGCTATGCCTGTAACAGTCACTGTTACTGCAGAAGCATTTACAAGTATCATTATGTTTGGTGAGCCAAACACAGCTCCAGCTACAGGTGCATTTGAAATCGTATCTGCTACATTGAGTTATGTTCCTGTTGATTTCGATCCAACGCTTGTTTATATGTTTAATGCAGCTTGGGTTGCAAACTCAGCAACAATTTATGATATTGAATTATTAGAAGAAAAGACAATGGTTACCTATAATAAGCTTGCTGGTAATGATTGGGAATGGATGAGAGTCCAATTTGATGCAAAAGATACTGCTGGTTTAAATACAATGACAATCGTCATTAAGGGTACTGCTGGTAAGCAAGTATTGATTAAGCCAAATGATAGTGGTGCATTAGAACAATTCATCACATTTACTGATGAAAATCCAGTAACCTTTACGGTTCAAGCAGCAGCATTTACTAGTGTTTACCTATTTGGTGACCCAGGTGTTGCTCCTGCTACAGGTTCATTTGAAATTCTTTCTGCTTCTCTATATTACACAGCAGATGTCAATGACCTATGGGTTCAAAACGATCCAGACACTTACGCTGTTGTTTATGGTGAAACTGCTGTAGTCAATTACACAAAGGCTGCAGGTCAAGAATGGGTATTCCTAAAGAATAATTTCGTTCCTGGTGAAGTTGAAGGATTAAATACGATTAAGATTACATTAGAAGGTACTGCTGGTAAGTCAGTCATGGTTAAGGTCAATAATTCAATTGAAGAAACAGTAACATTTGTTGCAGACACACCAGTCACGCTTACATTTATGGTTGAATCGATTACCGGTTTGATTATATTTGCAGAACCAGGTACTGCACCTGCTACAGGTTCATTTGAAATTATTTCTACAGAATTTATGTATATGACACCTCCACCAGTAGATACAGACGTCGTAGTTGACTTTACTTTAACAGGTTGGGTTGATAACGATGGTGGTTTATACACATTCACACCAACTGATGGTAAAAATGTAGTATCATATACAAGAACTTCAGGTCAATCATGGGCATTTATTAAGAACGTATTTGATATGGATCTTGCTAACCATAACACAATTGATATGGTAGTTAAAGGAACAATCGGTGCACAATTAATTATTAAACCAAATGATAAGGGTGCCTTTGAACAAACAGTTACATTTGATGGAACTGAACAATCTCTAAGATTTACATTAAATGAAGCTCCAATGATGGTTTTAATATTCGTTGATCCAATCAATGGCAGCTTAACAGGTTCATTTGAAATCATTAGCGCTAAGGTTCTATATGTTGAACCAGGCGTAGAAGTTGCAACCGATTGGGTTGATAACGATGGTGGAATTTACACAATCACTAAGGATGGCATGGTTTATGACATTGATTATGTAAAGACTGCAGGTCAAGAATGGGCATTTATCAAGAATGAATTTGTTGGCGATATGTCAGGATTTAATACAATCACTATGGTTCTTCAAGGTGAAGCTGGAAAGCAACTCATTATTAAGCCAAATGATAAAAACATCTTTGAACAGACTGTAACATTTACAGGTGCTGAACAAACTATCGTATTTACATTAACAGAAACACCAGTTAAAATTCTAATCTTTGTTGATCCAATTCTTGGTAGCTTAACAGGTTCATTTGAAATTAGATCTACTAAGTTATCTTATGTTGAACCAGCTCCTCTCGATCAAGAAATCGATGTAAACTTTACTCAAGGTTGGGTTGATAATGATGGTGGAATCTACACATTTACCCCAACTGATGGTAAAAATGTTGTTTCATACACAAAAACTGCAGGACAAGAATGGGCTTTCATGAAGTACACATTTGAAGATAATCTTGCAAATCATAACACAATTACAATGGTTGTTAAAGGAACAAACGGTGCACAATTAATTATTAAACCAAATGATAGTGGTGCCTATGAACAAACAGTTACATTTGATGGAACTGAACAAACATTTACATTTACCCTAACAACTGCTCCAATGAACGTATTGATTTTCGTTGATCCAATTAATGGCAGTTTAACAGGTACATTTGAAATCGTATCTGCAATTGTTTCATACGAACCAGGGGCATAAGAATTAAGCTTTAAAATCGAATAGAAATTGCGAGCTAGTAGCCGGATGTTTAAGAATGCAACTGCTCGCAATTTTTAGATTTGATGCATAATAATTGAAGAAACGAGGAAAGAATATGAAAAAAATATTAATGTTGGTATCCATCATTTTATTTGCATTGGTTTTGGTCGCTTGTAATAATAATCCTACAGAAGACCCAACTGATGATCCAACAACTCCAGTAGAAGGACAGGTAACAATCACCTATGCTTCTTGGGACCTAGGGTCACCAGATTCACAAGAACCTAATATGCAACGTTTAATGATACAAGCCTTTCAGGAAAGATATCCAAATATTAAGGTTAACATTATTGAAAGACCAAAAATTCCTGGAACCAATGACGATTTAGGATGGAATGAGTTCTTAGCTGCAAGAGCATCTACTCAAACACTTCCTGATGTATTTCAGGCAGATAACATACCTTTTTATGTCATCAATGACTGGGCATACAATTTAACAACGGTTGCGAATGCAGATCCTGAATATATAAACGTCAGTGCAGATATTCGCGGAGTTGCAACCTATGATTCAAAGGTAATGGCGATTCCAAATGCTGTTCACTATGCAGGTTATATAGTCAATGAAACACTATATGATCGTCAAGGTCAAGATTTTCCAACCATTGATTCAACAATGACTGAATTTTTAAACCTAACGAAGGCTGCAGCAAATCATGCCTCCAATAACAATACGGGTGTTGTAGGCTTAGAGGGTATCGAACATATCATTCACTGGTATCCTGCACAGCTCAATACCAATTATCGTTGGTTTACATTATCAGATTCTGGATTCAATTTGAATTCAACAGAATTTACATCAACGATGCAAATGTATAGAACACTAAGAACAGATCAAACCTATGTTTTAGAGGCTTTATATGATGCTGCTGGTGCTGAAAACTCTACAATTGAAATCGGCAATATTTTCCCTGAGGGTGATCCATTCAATAATGGTAATATTTTAGCGAAATGGTTTTACTCATGGGATTTTGGTTGGATGCAATCTAATATTAACAGTGGTCAATACACATGGGATCTAGAATTTATTGGAACTCCTATCGTAAATGGTAACAAGCGTGTACCAATCGTTGCTGACTTTTATACTGTAGCCTCAAACACAAAGAACCCTGAAGCTGCTTATCTACTAGCAAAATGGATGGGCTTTGGTAAAGAAGGCTATTTGAAGCGCGTTGAGCTATCAAAGACTGTTCCAGGTATATCCCAAGTTAATTTCGCACCAATTCAAAATGACGAAGATTTACTTGATGCTTATTTTGAGCTCTATCCAAATTTCACTGGGTTAAGAACAATTATTGAAACAGGTACATTTATTGTTGAACCACCTAAATATTTGCCAGGTTATATTGCAGCACGCTATTCAGGAACATATGATGCTGAAAATAAGATGTCTGATATTATAACCAAGTTAATGGCAGGAGAAGTAGCATTAGCTGATATACGTGTTCAGTTAAACACCAGAGCGAATGCGCTTTATACAGAAGCCAATAATGAATTTGAAACTGCTTTAGGAAATAAATAAAAAAAAGACTCGTGCGAAAAGGAGTCCATTTGGATTCCTTTTCACACATTCTTGAATGGAGAAACAGATGAAAATAACACCGAAAATTAAAAAAATAGTGACCTTATCATTGATTTTGCTTGTTTCCTCATTTGCCATTTTAGGACTTGCTGGAGTGTTTACACCAAAGGAAAACCCAACACCAACATTTGCTAACCTAGAATCAGTTTACCTAGAAAATCATTACTCTAAATATTTAAGTCAAATCAATTTAAACGAACCAAGCACTGAGGTATCTATATCGATACCGGCAGTGGATTTTGTATTGCCTGATAACGAGGAACTCTCAGAAGACCAAATGAACTATGAATGGATTGAAGATTCCAGTATTTTTATCCATGTTGATATTGCGGATGCAGGACTTTATTATCTTCATATCAACTACATGTCATTAGCAAAGACACATATTCCTATCGGACTAGCTGTCAAACTCAATGGTGCAGAGGATTCTCCTTACTATGAGGCATCACAAATTACACTTCCTACTTTATGGCGTGAGTCATCAACAGATTTAGGAACAGATCGCTATGGCAACGATGTAAGTATCGCTCAAGAAACTGTAGATATCTATCAAGATTTGTTAATTAAAGATACAAGAAGATTATATCAAGATGGCTTAGGCTTCTATTTAGAGGCTGGAGAAAACATCATTGAAATTGAAAAGATTTCAGGAAGCTTAAAGCTTAGAGAAATACGTGTTGAAACCAAAAAGGAATATATAAGCTATATCGAATATATTCAAAATTATGACAATACAGCTGCTGATGAATTGATTAGAATCGAAGCAGAAGAAAATCTTTATAAAAGCTCTTCGACAATTGCTAGAGGAACAAGCAGAGATCCTTTAGTCAAGCCTTTTTCAATGACAAAGCTTAAATTAAATGTTTTAGGTACTGATTCCTATGACAATGGTGGAGATGCTGTTTCTTGGGAAGTCGATATTGAACAAGCTGGATGGTACTATATTACATTACGTGCCCAAATGCTTAGACAAAATGCTACATCCTATCGCACGCTTTATATCAATGGAGAAATCCCCTTTGAGGAAGCGAAGCATCTACCAATATCCTATGATAGAAACTGGCAAAATGCAACTCTAAGAACTATGGATCAAGAAAA
>DDWO01000003.1:0-232 GCA_002345705.1 Acholeplasmataceae bacterium UBA2284 | reverse complement strand
TCATTATTTTCAACGACCCTAGAAAAATTAAGAATGATAACATCGGAGATGAGTGCGCTTGGACTTGATGTTACAAAACTAACAAGAAATAATACAGACCGTGGAATTGATTGGGTTATGCTTGATTATTTCCCTAACTTAAATAACGATTTATCGAGATGGATTGTTGAACTCGATGAAGCAAAGGAAGTTATTAAATCACTTTACGGCTTCAATAGAACTGCACAAATCG
>DDWO01000011.1:21684-36834 GCA_002345705.1 Acholeplasmataceae bacterium UBA2284 | reverse complement strand
CTAATGAGAAGTCACTAGACGTTTGAAGCATGTAAATAAATGCTTCTATTAACCTTAAGTTGGATCAATGTGTTTTCTGCACCAGGTGTATTAACTTATGTTTCCATTTTAAACATGTATACCAATCATTCACCATACTCTTCAATTAATACATTATATTTTTCTGATACTATTGATTTATCCATAATTATACTTTCCCATCGAATCTGTGAATTATTTGCATCGAATTTAACTATTAAGTATGATGTAACAATGTCAAAATCACCACTTTTATATGTGATTTTTATACATTTTTCGTCATCCAAAGTACCTGGATCGCCAAACAAGGCTTTAGTATAATTAATTTCCGATAACTTTTCCAAAAATACCTCTACTTCATTTTCGCTCAACTCATTCAATACTTCATATTCCAATTCCCATTGTGTATTTACATGTATTATTTCGACTTTTGAAATATCTTCTCTCAATGAATAATAATTGAATTGATTTGATTTAGTGCAAGACGACAAAAATAGTATGACTATTAATAGAAATATCATGTATATCATTTTCTTCATGTTATTATACCCCCATTTCTTGATTAGACTAATTTCAATTATAACTAACTATCATCGTTTATATTTACTCAGATTATATCATTAAATTACCTAAAAAAAAGTTTGATTATTAATGTCCTTCGTAAAAAAAGAAAAAACACTCCAATTGGAGTGCTTATCAATCATAGTTGGTATTCCCAGTTCTAATCCGACTGGTGATACCAATTAAAACATATTTTGGAGGCCTCAAACGGATTTGAACCGATGATCAGGCAGTTGCAGTGCCTTGCCTTACCACTTGGCTATGAGGCCTTAACATGCTATATCATTATAACTTTTTATTCACTGAAAAGTCAATATAAAACTTGTTCATTTTTTAGCTTATCAAGCCAAAGCTTTAATGCATCATTTAATAATAAATATGTTTTTTCATGCTCTCCTGAAAAATAAGGATCAGGAATAACTTCTCCCTTTGTATTCGGATCAATATCTCTTAAGAGATAAAGTTTATGAATATTCTTTCCAGCATGCTCTTGAAGATACTTCATATTCGCATGATCCATACCAATAATGTAATCATATTCATTGAAATCTGATTCTGTAATTTGGGTTGATTTTTTATTTTGATAATCAGCACCAATTCGATCTAGAATTCTTCTCGTACCTGGGTGTGGAGGATTTCCTTCCTCCCATGTTGAAGTTGCTCTAGATTCAATATGAATCTTTCCTTGTAGCCCATGATCATGAATCATTTTTCTTAGCATTCCTTCAGCCATTGGGGAGCGACATATATTTCCTAAACAAACAAATAAGACCTTGATCATATAGTTATCCTCTTCTACCTATCATTATAGTTTTGCAAGTCAAATATATTGTATCACAACTCATTTAAAAAACGTATATTTAGCACTTAATTGTTGACAGTGCCAATCTTATGTTTTATAATGGAATTGGCAATTAATAACAAGGACTGCCAAGGAGGACAATCATGAATTTTACACAAATGGAAGACTATAACAACGACCCAAAGGTCTTGGACAAGTTTGGGCGTAATATCGTTGAGGCTGTAAAGCAAGGGAAAATAGATCCTGTGATTGGACGAGAAGAGGAAATTCGTCGTGTAATCAAAATCTTATCTAGAAAAACAAAGAATAATCCAGTATTAATTGGAGAACCCGGTGTTGGTAAAACAGCAATCGTTGAAGGACTTGCTAGACGTATCGTTGATAAAGACGTTCCTTTAGGACTGCAAAATAAAATTATATACGAACTAGATTTAGCATCCTTAGTTGCTGGTGCTAAATTTAGAGGTGAGTTTGAAGAGAGATTAAAAGCGGTTTTAAATAAAATCAAAGAATCTAATGGTGAAATCATTCTATTTATTGATGAGCTCCACACGATTGTAGGTGCTGGTAGAGCAGATGGAGCAATGGACGCATCTAACATGTTAAAGCCAATGCTAGCAAGAGGCGAATTGCATTGCGTAGGTGCAACCACATTAAATGAATATCGAAAATATATCGAAAAGGATAGTGCATTAGAAAGACGCTTCCAAAAGGTTTTAATCAATGAACCAACTGTAGCGGATACCATCAGTATTTTAAGAGGGTTAAAGTCTAGATTTGAAGCACATCATGGCGTTCATATCTCAGACCCTGCAATTATCGCTTCTGCTACTTTATCCAATAGATATATCTCGGATCGCTTTTTACCTGATAAAGCAATCGATTTAATTGATGAAGCCTGTGCTTCTATTCGTATGGAAATAGATTCGATGCCAGTCGAACTTGATACAGTACTAAGAAGAATTATGCAGCTAGAAATAGAAAAAACTGCACTAGATAAAGAAACTGACCCTATCTCAAAGGATAGACTAGCAAAGATTAAACAAGAAATCGAACAATTAAAAGTCAAAGAAAAAAATTTAAGAAAGCAATGGGAAACAGAAAAGGATCATTTAAATCAAATCAAAGTTAAGAAAAATGAACTTGAAAAGCTTCGCATTGATCTACAAAATGCATTCAATGATTCTAATTATCAAAAGGCTGCAGAGTTACAATATTCAAAAATACCATCCCTAGAAAAGATGATTAATGATATGGCTTTAGAAAATCAAATGGAGGGTAAATTACTGACTGAGATTGTATCTGAGGAAAGTATCGCTGAAATCGTTTCTAAATGGACCAATATTCCAATATCTAAATTAATGTCTGGAGATAAGGAAAAGCTTTTACATCTAGAATCTACGCTTAAAAAAAGAGTAATCGGACAAGATCACGCCTTAAGACTTATTAGTGACGCGATTATTAGACAACGTGCAGGGATTAAGGATGAAAATAGACCAATAGGTTCCTTCTTATTCCTAGGACCTACCGGTGTCGGAAAGACAGAGGTAGCGAGATCACTTGCTGAAGCATTATTTGATAGTGAACATCAAATAGTTAGAATTGATATGAGTGAGTATATGGAATCTCATAGTGTTGCTAGATTAATTGGTTCTCCTCCTGGATATGTAGGTTATGATGAAGGTGGTCAGCTAACAGAGGCGGTACGAAGAAAGCCTTATTCAATCATCCTATTTGATGAAGTAGAAAAAGCACATCCCGAAGTCTTTAACATCCTTCTTCAAATACTTGAGGATGGAAGATTAACTGATAACCAAGGACGTACTGTTGATTTTAAAAACACAATCATTATATTAACTTCTAATATCGGTAGTGAGTATTTACTCAGCTATGAAAAAGAAGCTCAAAGGGAAGTAATGAAGTTAGTTAAAGAAAAGTTTAAACCAGAGTTTATCAATAGAATTGATGAGATTATTATCTTTAACGCATTAAACCTAAAGGTTCAAATAGAAATCGCAAATAAGATGTTAAATGATTTGAATGAAAGATTAAAGGAAAAGAATTTATTTATTGAACTCGGTGAAGATATTCAAAAATATGTAATACAGCATGGATTTAATGATGAATATGGTGCTAGACCTTTGAAAAGATACATCCAAAGACATATTGAAACACTCATAGCAACTAAGATAATTGAGGGCTCAATAGAGCCACATAAGTATTATCAAATGTACGTTGAAAATGATCAGCTAAATATTCGAATCAAAGAATAAAAAAAGTGCAAATTTGCACTTTTTCTTTTATTATTCTTTAGTTTTCTTAATTTTAAATACTAAGTCATAAACGAAGTATCCAACAATTAGTACTGCAAATCCAATTAAGGATGGTACCAAGCTTTCAACTAAGGTCGCAATTAATAATCCAACCATACCAATAATCGCGATTGCTGGTACATATGGATACCCCCAAACCTTATAAGGTCTTTCAAGCTCTGGATTCTTTTTTCTAAACATAAAGACTGAATAGAAAATAAGTGTATTAAAAATCAGTCCACCAAATACTACAAATGTAAGTAATTCTCTGATATTAAAAACAAGTAAAACGATAGCCATTAAACCAGATCCAATAATTGATACAAACGGAGTATTATACTTCTTGTCTAACTTACTAAATGACTTAAAGAATGTTTTATCTTCTGCCATCGCATAATAGACACGAGGGAAAACCATGACACTACCATTTAATGCACCAAATATCGAAATCATGACTGCAATAAAGACAACGAGCATTCCAGTTTCACCAAATAGAGTCATCATCGCACCTATCGTGAAGTTTGAGCTTGCATCTGATGCTAATAAGCTTGCATAAGGAATAATTCTATAAAGTGCAAAGATAAATAACACATAAATGACTGTAACTGCACTGATTGAAATGACTAAAGCTCTTGGTAGATCTCTCTTAACATTTTTCATTTCTCCAGCAACTGTGTTTAAATTTGTCCATCCTTCATAAGCCCAAAGTGTGGCAACCACACCAAAGCCTACCATTGAAAGAATTTTAAAGAATGATACGTCGCCAATTGGTGTAAATGTGAGATTTACTGATTCTGTTCCCATAAATAAACCAATAAATATAATTGCGAAAATTGGTATAATCTTAGCAACTAAAAATACTTTTTGAACAATGGCTCCTGCTTTGACACCAAAGTAATTAACAACAGATAAAGCAATAATTAATAAAGCAGCAATCAACTTAACGTAATTTGCTATAGGTATCACATAGGAAAGAATTTCAGCAAATACTAAAGCTAATAGTGCAATGGATCCACTACTCGATAAGACAAAGGATGTAATCCCACTTAGGAATGCAACCTTAGACCCATAAGCCTTTTTTAAATAAACATAATATCCACCAGTCTCTGGAAACATTGTGCCAAGCTCAGCATATGTTAACCCTGAAAATAATGTAATAATACCACCAATAAGCCAAGCCAGTAAAGATAGACCTATTGCATATCCAACTTGAACCAGTACAAGACTACCAAAGACAAATATACCGGATCCAATCATAATTCCAGCTAGGATAGAGATTCCTCCAAACAAGCCTATTTCTTTTTTTAATGAAGACATTTGTTATCATCCTTTCTTCCATATTAAAAGTATCATATTCTTGAAGTAATTACTAAAAAAATGCACAAAAAAATACCCTGAAAGGGTATTATGATTGTGTAATGACCATATATAGGTAATAATCTGATTCTAGGAATGGTTGAAGTTTAAGATTACCAAAATATTGGTATTTCAACCCAAGCTTTTTAAATAAAGAAGTAAACTCCTCATATGTATATGGATAAAGCTTAGTTGTCCCCAAAGATTCTTTATCCTTAATTGTTAGCTTCGTGGTAAATAAAATGTGATCCTTATGATAGTCATAATATCTATTGAAGAGGATATCATTATTTCTTAACTCTTTTAATTCAGTTGGTCTTTCCTTTAATATCTTCACATAGTTTAATATTTGCACAATTAGATATCCCTTTGGAGATAGCTTATTTTTAACTTCCGTGAAAAAATGCATTAACTGATTTTTGTTTAAATGAACAAGCGTATTTCCAAAGCATGTCATCAGTTCATACTGTTGATTTTCTTTTAAGACATCAATCATATCGGCAACCTTAAAATCAAGTTTTGGATATGACTTTTTAGCTACCTCGACCATGCCTTCATCTAAATCAACTCCAATGACCTTCATTCCAAGCTCACTAATTAGTTTAGTCATTCTTCCAGTTCCTGAGCCTAAATCAATTGCATGTTCACCAGTTTTTATAAACCCCTTAATAAAGCCCTTTAAGGCTGGGTCATGCGGAAATATTTCATTATAGATTTCACTTAAATGATGATACATCTTATATCGCTCCTAACATTCTAAATATGATGATCACAGCAAATAATGTGAAGATAGAAAATACAGAACTCCATACAACTAATTGTCCTGCTAGCTTTTCATCTCCACCCATCTCATGAACCATAATAGCGGATGAAACTGCAACAGGCGTTGCAAATAAAGCAATTAATGCAGGATAAGAATATTCCATGCCTGGAATTTTATCCTGAAGTAAATAAGCAAATGTTAATACAACTCCAGGGACGATGATGATTCTCCATGATACTCCTAAAATAATCTTTTTGATTAAAGGTCGAACTACTGATAATTCAAATTGACCACCTAAAGCAATCAAAGCCATTGGTGAAGCTGTAACAGAAACTAATCGAATAGAATCATAGACAAAGTACAAATCTCTTTTAATAGTAAAAATTGGCTCACCACCTGCTGGTGTAATCAGTCCTCTAACTAATACAACAAACATCCCAGCAAACACTCCAATGATTAGTGGATTAGTCAAAATATTTCTAATCATTTTTTTTGCACTAATCTTCTCACCAACTTCATCGACCTGAAACATAGTCAATGCAATAACTGATAGGACATTTGCTAAAGGAATTGTGAAGGCTGACAATAATGCAACTACCACTAGTGCCTCAAACCCTCCGATGGTTTGTGCAAGCGGAATACCAATTAACGCGAAATTAGAACGAACAACAACTTGCAAAATAACCCCTTTTTGATTTGGGTCTTTAACAGTAAAGATAAGTGTAATATAACAAATAATAAATAAAATCAGCATTGCAAATACAGAAAATAAAATGACACCCCAATTGATTTGACTAAAATTCTCAATATTATATACATTGTAGAAAAGTAATATAGGTAGCCCAACTCTAAAAACATATTTATTCAATATGTTAATAAAGTGCAGGTCAATGAATTTAATTTTCTTTAGGAAATAACCCAATAGTATAAGCAGAACTATTGGCAAAATGGCATTAGCAGCAAACAAAAATGTATCTAACATCAGATGTCCCTCTTTCTAAAAATACCATTTAATTTTATCATATTTTAATCTTTTTGACATATAAATATAAGAAGGAAATGATAACTCAGTATAAGAAAAAAGAAGTTAGTCAACTAACTTCTATTCTTTCTTTTGATAATCTTGTTTTCTTATTGATCCATCTAATTTATGGATAACTACGGATGAGCCTGCAGATTCAGCTAATTCTTCAGCATAAGTAATGGCTTCTTTTTGGGTATCAAAGAATTTGATAGTCTTTGTTGACCCTTCTTTTCTAACACGCCATTTCTTAAAGTTTTCTGTACCTTCTTCTTTATTTTGAGAAACATGATATTTCTTGGGTTTTTCTTGCTTGTTGGTATTTGCTTCAGGTTTCTCAGTAGCAGCAACAACTGGTTCTACTTTTGTTTCTTGTACCTTTGTTTCTTGTACCTTCACTTCTTGAACCTTTGCTTCCTCTACCTTTGTTACTTCTACCTTTGGTTCCTCTACCTTTGTTACTTCTGCCTTCTCTTGATTGACTTGAGCTAACTTAGCTTTTTCAGCTAGTTTTCTTGCGCGACGTTTTCTAAAAAAACACATAGACAATTCTCCCTTCAATTACTTTACTTTCATTATAATACATATATCCAATAAAAAAACGTTATATAGTTTATTTCATGATTTTTTGATGCAAATTAATAAAAAAAGGAGCTTTCACTCCTTATTTATCTTGCAATTACATTTACATACCTTACTTTAATGCTGACGTTGCCACTTTCATCAGTTGCCTGATAAGTGATTGTATATTCCCCAGGAGTAGATAAAACACTACCTGTTTGAGTTACAGTGACATATCCTTGACTATTATCTGTAGCTAACACTCCTGCATCTATCCAGGTTTCATCATAATAGATTGTATCTATTCCAGGGTTTAATAGGATTACAGGAGGTGTCTCATCGATGACTGTGACAATTCTTTTCATCGTTTTAATAAAATTATTATGTGTTGCTTCATAAATGATTTCATAGGTGCCTAGCTCATTCGTGTCCACGGTATTTGAAATCACGGAAACGGTAAGAACTTTAAGTCCGTATTTAGCGGTTGCACCCGGGTCTACATATGTAGTTCCAATCTCTACTGTATCAATGCCTTGATTGAGTTTGATAACGATGAACTCCGCAGAGGGTGCTTGGCAAGAACTAAGAAATATTGATAAAAGAAGTGTGAGTGCTATTATTATTTTTTTCATATGAATAAACCCTCCTCTTCCTTTTTGTGATAAAGAGTCGTTGTATCATAGAGATCTTCAGATTCTAAAACATAGACATACTTAGTCTTTGATAATGTATAGTCTTGATATGTAACTGTATAGACGATTAAATATGTCCCAGCAACATTTGTATCAACTACTCCTGTTTTAGATACGGTTCCAATATTAGTATCAATACCCTTATCACTATACTTGGATCCAAGTTCAAGTGTTGTTATATCGGGCTTTAAGGTAATGACTATTGGATTTTCTACGTTGACATTCACAACTCTTAATCTCGTGTCTATGAGTTCATATTCAGAATAAAGATCATAATAAATTAAATATCTACCCAATTTATTTTCATCCTCGACAATTCTAACCTCATAGGTCAGAATAGGATCGATTTCATATATTCCTCCATCAATCCAATCATCAATTGAAGCAATTGTATCAATACCAGGTAATAAATAAACAGATTCAGGTTTAAATATTTTGGTGTATGTTGGATATATTGAAACATCTTCAGTAACAGTAGTGAACTCCTGACTCCAACCATCGAAAATATAGTCAAATGATGGTGAAGATGGCTTCATAGGTTCATCAGGGGCAATGATATCATCGCCATAATAAGCAAACGTTGTTAGGATAACTGTAGTTTGATCACTACCATAAAAAACGACTGTATATTGTCCATCATCAAATCTAGCATAAAGATTAAGGTTAGCATAAACTGGTTCGACCTGGTATACATTAATAAAGCCTGAATCAAGATACCAATTAATAAAATAATAATCAGATTCTGGTATCATCGGAGTAAACGTGTTACCGTAATCAACCTGTATAAAGCTATCTAGTACTCCATCAACATAATAGTTGACCGTGTATTTGATAATTGTAAACTTTGCATAAAGAGTAAGATTATTTTGAACTGGCTCACCATTATATAATGTCTCAAATGTGTTTTCTAAATACCAGCCATTAAAGGTGTATCCAGTTCTATTTGACTCTGGTATTTCAAAGGTTTGACCATAGGATACCTGTAATGAATTGACTGAGCTTCCCGATGTAACAAAATCGACTTGATATACATTTGCGCTAAATTTAGCATATAATGTGATATCTACAGCTGATGTATCGACTCCAACTATAAATTCATTCGTGAATGAAGCATCTCTAAACCATCCTTTAAACTCATGTCCAGTCTTCACTGCATTATTTAAGCTGAAAGGATAATCCTTAACAACCTGAAGTGAATCGATTGGTTCTCCACCACTGGTATCTAATGAAACGGTAATATACTGAACATTTAAGGATGCTGCAGCATTGACAATACCAGCTCCATAATAAACATCATAGCCTGGTGAACCTTTATCTACTGCACTGCTTAAAAGTTGTTGGATAATTTGATTGGAATCAAATTCTGTAAAATAGGAAAGCATTAAACCGATTACACCACTGACTTGTGGTGCTGCTAATGATGTCCCTGAAGCTGTAGCATAGCCGTTATTCAAGGCTGTAGATACAATTAGAGATCCTGGTGCAGAAATATCAACCTTATCATTATAATTTGAGCTCGACCAGATTGTTTCATCCTCATTAACAGCTGATACTGAAATCACTCCGTCAAAGGATGCAGGATAAAATTTAGCAGATACACCATCATTACCACTGGCAGCAACCAATATAGCACCTTTATTTCTCGCATAATTGATAGCTGTTTGCATTAATGAGTTGGCATTGTTACTACCAAGACTCATATTAATGACATGTGCACCTTGATCTGCAGCATAATAAATACCTTCTATAATTGCTGCATCTGTAAATGATTTTGATTCATTGGTTTCTGTTGAAGGATCATCAAGATTATTGGCTTTAATGATTAGTAGCTTACTGTTTTGCACAATACCAGCAATTCCCTTGGAATTATCTTTATTGGCTCCAATAACCCCTGCTACTAGTGTTCCGTGCCCATTATCATCTTCAACATATGTTATTCCGACTTGTTTAGTTCTTGAATTATAGGATAGTGTAGAAATTCGATTCACAAATTCCTCATGATCCGTATCAATTCCTGTATCAATAACAGCTATAGTGACATCAATACTACCAGTAGTCTCTAGCCACGCTCCATGAACATTTAGCATATCTAATGCATACTGATCATTGATATATGGATCTGTATTGGTACCTGGAATTATCCATGGTGGTGCAAATATTTCGTGTGTGTTATTTATTTCAAAGCCTTGATTGGATAATATTTCAATTTGATTTTGATTCGCCTCATATACAGCAAAGCCATAGCTTGAATAGGATATCAGCTTAAGCTCGTATGCTTCTTCTATTTGATAAGCGTGTGATTCATCACTAACCTCATAAATGACTTCAACTTTGGTTGTATCTGAGTAAGTTGCACTAACTTGAGTAACAGAAAAAAGAGTAAGACCCAATAGAATCATTGCAAATGATGCTATTCTCAAGAATTTATTCTTCATTGGTTTACCTCTTTTCTTAAGTTCTTATCTAATATACAAATAGTATATTACTTTTATTGGTAAAAATGGCGTAATTAACTCATTTCACTTATTTTCATTGTGATACTAGTTTAACACGTTTGCTTATGCTATACTTTAGAAAAGGAATGATAATATGGAAATTGTCCATGGCTATTTTTCACCAAACGGTGAAACTAAAAAAATTGCTCAATTATTCTATAATGAACTAGGTGGTCGATTTTTCGACTTAACACTTCCGCAATCAAGAGTTGATTATAGGAAGGTCAAGGCAGATTTATACATTCTTTCCCTTCCTGTCTATTCTCAAAACATTCCAAAGCCCTTAAAAAGTTTCTTAATTCATATCAAAGCACCACAGGTATTTATCAATTTGACATATGGCGGTTTTTCATATGGCAATGTACTAAGAAAAATAAAAAAGAGATTGTTGGTCTCAAAAATAGTAGGTTATACCGTTACACCTGTTAAGCATTCCTTTATCGATCAACATATTGATATTGACATCTCTCTATATGATTCAGTACTCAAAAAATTGAAAACTCGCGATTATCATGAAGTTCGAATTCCATTTAGATTTCACAATATTTTTACACCTCTTTTTGAAAAGGCTCGTGTGAGATCCAATTTCAAGTTGATAGTGGATAAGGATTTATGTGATCATTGTAATTTGTGTATCAATGAGTGTCCATCAGGGTCTATTACACATTCGATAAAAATACTTGATTCTTGTATTTCATGTAACCACTGTGTGCAGGTTTGTCCAAGGCATGCAATTACATCCAAAAAATCAAAATTTTTAGATTACTATTTAAAGAAGAAACAAAAGACTAGCGTCGTTGTGCGCTAGTCTTTTTTATTACAAGTTATAGATTATTTAGTTTCTTTCTTTGTTTCCTTTTTGACTTCTTTTTCCTCTATACTTGGTTCTTCAATCTTTGTTGTTCCTAAGTATTTTGGAAGATCCATACCAGCCATATCGAAAAGTTCTTTCATTGGTGGAATTGATCTAAAGAGTGATGATGCAAAGCTTGATGTTGAAGATTGACCATCTTTAGAACCAGAGTCCCAAACTGTAATCTTATCAAACTTCAAGTTCTTAATTGCTTCAACTTGGATTTGAACAAGCTTTTCAAGCTTATCTGCAATTAATAGCTTAACAGCTGCATCTGGATTATCTCCAGCTGATTTAACGATTTCCTTGAAACCTTCTGCTTGCTTAGAAAGAATTTCGAATGATCCACGAGCTTCTGCTTCTAGCTTAGCATAAATCGCATCAGCTTCCCCTTTTGCTTTTCTTCTTGTTTCTTCTGCAGTTGCTTCCGCTTCGATGACTTTCTTTAATTTTTCAATTTCAGATTTAACAATAACGTCAGCTTCTAGAGTTGCTTTTTCTCTAGTCGCACGCGCTAATTCTGCTGTTTGCTCTGCCATATATGCATCTTCTAAAGCCTTTGCTTGCGCAATTTTTTCTGCGGTCATTGCTCTTCTTAAGGATTCAGCTTCAATTTCACGGCGTGAAGCATTCGTTTGAGAAATATCTCCTAAGGATTTATTTTCCCCTTCAATCGCCTTAGAATTTGCTACTGCAACTTGAATTCTTTCATCACGATGTGCATTGGCTTCACCAATCGCACCGTCTCTATTTTTTTCAGCAACAGACTTTTTAGCATCGTTAATAGCCTTCGCAGCTGCTTCTTTACCAAGAGCTTCGATATATCCTGATTCATCATTGATATCTGTAACGTTTACGTTAATTAAGCGTAAGCCAATTTTCTTCAATTCTGATTCTACGTTTCCTGATACTGCTTCTAGGAACTTATCTCTATCGGTATTGATTTCTTCAATATCCATTGTTGCTACTACAAGACGTAATTGACCAAAAATAATATCTTTAGCTAACTCTTGAATTTCACCCATCTTAAGCATCAATAGTCTTTCTGCAGCATTTTGCATAACACCAGCTTCAGTTGAGATACCAACAGTAAATCTTGATGGAACATCAATACGAATATTTTGTCTAGAAAGAGCATTTGTTAAGTCGACTTGAATTGACATTGGAGTCAAATCTAGAAAGCGATACGCTTGAAGAAATGGCCAAATAAACTCTGCGCCACCATGGATACATTTTGCTGATTTACTAGTTCCATCAACATTATTTCCAACCTTACCATATTTAACTAGAATTTTATCCGAAGGACATTTTTTGATTCTTGTTACAATGAAAATTAAAATCGAAAATATAATAATAAGTATTGTTACAATAAAGCCAATTACATCACCAATTCCTACTGCGAAAATATTATGCATAATTATTCTCCTTTGTTTGTTTTAATTATCAATGTTGTTGGATCTAATAACCCAATGATGACAATAGAGGTTTTTGGAAGGATATCTTCCTCTTCCTCAGTTACAGCATCAATTTCTGCGTAACGTTCTTGAATGACTAGGGTTACTTTACCCTTGCCAGACTTCAATTTTGGAACTCTCATATAAACAGTTCCTGTTTTTCCTACTGCATTGTTATAGTCAATATTACCAGATGATTCTAATCGCATCATTGCTCTATATGCTAATGCTTGCAAAAAGGCTGCTACAAAACCAAGCACAACACCGATTAATGATGAAAAAATAGGTCCCAATAAATCTACAAACAAATATGCAGTCCACGCTCCAATTGAAAGGAATGCTAAAACTCCCTTCAAGGTCAAAATGCGAAGCCCCCCAATGCCTGATAATGGCTCATCGTTTAAGAAATCAACATCTAGATCCGGTGTATCAACACCATCAAAGTCAGATCCATCTACACCAATTAGCATTAAAACCAAAAAGATGAGCATAACCGCTGATGAACTCACTGCTATAACAAACATTATTTGTTGAAAACTAGTTAACGATTCCCACCACATCTTCACATACCCCCTTTTACGCTATTTGAGTATATTTTATCATATTTTGACTAGTTAATAAATATATTTTTTGTCACATAAATAAAAAATAAATGCTATCAGTCGATAGCATTTATCGTTATTATCTATATTTCTCAAACCAATTCGATATTTCGGTTAATCTCTTTAATCTTGCTTGTGGCTTTCCACTGCGTGAAAGCTCGTGAGTTTCTCCCTTAAACCAAATAAGCTTTGTATCATTACCTTTTTCTTTTAAGATTGAAAATAGCTGCATTGCTTGTTCAATTGGGCAGCGATAATCCATATCTGAGTGAATAAATAATAAAGGTGTATTGATTTGCATTGCATACTTCATTGGAGATTGTTCCCAAAGCTTTTCGGTATCTAGGTTTGGATGACCACCAGTTTGATCCTTAGAGAAATAGAATCCGATGTCTGAAGTTCCATGAAATGATAGCCAATTTGAGATGCTTCTTTGCGTTACAGCAGCTTTGAAGCGGTCAGTATGTCCAACTATCCAATTGGTCATAAATCCGCCGTAAGAACCACCCGTGACGAATAACTTAGTTATATCAATCTGTGGAACTTTTCTTATAATTAAATCTGCGAAATTCATTAAGTCGGAATAATCGATTGTTCCATATTTTCCGCGAATATCAGCGAATGCATCACCTTTACCATCGGAACCTCTTGGATTCGCAAAATAGACGATATAGCCTTGATTTGCCCAATATTGCATTTCATGATAATAGACCTTACCATAAACAGTCTTTGGACCACCATGAATATCTAAGATTGCTGGGTATTTTTGATTTGGATTAAAATCCTTAGGGTATAACACCCATCCTTTAACGATATGCGTGTGTTCTCTATAAATAAATTCCTTAGGAACTGCAACATATTTGTTTTTTAATGCTGCTTGATTGAATCTTGTACGTTGTTCAAGCTTATTCACTTTTAAATCTAAATGATATATTTCTTGAAGCTTTTGGCGATATAAACCAATCGCATAAAATTCATTTGAAACTAAAGTAATTCCATCAATTGAACCATTAAATTGATATTCTAAACGAATATTTCCAAGTAAATCTAAGGAATTAAGTTCGTTGTGATCATCAATTGTAGTCACAAAATAGATTTTTCCATCGTGTGTTAAATCAGAAGGACTTCCACCTAATCTAACATCTGATCCTACGGAGTTCCCTATGCTACCACGGTAAAGGTTTAATAGCTCGAGCTTTTTATTTTTCAGAAGAAAAAAGTCATCATTTTGATTGATACCAAAATCCTTCATGTCTGTTCCTGCTAATATAACTTGATCCTTTAATAAATAGATTCTAGCAACTGAAAGATCATCGTCTTCATAAATAGCTTCAGATGTTTTTGTATCTAGGTTATATACATAAACATTTGTGGTGAGCTTTCTAACACCTGTCACATCCTGCCCAGTAAAATAGACCTTTTTCTTATCATCAGAGACCTTTACAATTCCGACGCTAAAGTTTGGATTAACAATTGGTGCAATCACTTTCGCTTCAATATCATATATGAAGAGCTGATTACGCATATTTGCAGTAAAGCCTAATCCATTAAAATAAAATGGGA
Source organism: Acholeplasmataceae bacterium UBA2284 (assembly GCA_002345705.1). Lineage (GTDB taxonomy): Bacteria > Bacillota_I > Bacilli_A > Acholeplasmatales > Acholeplasmataceae > Peloplasma. The sequence goes on along the minus strand of DDWO01000011.1, from coordinate 21,781 downwards.
TTTCATTGATATCTTCGTATAATGCTCTTTTCTTTTCTTCCTCCATAAACTTCTTTCTAGCATCTTCATCATCCTGATATAAATGATGTTGACCTTC
>DDWO01000011.1:0-21585 GCA_002345705.1 Acholeplasmataceae bacterium UBA2284 | reverse complement strand
TTTTTATTTTTCGCGAATGGAAATAAAAGCGATTGGTCAGATTCCCAGACAAAGCTTCCTTTGCTTTTAAGATTAACAAGTTTCTGATGTTTTTTTCCATCACTTAAGAATAAATCATATGAATATTCATTTTTCTTTTCTAAAGCCTTTGCGACTAAAAAAGCCATTTGGGTTTGACTAGGACTTGATTGAAGACCCGATATAAACTTGAATTCCAAAAAATCATTTAAATTAATGTTTTCCATAAACAACCATCCTTTGTTTTTTATATGAAAAAATGCCAAAAATTGGCATTCTCATGTCATTCTAAATTACGAAATTTCCTTTTTCAAACACTTTGACTTCTTTTCCATCGTAGGTAAGTCCAGTAATTTCCATATCCTCACTACCAAACATGAAATCAGAATGAACTAATGAATTGTTATAACCGATTTTTTCAAGTTCGGCAATTGGAGTGTTGACACCATTTTTTACATTCATTGGGTATGCACGGCCAAGAGCCATATGACATGATGCATTTTCATCAAATAATGTGTTTAAGAATAAAATGTTGGTATTTGATATTGGAGATATATGACTAATCAATGCGATTTCACCAATATATCTTGATCCTTCATCTGTATCAAGCAAATTATCTAATGCACTCTTTTCTTTTTTAGCATCATGATTAACTACTTTTCCATCCTTAAATTCTAACCAGAATCCATCAATTAATTTTCCTTGATAGTTTAGTGGCTTGGTTGCATATACCTTACCACGTGTTCCCCACTTATAAGGCATGGTAAATGTTTCTTCTGTTGGTATATTTGGATTAAAGTATGCACCGTTGGTAGCATGTTCTCCACCACCAGCCCAAACGTGATCCTTGACTAACTCAACAATGAGATCTGTTCCTAGCTTGTTCTTAAAATGAAGATGCTTAAAATTATAATTGTTTAATACCTTGTTGTGCTTGAGTAAAACTGCATTATGCTGTTCCCATTCTTTGATTGGATCGTTATTGAGTGTAACTCTTGATGCATCAAAAATAGCATTCCATAAAGCTTCAACAGCATCATCTTCACTCATGTTAGGAAATACTTGTTTAGCCCAAACTGCATTTGGTGCAGCAACGATTGTCCATTGTGCTTTATTACCCATCAAATGCTCTCTAAAGAAACCTACTGCTTTGTTTAATGCAATTCCTGATTTTTGAGCCTTGATTGGATCAACATCTCCATTTAATCCTGGAATTGGTGAAGTGATTGAAATGAAGCATGCACCTGCATCAACATATTCCTTATACTGATCAATAAGCCATGGTGAAATTGTTTCTAAATCTGAAACTGTCATGTGTTTTAATGAGCTTTTTGATACATAATCGTCACTCCATTGTACGTGTACTTTTCTAGCACCAGCTAGATAAGCCTCTTCGGCAATCTCTCTTGCTAATTCTTTGGTTTCAGTTGATGTGCGAATTACAACTTCCTGATTTTTTTGCACATTTGCACCAACTAATACTGCAAGCTTAGCAAGCTTATTCATTAATACTTTGTTTGACATTTTTCTCTCCTTGTTTTATGTTAATTTTTTTAATAATCGGAATCATGAATCTGTTTTTGCATGAGCTTATGATTAATCTTTTTCTCATACATTTTATGGTCTACTGCTGTTAATAAATCATCTAAATTCATCTTATGATCATATTGAACATATCCTGCTGAAAATGATAGAAATTTAAATTTAGACATGTAAGGATGTAAATTCACTTTTTGTTTTAACTCTTCAATTAGCTTTTTAGGAACTTCTTCTGAATTGTTTTGCGTAACCAGTAAAAACTCATCTCCACCAAGTCTTGAAGCAAACAGCTGATAGTTGTTGCTTGTCTCATTGATAATATTAGAAAACTCGATAAGAACCTTGTCACCAATACTATGTCCGAATAAGTCATTAACCTCCTTGAAGCGGTCAAAGTCAATCATTACGACATAGAAATCCTTTTTATCCTCTATTAAAGATTTCACATAGATCTCGAGTATTTTCCTAGTGTAAAGCCTTGTTAAATAATCTAGGCTGCCAGAGGTCGTTTCCATAAAAATATAGACTACGATTAAGCTAATAGCTAGTGATGACCAAGTAAATAATAAATTATTATAAAGCAGCTGAAGGATTGAACCTAATAATGGAAACGCAAGAAACAGGATAATACCCTTGATTATATTTGTGTCCTTGTGTTTTCTGTTTTGAATCACTAAGACAATGATATATAAGTAAACTGAAAAGACAAATAAATATTGTAGAGGTAATAAATTTCCACTAGTATAAACATTGGTTTGTTGATCAATTGAAAAATATAATGGCACTTTGATATTAAAAAGTAAAATAACAAAGGTAATCATTGCGGGAAACATGTAGAAATATCTATTATAAATTCGTTTTCTATTTGAAAAGAGCTTGTAATCTAAATATGAAGCCCATAAACCAACGATGATTGGTGCCATTAAATAGACCAGAAAATTACTTGAATATGATATCAAATAATTAACAAATCCTGGCTTTAAATCAAAAAACCAAGACATTACTTCAGCTATCAATCCAATCATATTAACAATGATTATCCAGTGAAACAATGTGGATGAAAAACTGATGACATCCTTTTTTATTTTTGTAATTACAAATAGAACGATAAGCAAAATCAAAGAAAACAAACTTAAATCGTAAGACAAAATTTGTTCTAACATCGAGGATATCCTCCTTTATTTTTGATGATATGCTTTAATATATTCTAAAACTCGCTCTTGAGGCATTGGCTTGCAATAATAATATCCCTGAGCAAAATCTACGTTATATTTTTTAACCATTTCTGCTTGTTCAAGTGTTTCGATACCTTCTGCAACTACGGTTAACTTTAAATGATGCGCTAAATCTATCATATATTTCAATACATAAAATTCTTCAGTGTCTTCTTTAATATTGGATATAAAGCTACGATCAATTTTAATTGTATCAATTGGTAGCTTTTGTAGATAGGTTAATGATGAATAGCCAGTACCAAAGTCATCAAGAGCAATGGTAAAACCAAGACGCTTCAACGAATTTAATACATGAACACTTTTTTGAATATCGCTAATAATTGCTGTTTCTGTTATTTCAAGATTAAATTTAGTGCAATCTATTTGATGCTCTTCAATCCATTTAATCAGGTTAGTAATAAACTTGTCATTCATCAGCATAACTGCTGATAGGTTGATTGAGACCTTGAATTTCTTATTTTTGGCTCCCCACGCTTTAAAGTGGTCTGCAGCTTCTTTAAATACCCATTCTGTAATATCTTTAATGAAACCATTTTTCTCAGATAGTGAAATAAATTCCAAGGGTGGAATAAATCCTTTGACTGGATGGACCCAACGAATTAAAGCCTCTGTACCATCAATTGAATTATCTTTTAATCTAATGATTGGTTGGTAATGTAGCATAAACTCATTATTGTGTATGGCTTGTCTAAGCTGATTTAATATTTCTGTTTGTTGTTTAATTAATGTTACCATTTCATCATCAAAGATAACGATTTGGTCTCTACCCTTCGATTTCGCGATCGACATCGCAGCATCAGAATGGCGGAGTAATGTAATATAGTCTGTCCCATGATCTGGATAAAGCGCTACACCTGCACTATATGTGATGAAAAAATCATCTTCATCTAATATAAAAGATTTTCTAATGTGATTGAACATATCTTCTACTGTAGGCATAAACTTTTCTAGCTCTTCAATATCAAATAATGCAAGGACAAATTCATCTCCACCCATTCTTGCTAGCATATTGGGTTTATGAACCTTTTCAGATAGCAGCTTAGAAACCTGTTGAATTAACATATCACCAACTGAATGTCCCTTAACTTCATTGATATTTCTAAACTCATCTATATCAAAATAAACGAAACCAATAATTCCGTTTTCTTTTTTATTTTTAATGTAATTATTTATAGTTTCCTCAAGTAAGGTTTTATTTGGAAGTCCAGTTAATGGATCATAGAACGCTAAATCAAATAATTTACCTTCAAGTGATAGTGATTTTTGATGTCCTTGGTCAAGTTCAACATATGCTTTATTCAAGTCAGAAATTGTCATGACATAAATGTCTATTTTTCGATGAATAATATAAAAGAATATGATTGCAGTAAATCCTACATAAAATACACCTTTTGCACTTTGAACTAATTTTAAAGTTTCTGGATCACTAAATATTTTAGAGATAACAAAATCTGATAATAAAATCCAGGAGAAACCCAATATTAAATAGAAAACGATGATTTTTGTAGTCGCACTGGTCGCGTTCAACACATCTTTTTCTTTGAGTTTCGGTTTGCTAAATTGTTTGTTTTTTTGATCTTCCAAACTTTCACCACCTTTTTGTGTAAGTTAAGTTTATTATACATGAAAACATGTATAGATGATTATTAATTGTCAAACTTAAGGAATAAAGTTATTGTTATTCCTTTATTACATCGATTTCATTTTCTGTAGCTAGATTTTTTATCCAATGTCCTTTTCGATATCTTGCTAGTCCGAAAGCCATTTTAGGAATATCTAGTGATTGAACAAGTAAAAACATGAGTGTTACGGGTAGATTTGTAAAATATGCTAGCGCTAATGCAATAGGAACAGGAACTACCCACATATATCCCGAATCGATCATCATCGTAGACTTTGTATCTCCACCTGCTCTTAGCGTGAAATACAGAGCTACATTGAATGAATAGACAGGAATAAACATTGCATTGACTCGAATATTAAATGCTGCTGTTTGTTTTGTTGCTTGAGCGACATCGTAGAGATCAATAATAAAGAAGCTTAAGATGAAGAGTATAACTCCAGCAATGGCTGCAATAAATACTGAAAATGCAATTAATTTCTTAGAGTTATCCTTAGCTTCCTGAAGATCCCCTTTACCAAGAGTATTTCCTACCATTACAGCTACTGCTGTTGCTATTCCCCCAAATGTTACAAATACTAATTGTGAAATAGCACCTGTAATATTGAGTGCTGCTAATGCGCTATCTCCTCTAGTCGAATATGCATGTAAAAAGACTGTTTGACCGGAGGACCAAAGTGCTTCATTTAATGTGAGTGGGATTGCCATAATGACAATACCTGCTAATACTTTTTTATCTATTTTGAAAATTTCAAATAATTTCGAGTTAAAGATTTGTCCCTTTCTCTCTAGTAAAATCAACATGAGAGAAAACTCGATGACTCTAGCAATTAAAGTAGCAATCGCAGCTCCGACAATACCAAGCGCTGGAAAACCAAATAAACCAAAAATCAAAATAAAATTCAGTAAAGTATTTACAACTATCGCAACAATTGATATATATAACAATGGCTTTGTAACGCCAGTCTCTCTAAATGTATTCGATATAGCAACTGATATAATCCATGGAAAAGCACTCCATTTAATGATATTTAAATAGTTAAGTCCACCTTGAATTGTTGTTGGATTTGAAGTGAATAGTGAGATTAATCCTTCACCAAAAAAAGTAAATATTATAAATGATAATAAAGCTACCATAAATCCAATAATAACCTTAAATCTAAATGTTTGTCTTAGCTTGTCAAAGTCCTTTGATCCAAAGTATTGTGCAGAAAAAACACCAGCACCACCCATGGCACCGAATGTAATTAAAATAACAACAAAATACAGTTGATTAACAACTGAAACTGACCCAATCGCTTGTTCGCCAAGTTTTCCAACCATGACATTATCTACAAGCTGTACTGATGTTGTAATCAACTGTTGGAGCACTAATGGTGCTGCAACAGCTATTAATGTTTTATAAAAATTTCTTGTCCCTATTAAGTGCTTCATCATCATATCCTCGACCATCACATTATATCATTTTTAGCTCTTAATTAGCAACCTTGTTTAAGGTACTAAGCAGCGTTTTAATAATAAAAAATCCCGCAGTTAGCGGGATTGTGTCCATTAAGGTATATCAATGATTCTTAAGGTGTTGGTTGACCCATGTTTTTGAGCCCAACCTGATGTGATAATCAGTGTCGTACCTGAAGTGAATCCAAAGTCTTTAGCAACTTCAATCGCAACCTTGTCATAAACTGAATAATCAGTAACATTACTTCTTAATGCTGAGAAAGTTCCCCAATAATAAGTTAGTTTTTGGCATGTTTCAATACTATCAGTGACTGCGATAATTGGTACTGAAGGTCTGAATTTGCAAATACGTCTTGCTGTACCACCAGTTTCTGTGAATGCGATAATAACTTCAGCTTTAGGAAGTGCAAGAGCTGTTTGACTCACTGCAATACCAATGGCATCATTTACAGTTTGATTTGATGTCGCAATAGCGTGTTGTAATTTCTCTTTATACTCGATATGCTCTTCCATTGACTTAGCAATCATATCCATTACTAAAACTGCTTCTACAGGGTATTCTCCTGCTGCTGACTCACCGGATAGCATAATTGCATCAGAACCATCTAAAATAGCGTTTGCTACGTCAGAGGCTTCTGCTCTTGTAGGTCTTGGTGAATACATCATTGATTCTAGCATATGTGTAGCAGTGATAACTGGCTTACCCATTTCATTTGCTTTTTTGATAATACGTTTTTGATATAGAGGAACTAAAGCTGTAGAAACTTCTACACCTAAATCTCCACGAGCAACCATTACTCCATCACTAACTTCTAGAATCGATTGGAGGTTATCAACACCTTCTTGGTTCTCGATTTTAGCAATTAGTTCAATCGTAGGTTTGCCAACTTTCTTTAAAATCTCTCTGACCTCTAGGACATCTTCTTTACGTCTAACAAAGGATAGAGCAATCATATCAACACCTTGGTCTGCAACAAAGACGATATCTTCATAGTCTTTCTTTGAAACAAATGGCATGGATAATTTTACATTTGGAACATTAACACCCTTTTTAGTTTTAATAGATCCTGAGTTATTGATTTCACAATATAAAATGTCACTAGTAACATCTAAAACGTTTAGCCTCATTTTCCCATCATCAATTAGTAAATAGTCACCAACTTTGATATCGTTGTATAATTCATTACAATCAATGTGAAATCTTTCTCTATTGCCTAGTATTGGCTCTTTATGAACTTCTACTTTATCACCTTTTTTAAAGGTTGCTATGTCATTTTCAAATTTTCCAGTTCTAATTTCTGGACCTTTAGTGTCAGCTAAAATACCAATGAAACGCTTTTTTTCCTTAGAAATTCTACGTATCATTTCAACTCTTCTACCATGCTCTTCATGATCTGCATGTGAAAAATTAAGTCTTGCAACATTCATTCCAGCATCTATCATTTTTCCAATCATTTCATCATTATCGATTGATGGACCAACAGTACATACAATTTTTGTTTTTCTTTTCATAAAATGCCTCCTAAATTACTCCCATATCTATTATACATGAATATACATCTCATTTCCATAAAGAAAGTGACACCGTAAACGATTTCATTGGACATACTTCAGTAATTTTTAGACTAAATCTGATATACCGAACACCTCACTGTAAAAAAAGATAGAGACCTAGATGGTCTCTACCTGACTACTGAATAAATCAATAAATAACGTGCCTAAACTTGGGTCAAATTGAGTCCCTAAATTTCGTTTAATTTCTTCAATCGCTTCCTGATGTGTTAAAGGTTTTCGATAAGGACGTTCTGAAATCATCGCATCGTATGAATCTGCAATTGATATAATTCTAGCTCTTAATGGTATGCTTTCTCCCTTAAGACCTCGCGGATATCCTCTACCATCGTATCTTTCATGATGAGATAATATATCTTGAGCGATCTCTGCATATTCTGGAGTAGTTGCTAGAATGCGATAGCCAATTTCTGGATGTTTTTTTATCTGTTCCCATTCCTTATCGTCGAGTTTACCTGGCTTATTTAAAATCGCATCATCGATTGCAATTTTCCCGATGTCATGTAGATTGCTTATTGCTTCTAATAATTTAATATCTTCGCTCTTCATTTTTAATGCTGTACCCATTCTTAAGCATATCTTTGAAACACGTTCTGAGTGTTTTTCTTCTCTTGGGTTTTTTTCATGTAATGTGTTTAGTATGGTTTTGATGGTTTCATTTCGATGGGATGTTACCTCGAATAGCTTCTTGCTATACATGTCATCTTCAGCAAGTTTTAAAATGTCTTCGACATCTTCAGTACTATATTTTGTCGAAAGTCCAAAGGAAACTGATATATTCATTTCATTAATTTTTGCACTCTCAATTGCTTGTTTCGCTTCTTCAATTAAATTTAAAGCTTTTTCCTTGCTTGTATTTGGCAATAGCAAGACAAACTCATCTCCACCAATACGTGCTACTCTACTTTCATTTTTGAATACCTTGATTAGCTGATCTGAAACAATACATAGTAGCTGATCTCCTGCATCATGACCAAAGGCATCATTCATAATCTTTAAACCGTTGATATCAGCTGTGATGATTGAAAGTGGATAGTATTTTGGATCATCGAGTCGTTTTAATTCTTCGGAATAGTATCTTCTATTGTGGAGATTTGTGAGTGGGTCTCTGTAACTAAGATATAATATAGATTGCTCATATTTCTTTCTATCTGTAATATCTTGTGAGAATACTGTAACACCTATCACTTCTCCTTCATCATTAAAAATCGGAGAATATTGCTCCTCAACATATTTCTCACCTGATGTTTCTACAAATGATACGCTTGAATGGAATTTCCCAGTTAATGCTATTTGTAAACACTCTTCAATTCGCTTACGCATTCTAGGGTGCTCAATATAATCAAGGAATTTTTTGCCCTTTTCAATTTTAATATTGTAATACTTATTCATGGATAAATAATGGAACTCATTAAAGGATAAGTAACAAAGTTGGGTATCTAAAGCAAATACTTCCATAGCGTTAGTAGCATCAATACTAGCTTGTAATAATAGCTGTTGATTTTTGATTTTTAACTGACCAAGTGCTCGATCTCTTTGATTATGGACAATCAGTGCAAGAGACATTGTCAATAAAGGAAATAAGGTTAGATACGGTAATACCGTATTTTTAATAACATTGAGTGATGTTGGCCAAGGAATTGCAAAAAAGCACAATAAAGTGACAATATGGATGATGAATCCAAATAATAAATACTCAATATATGGTTTTAACTGAGGCATTTTTTTTCTAATGATATGCCATGATAAACCGATACTTGAAGTCAAAATGATTGTTAATACACCGGAATAGACTCCAACTCCACCAAGCGTTATTCGATATACTAGCGCTAAGAGTGCAGCAACTGCTGTTGTAATTCCACCAAAGAAGAGTCCAGTAACACCTAACAGCACACTTCTCGTATCAAAAATTAATCCTTCAGCAAGCTTCCAAGGATTCATCATGATCATTATAGTGATAACACCAATTAAGGCACCTAAAAGGATTTTCTTAATCTGGGTTTGCTTGCGCTCTTCATAATTGGTTGCAGCATAGATAAAACCCAAGCCAAATAGTAAAATAGCATTATTTAATAAATCGCTAAAAATAACTAGTGCTTCCTTGATGAATTCCATCTATTTACCTCGTGTTTTCTAATTTCTTTCATTATAACATCAAATATCTTACATATTTCTTAATTCTTTCATTTTTATTTTAACTCATTGTTATTAAAAAAAGCGATAAGTGCGCTTTTTTAATTGATAATAACCAATACAGTCGTAATTAATAGCGGTACAATGGAAAAATGCAAAAACAATCTAAAAGCCCTATTGAAATACAGTGTCTCAAAGATCGGAAACTTTTTTTCTACTAAAATATCGACTTTTTTCATGAAAAATGTTAAGTAAATCCCATAACTAAACGGTAAAACAATGAGTTCAATAGTTGATACTGTGCGATTTAATCCAAAGGATATCATAGGTAGAAAACTAAACATCAAATGAACAATAACTAACATAATAAAAATGATTATCTCGTAGTTTATCAAATGATTCAAATTCTTTTCACTCTTCAATTCTTTCATGCTTTTGTATTCAGCTAGTCGAAAGAGTAATAATATAGAAATAGCCGTGATGATAATGACTATTATCAAATCAACGACTATATGGCTTGTAAACAGATTGACATTCATTTGATACAGATCTGTAAACTTCATATGTTGCCCCTTAAGAGGTAGATTTATTGATGAGATGGAATTTCCATGACCATCAATAAATCTATTTCGGATAAATCAATTCCCCATTCGACTACCCGATTCAATATTGCTCCTTTATATCTTGTAGTAAGAGCAATCTTTTGCTGTGATATTCCGCTGGTACCATAATTCTTAATGTACTCTTTGGTGATATCAATTAATAAACTACGCATGAATTGGTCCACATTTTTATCGTGATAATCCTTTTCGTCAATTACCTTATACGCAACTTGAACACTTAGTGTTGCTCTAGGTTCCCCATTAATCTCGACGATCTCACGATTGAGGTTTAGCTTTCTATCAACGTCAAATACAACCATTTTATCAACAAACGGAACGAGAAAATGGAATCCAGGTGAGATTGGTTTATAATATATACCATATCTTTGGATCAATCCTGTCTTTGACTGCGGTATTAATTTAATCCGCGACAAAAGATAAAGTAATGACAATGCAAATATAACGATACTTGCTGGATATAGGACTTCTAGCATTGCAATCTCTCCTTTGTCAGATAGATGACTTGTAATCCATTATTTTTTTGATTAGATTACACTACCTCTAATACAGTTTTACCACTCTATATGCAATAAGAACAGGGCGTATATGTCCTATTCGTACAAATATTTCCCATTTTTTATTAAATTTATCGATTTATTTAACTATTTAACATATTTTTTGATAAAATAAAAAAAATTCCATTTCTGGAATTGATTATTAGATGGAGCGGGTGATGAGAATCGAACTCACGTCATCAGCTTGGAAGGCTGAGGTTCTACCATTTAACTACACCCGCAGGTTAATAATGGTCGGGAAGACAGGATTTGAACCTGCGACCTCCTGGTCCCAAACCAGGCGCTCTACCAAGCTAAGCTACTTCCCGACATATGGCGTACCCAAGAGGACTTGAACCCCCAACCTTTTGATCCGTAGTCAAACGCTCTATCCAGTTGAGCTATGGGTACTACTCCTGAGTTAATCATCTAAAACTCATATCATTATTGCGCGCTTTTCATTAAAAACATTTTGGTGACCCGTACGGGATTCGAACCCGTGAATGCTTGCGTGAAAGGCAAGTGAGTTAACCGTTTCTCCAACGGGCCAATGTGCAAGCGCATATATAATTATACCAATTTATCGAGAATTGTCAAGACAAAAAACCAGGTTTTTTCATCTTTTTTTCCTATGTCTCTAAAGAGCATAAAATGACCACAATTATACGGTGTTTTCAAGATAAGAACTCTTGGTTTCCCACTTTCTAGATTGCCATCTAAAGAACATTAGTATACCTCTAAATACCTCATCAAAAACGAAGGCCATATAAATTCCAAACAGACCAAAACCTAGATGAATCCCAAAGAAATATGCAGAGGTTACTGCGATACCAAACATACTAAGAACAGCCATAACAAGCGGAAATGCGGTATCTCCAGCAGATCGTAATGCCTGTATTAAAATCAGATTCAAACTTCTGCCAAACTCTAAAAGAATTGCTAGCCAAAGGATGTTTCTTACTGTCTTAATAATAACTTCATTTTTAGTAAAAACATTTAATATTATTCCTGATGAAAAATTAACAATCAGTGTCATGGAAAGCACAACCACAAGGCATCTAAATACGTTTTTAAGCGTTTCTTTATGTGCCTTCTCATAATTCCTCTCGCCAATATAATAACCTGTCATAACAGCATTTGCAGATGCGAAGGCAACACTAAAAATATAGATGTATGTCAATATCGTATTGATATATGTCCTAGCAGTTGTGAAATCAGGCCCCAGACTGTTAATCATACTTAGGATAATCCCTTGCATTAATGTATATGTCCAAGATTCGGCTGCACTTGGTAAACCTATCTTAAAGATTTGTTTGCTTGTACTGATATCTAACCGAATATCCTTAAATGTGACCTTAAGAATTTTAAATAGTAAAATGAAATAGACAAACATCATAAGCCCACGAACACCAAGCGTAGATATAGCAGCTCCATAGACACCAAGTCTAGGGAATCCCCAATGACCATTAATTAACACATAGTTACCAAGAATGTTGAGTAAATTTGCACCCATAACAACAAATGTGATATATTTTGCAAAGCCATAGCTTCTCAGTGATGCAGTGATGACGTTTGAAATCGCTACAAAAAATAGACTCATTGCAATTACCTGTAAATAGGTTTTTGAATCAGCGAAAAGTTGAACCTTTGTATTCACTGCATTCAATAAAAAATCGGCTGTAAAAACTAAGGTGGATGCTAAAATAAATCCTACGAATAAATTGATAATTAAGCCAGATCCAATGACTCGATGAGCAACATCACTTTTTTTCGCTCCTAAATATTGCGATACTAAAACAGCAACCCCATTTGCTACAACGAGCAATAGGACTGCAAACATTAAAATTAATGTATTTGAATTACCAACAGAACCGACTGCGTAATCGCTGTAGTTGGATAACATCAATGTATCCACAGTACCCATCAGCATAAAAAATAGCAGCTCTATAAAAGTTGGCCAAAATAGTGATTTAAAGCTTCTCTTCGACTTCATGATGTACCTAAAAAACTATGCAAAACTAATAGAGTATATTTCTTAGTAAGGCTTTTGCTTTTTCTTCCCCTAATAAATAGCTTGTTATTTCATACGAAAACTCATATGCTGCACCAGCACCACGTGCTGTAATAATATTTTTATCCTTGACTGCTTTTAACTCTGGATGATAAATTCCTTTAGGCATATCAACTTCAGAGCCTGTAAAAGCAGTAAATTGTCGTCCATTCAATAATCCTGCTTGACCTAGAAATCTAGGTCCAGCACATATAGCTGCAACTAATTTTTGATGTTGATCGAAATATTTAACAAGCTCCTTGATGTGAATATCATTATCAACAACATCAGCTACGTATCTACCACCAGGTATCACAACAAAATCATATGCATCCAAATGAACTTCATGACCAAAGTAATCAGCCTTAACCTGTAATCCAAATGCAGTTTTTATATCTAATGTGTTTTCAAATGTCACTGTTACTACATCAAGTCCTGCTCTTCTTAGGAGTGCTCTTGTTGTTAATGCTTCTCCGTCTTCAACGTTATGACTTAAAACCAATAACCCCTTCATGAAATCACCTCATTATAAAGATTGGTAAATCCTTAATAGAGTTTCTGCTCCAAACTCTCTTTCAAACTTTTTATAGGAATCAAAATGATCATCCATACCCATGACATCAGATATAACTTTTATCGAAAGTATAGGAATGTTATACTGATGTGCAACATGATAAAGTGCTGTACCTTCCATATCTACAATAAATGATTCATCTTTTTCCTCAGTCATAAAATAATCACCAGTAAATAATTGTCCTGTCTCAAACGAAGTCAATACCGATTTTGCATGATCCAAGAGTTCTTTTGATGATTCAAAGGCTTCAGGAAGTCCAGGGACTTGACCCTTTTGATAGCCAAAAAGCGTTAAATCAAAATCATGATATCTCGCTTTTTCAATTAAAACAATATCCCCAACATGATAAGGCTTACTCGCACCAGCGAATCCTAAGTTATAGATAGCATCTACCTGATTGGTTGCTAAAAAAGCTGATAATTTGGATGCTGCATTGACCTTACCAATTCCAGTTAGCAATACTTTTTTATTCGAAGATTGGTTTTCAAGGATCTCTTTAGCTTCCTCATTCATTGCCATAACAACCAAAATCATACATTTTCTCCTAGAATTTGTTTTATTTTTGTAACAATTAAATCAACAGCAATTTCATGCTTGCGATCATTTGGTATAATCACATCAGCATATCTTTTTGTTGGCTTAATATGCTTATGAAACATTGGTTTTACTGTTTTTTCGTACTGACTTATAATATTTTCTAAAGTTCTTCCACGTTCCTTCATATCTCTCAGCATTCTTCTTATAAAACGTGTATCATCATCGAGTTCAACAAATAAGTTCATATCAGACAACTCTCTGATTTTTTCATTTTCTAAAATAAGAATCCCTTCAACGATAATAATTGGTTTCGGGTTGATGTGTTCAATCTCATTACTTCTTGTATGGTTGACAAAATCATAGACAGGTTTGTCTATAGATTTGCCTTCTAAAAGCTTTTTAAGGTCGTCATAAAGCAATTGGTTATCCAGTGAACTCGGATGGTCATAGTTTGTTAAATAACGAACTTCTAATGGTAAATTACTCTGATCTAAATAATAATCATCGTGTCTAATAATGATAACATCATCAAATCCTGCACGGTCTAATATTTCTTGAACAACTGTGCTTTTCCCAGATGCAGATCCTCCGGCAACCAATATTAATAAGGGCTTCTTCATAGGCATCTCCTAGGTTATCAAATTTGACATTCGGGTGCAAGCTTAGCTTGAACCGCTTCATCAATAATGTCGTTTTGTTCCTTATGTTTCTTAAACCAAGCAACTGCATATGGACAGGTTGCTACAACCTTGTAACCTTTTGCTTTAGCATGCTTATAAACCTCGTGCATGAGTTGGCTTGCAATACCTTGTCCTCTAAGTGTTGGGTCAACAAAAGTGTGATCTACTACGACAACACCTTCTTCAATAAATGGGAACGTTGCGTTTACAATAACGATTCCAATTTCATTTTTAACGTAAATTTTATGGTCCTCATAAATAAAGTTCATATATAGTCATCTCCTCCTAAATAGTATATCAAAATTGATCTAAAAAATCATGGAATAACAAATATAAAGAAATAAAGATTACTTATTTATTTAAAATTTCTTTTTGCTTAGCCTTGGTAAGACTCTTGAGAATCAATACATAGGATTGGTCTATTAATTCCTTCAAAAGGGAGTCTTCAACATCCCCATTTAAATCAATAGAGTTCCAATGTTCTTTATTCAAGTAGTATCCTGGTACAATATCCTTGTATTCTTTTCTTAAAAATTGACCATAGGTAGGCTCTAATTTAAGACTAATAATGTCCTTTTTCTCTTTATTTTGGCCAATCATTGCAAACATTTTACCATCTAAAAGATATCTTGTTGCTTCCCAATCCATTTGATAATCTTTAACCGCATCTCTCTTATTGATGCAGTATTCATCTATCCATAAATATTTCATATCATCACCTATATTTAGTATACCATATCCTAAAAATTATTTCTTTTATAAATAAGAGCGGTGTTTATAATAATATGGGCGTTTATTTATAATTTAATTCTAATTAATGATATAATAATCATGTGGTTCACTGAACTAAAGGAGGTCATCATGACAAAAAAATTACTCATTATGGAAACATCGTTTGTTGTCGTTTCTGTTTTATTTATCATTTTAGGATACGTCTTCGATGCTGCATCACCTAACTCGATTTGGATTCCAATATTTTTTGGGGCTTCATTTGCAATTGGTGGTTATGCAAAGGCTAAGGAAGGTATACTTGATACAATAAAAAATAAATCGTTGAATGTTGAAATATTAATGATTTTAGCTGCACTCGGTGCATTTATTGTTGGCGACTATTCTGAGGGTGCTATTTTAATTTTAATCTTTTCCATTAGTGGTGTGCTTGAGTCGTATGCAACATCAAGAAGTGAGAAGGCCTTAACAAGTTTATTGAAGCTTGCTCCACAAACTGCGTTGCTATTTGAGAACAATCAGGAAACTGAAGTTTTAGTTTCTGAATTATCAATTGGTCAAGATGTTATTGTCAAAGTTGGTCAGCAGGTTCCAGTGGATGGGAAGATTGTTAAAGGTGCTACCTCTCTAAATCAAGCTGCAATTACTGGTGAATTCGTACCTGTTTATAAGGATACTGGCGATAGTATTTTCGCTGGTTCTATCAATATAGATTCAACAATTGTTGTCAAAACAATGAAGGATCCAAAGGATTCAGTCGTTCAAAAAATAGTAGATTTTGTTAAGGATGCACAAAATAATAAAACAAAATCTCAATCATTTATCGATAAGTTCGAAAAATATTATGTATATATAGTTATCGTCATGGCCATTCTTTTTATGACAATTCCTCCGCTTTTTAACTGGTGGACACCTGAATATGCATTTAATAGAGGAGTTATCGTTTTAGTGGTTGGTTCTCCTTGTGCTTTGGTTGCATCTATCACACCTGCAATGCTATCCTCATTATCGAATGGAGCACGACATCGAATCTTGATTAAAGGTGGAACTCCACTCGAACAATTAATCGGATTAAAAACAGTTGTATTGGATAAAACTGGAACAATTACCTCTGGAATTCCAAAAGTTGTAAGAATTGAAGTGATTGACTCACTTGACCGTGAAGAGGTTTTATCAATTTTATATACTTTAGAAAAACAGTCTGAGCATCCATTAGCTAAATCAATTGCTTCTTCTCTAGATCAAAAATATATGAAGACCTCCATTCATACTAATGAAATATCAGGACGTGGGATGGAAGCAGAAATCGATGGTAATTTATGGCAAATTGGTAGATTTGATTCTAAGGTGCATGAAGATTTACTTGAAAAGCTGGATCGATGCAATTCACTTGGACATAGCAATGTTGCAATTATTAAAAATTCTATTACCATAGGCTTTGTTGCATTAATGGACACAATTAGAGATAATGCCAAAGATGTGATGACTGAGTTACGAAAAATGGGTATAAAAACAGTATTATTAACTGGAGATAATAATTTTACAGCGAATGCCATTGCTAAGGAAGCTGGCGTAGATTCATTTGAATCAAACTGCTTTCCTGATGATAAGGTAAATAAAGTAAGAGAACTACAAAAGTCTTTTGGTAAGGTTATGATGGTTGGTGATGGAATCAATGATGCACCTGCACTTGCAGTTTCTGATGTCAGTGTAGCGATGGGAACAGCAACAGACGTCTCTCTAGAAACCTCTGATATTGTAATTATGAACGATAAGTTAGAAAATATTACTAGAATTATTAAGCTTTCTAAAAGAATGAGAAAGATAACACTACAAAATATTATTTTCTCAACTTCCGTTATCTTATTTCTATTAATTAGTAATGTTTTTGGAATCATCGAACTCCCTACAGGGGTAGTTGCTCATGAAACATCCACTATATTGGTGATATTAAACAGTCTTCGTCTCTTATTAAAGTAAAATGTTTAGTACTTTAGATAGTTGTCTAGAGTACTTTTTTTTATTAAAAATTATAAGCATACTATTTGCAAATTGTAGTAAAATGAAAATAAGGGTATTTATAGGTTTATCGTTCGTTTTTTTCTTTTATATGCCCAAATGAGTTAGATAAGGAGAAACATATAATGTTATTCAACGAGTTCTCAGTAACAACCCTTTTTATTGGTATTGCAGTAATTTCTTCACTCATTGCAATTTTGTATGCTTACGTTTTATATCGAAAGGTAAGTAAAATTGAAGTTAATCATAAACGAATCGAAGAAATCTCTTCATATATTCATGAAGGTGCGATGGCGTTTATGAAAAGACAGTACCGAATTATTATTTACTTTGCTCTTGGTGTAGGTGCATTACTCGCATCCACTGAACTCATTCCTGTCTTAAGGGGTTCAGAGGGAGTTGGTTGGAAGGCAGCAATTGCATTTATTGTTGGTGCTTCCTTCTCTGGTCTTGCAGGTTGGGTAGGTATGCATACAGCAACGAAAGCAAACTCTAGAACAACCTCAAAGGCGAATACTGAAGGAATGCCTGGAGCACTTCGAGTTGCGTTTTCGGGTGGTTCTGTCTTAGGATTAACCGTTGTTGGCTTAGGATTATTTGGATTAACTATTTTATTCTTTATATTTTATTGGGTATTTGGTGGAAACTCTGGAGTACCTAAGGAACAATATTTGGCATTAACGCATGCAGTCAACACAGTTGCTGGTTATGGCTTAGGTGCCTCATTAATCGCTTTATTTGGACGTGTTGGTGGTGGTATTTTTACAAAAGCTGCCGATGTTGGTGCTGACTTAGTAGGTAAGGTTGAAGCTGGAATTCCTGAGGATGATCCAAGAAATCCTGCAGTTATCGCTGATAATGTTGGTGATAATGTTGGTGATGTTGCTGGTATGGGTAGTGATTTAACTGAATCCTATGTTGGATCCATTATTTCAGCACTTACATTAGGGATCTATGCGTTTGTTGCCTTTACTCCTGCTCAGGTTATTGATGGTTCTGTGATTTTAAACGCTTCTGTTTTAGCAGGTATTGTCGGTGCAGTCATCTATCCACTGTTAATTGCTGGATTAGGTTCGATTGCTGCTGTAATTGCAGTCTTTACCGTAAGAGCTAAAAACTGGCATAATCCTCAGCTTGCATTAAGTGTTTCAACATATTTAGCTGCATTTATTATGCTACTAGCTAGTTTAATATTTAGTCATATTATGTTTGATGGTATTCGTGCTTGGGGAGTCTTTGGTGCAGTTGCTACCGGTTTAGTTGTCGGTGTTGCTATAGGTTTTATTGCTGAGTATTATACATCCTCAGATTATAAGCATGTAAAAGAAATTGCACAGCAATCTAAAACAGGACATGCAACCAATGTTATTGCAGGCTTTGGGGTTGGGATGCAGTCCACATTCTTGACTGTTATGATTCTTGTTGGTGGTATCGTTATATCCTACTTATTTACAAGAGATATGTATGGGATTGCTTTAGCTGCAGTTGGTATGCTTTCAACAGCAGGTATTACCATTTCAGTAGATGCATATGGTCCAATTGCAGACAATGCAGGTGGTATCGCTGAAATGAGTAAGCTAGATAAAAAGGTAAGAGCGATTACTGATAAACTAGATTCTGTAGGAAATACTACAGCTGCAATCGGTAAGGGATTTTGTATTGGCTCTGCTGCCTTAACCTCGATTGGTCTATTCTTTGCTTATGAAAAATCGGCAGGTCTATCAGATGGTGCTGGTATTGATATTTTGCAACCTGGTGTAATGGTTGGTATCTTTATAGGTGCGATGCTACCCTTCTTATTCACAGCACTAGTTATAAAATCTGTTGGTAAAGCTGCTAATAAGATGATTGAAGAGGTTCGTGAGCAATTTAGAAATGATCCAGGCATTATGGAGGGTACTTCACTTCCAAATTATGCGAAATGTGTCGATATTTCTACAAAAGCTGCTCTGAAAGAAATGATTTTACCAGCGATGATTGCAGTCTTTTCACCGATACTTGCTGGAATATTCCTTGGAACTCAAGGATTAGGAGGACTTCTTGTTGGTGGTTTAGTCTCAGCAATCATGCTAGCAGTCTTTATGGCAAACTCAGGTGGTGCTTGGGATAATGCGAAAAAGCATATTGAAGAGGGTAATTTAGGTGGAAAAGGATCTGAAGCACATAAGGCTGCAGTGACTGGTGATACTGTTGGTGACCCATTTAAGGATACTGCTGGACCATCCATGGATATTTTAATTAAACTAATGAGCATTGTTTCATTGATTATTGTTCCAATACTAGCAGAAATCGATCCAATTTTAAAATTCTTATTCAAATAAAAAATGAAGGCTAACCAAATCGGTTAGCCTTTTTTATTACTCATTTGTCTCTTGTTCTTTAATATAAACTAGATGAAAACTATTTTTTGAAACGATGTGCATTGCATTTTCTACAATATAGCCAATAACTAGTTCATCAGTATCTACGAAAAGTAATAAAAATGTGCTTTCACCTGGATAATACTTCACGGATAAAGTGCTAGTTGGTGAATAAAGACCATAGAAAGAAATATAGTCATTAAAAATCTTAATCTTCATGATGCCATTTAATACAATATCATCCTCTGATAGCTTATTCGTGCTTGTTATATCTAAATGCCAAGTTCCTTGCATCATGTCCTGCATAGGAACATATTCACATTTTTCATAGACAAATTTTGCATAACTATTCTCAGAGACTCTTGAAATTCTAGACCCTTTTAATTCATAGATCATCTCGTGAGAAAATGGTTCCTGATTTTGATCATATAGTGTAATGATATTATTCTCAAAGGTGTAGGTTCCAACTAGGTTACTGATTGAATATAGTTTAATCAAACGATTGCTAATTCTTGGAAACCAACCTCTTTTGTAATCAAAATCTTGATTGGGGTGATCATACGAGGATTGCATTTTGAATGTGTTATCTTCATTAAAAGTAAGAAAATGATGGTAATAGGGATTAAACTCAACAACTTCTTCTCCATTATGCTCTACGACCTGCCATTGACCTATCAAATCAATTTTTATGTCATTTTGACAAGCACTCATGAAAAATCCAATCATCATAAAATTGAATATGATGAGTAACCTATTAACTTTTTTCATAAACATTTTTTTTAAATTTTTCTTCATTTATACGATTCACTTCTTCAAGTCTAGATAATCTAGAATCTATTGAAATAAAAATTGCAGCATTGAGAAAGGATGCAAATGCTCCAATTAAATAAGGAAGACCACCCTTGATAGCTAGAGCCAATAAAACAAGACCACCTAATGCATGAATTAAGCCCATTAATAATAGTAGACTGATGTTGTTAACATAAATATCTTTTTTGGTATTTACTTTTGTTCTTCCATCAAAGGACTGACCACAATTGTCACAAACCAAAGCATCATCAGCATGATTCTTCCCACAGATCTTACATCGCATATATAGTACCCCCTAGAAATGATTTATCTATACCAATTGTAACAAAATTATAAATAACTAGCAATCTAAAAATTAAAAAAAACGGCATAGTTGCCGTTCGTGATTTTAAGTGGCGCCCACACCAGGACTCGAACCTGGGACCCCCTGATTAACAGTCAGGTGCTCTAACCAACTGAGCTATGTAGGCCTATTAGGCGCTGCTTAATAAAGTTTAAAATAAGTGAGGTATGCCTGGCAACGTCCTATTTTCGCTCCTTGGAACTATCTTCGGCGCTGAAGTGCTTAACTTCTGTGTTCGGTATGGGAACAGGTGTGACCACTTCGCCATCGTCACCAGACATCTCTCAAAACTAGATAAATTCTTTTCGTAAAAGTCTTTTAAAGGTTAAGTCCTCGACCTATTAGTACCAGTCAGCTTCATCCATCACTGGACTTCCACACCTGGCCTATCAACCTCATCGTCTATAAGGGGTCTTACTAAATTGGGAGATCTCATCTTAAGGTGGGCTTCACGCTTAGATGCTTTCAGCGTTTATCCCTTCCATACATAGCTACCCAGCTATGGCCCTGGCAGGCCAACTGGTACACCAGTGGTATGTCCACCCCGGTCTTCTCATACTAGGGGCAGCTCCCTTCAAATCTCCAACGCCCACGACGGATAGAGACCGAACTGTCTCACGACGTTCTGAACCCAGCTCTCGTACCACTTTAATGGGCGAACAGCCCAACCCTTGGAACCAACTCCAGCTCCAGGATGTGATGAGCCGACATCGAGGTGCCAAACAGCTTCGTCGATGTGTACTCTTGGAAG